>NZ_JBHJSJ010000074.1:30654-36512 GCF_042268845.1 Kitasatospora sp. NPDC056273 | reverse complement strand
TAAGAGACAATCCGTCCCGGAAGCGGCGGGCCGCCGCCGTGTCCGGACCGGGCTCCGCCGTCGTGCGGGACCGGGTTCCGCGGCGGTGTCCGAGTCGGTGCTCCGCCGTCGTGTCCGGCCCCGGCCGGTACCGGCCGTCCTACACTGGCCCGCTGTGAACGAAACACTCGGGGACGCCGCGCTCGTCCTCGTCTTCATCCTGCTGGGCGGGTTGTTCAACGTCGCCGAGATCTCGCTGATCTCGCTGCGCGAGGGCCAGATCCGGACGCTGGAGGCGCACGGCACCCGCCGCGCCGCCCGGGCCGCGCACCTGGCCGCCGACCCCAACCGCTTCCTGGCCGCCGTCCAGGTCGGGGTGACCTGCATGGGCTTCCTGTCCGCCGCCTTCGGCGCGGACACCCTGGCGGGCAAGGTCGCCCCGCTGTTCGTCCGGGCCGGGCTGTCCGAGGGCGTGGCCGCCGCGGTGGCCCTGGTCGGCCTCACCCTGGTGATCAGCTACGCCTCGCTGGTGCTGGGCGAGCTGACCCCCAAGCGGATCGGCCTGCAGCGCGCCGAGTCCATCGCGGTCGTCGCCGCCCCGGTGGTGGACGTGATGTCGGTGGTGCTGCGGCCGGTGATCTGGCTGCTCGGCCACTCCACCAACCTGATGGTCCGGCTGCTCGGCGGCGACCCGACCGCGGGCCGCGGCTCGATGAGCTCCGAGGAGCTGCGCGGCCTGGTCGCCGCCAACACCGAACTCGGAAGCGACGAACGGGCGTTGATCGCCGACGTGTTCTCCGCCGGGGAGCGCCAGCTGCGCGAGGTGATGGTCCCGCGCACCGAGGTGACCTTCCTGGACGCCGAGCGCCCGCTGGCCGCCGTCCGGCACCAGGCCGACACCTCGCCGCACTCGCGCTACCCGGTGGTCGAGGGCAGCGCCGACGCGGTGGTCGGCTTCGTCCACGTCCGCGACCTGTACGGCGCGCGCGGCGAGCAGGCCGTCAAGGTCCGTGACCTGGCCCGCCCGGTGAAGCTGCTGCCCGGCACCAAGCGGGTGCTGGAGGCGATGGGCGAGATGCGCCGGGAGGGCCACCACCTGGCCATCGTGGTGGACGAGTACGGCGGCACCGCCGGGATCGTCACCCTGGAGGACCTGGTCGAGGAGGTGATCGGCGAGATCCGGGACGAGTACGACAGCCCGGCGGCCGCCCCCACCCGGCGGCTGGCCGGCGGCGGCATGGAGCTGGACGGTCTGCTCAACCTCGGCGACTTCGCCGAGGAGACCGGCGTCACCCTGCCCGAGGGCCCGTACGAGACGGTGGCCGGCTGCCTGGTCGCCGCGCTCGGCCGGCTGCCCCGGGACGGCGACCAGGTGCGGGTGCCCGTCGAGGGGGGCGGCGGGGTGCTGCTGACGGTGGCCAAGGTCGAGGGCCGGCGGATCGCCCGGGTGGGGGTGAGTGCGGTCACACTGGCCGAGCCCGCGGGGGCGGAGGTTTCCTGAGCGGTCGGTGGAACTGGAAGAATGGCCCGCATGGTCAACGCAGCGGTCACTGGTCCGGTCAAGGACCGTCCCCGGGTGCTCTCCGGCATCCAGCCCACTTCCGGCTCGTTCCACCTCGGCAACTACCTGGGCGCGGTGCGCCAGTGGGTCGACCTGCAGAAGGACAACGACGCCTTCTACATGGTCGTCGACCTGCACGCGATCACGGTGCCCCAGGACCCGGCGACGCTGCGCGAGAACACCCGGGTCTCCGCCGCCCAGCTGCTCGGCGCGGGCCTGGACCCGGACCACTGCACGCTGTTCGTCCAGTCGCACGTGCCCGAGCACGCGCAGCTCGCCTGGGTGATGAACTGCCTCACCGGCTTCGGCGAGGCCTCGCGGATGACCCAGTTCAAGGACAAGTCCTCCCGGTACGGCGCCGAGGGCACCACGGTCGGCCTGTTCACCTACCCGATCCTCCAGATCGCGGACATCCTGCTCTACCAGGCCGACGCCGTCCCGGTCGGCGAGGACCAGCGCCAGCACGTGGAGATCACCCGCGACATCGCCGAGCGCTTCAACACCCGCTACGGCCGGACCCTCACGGTGCCGAAGCCGTACATCCTCAAGGAGACGGCGAAGATCCAGGACCTCCAGGACCCGGCCGTCAAGATGAGCAAGTCGGCCTCCTCGCCCAAGGGCCTGGTGAGCCTGCTGGACGACCCGAAGGCCAGCGCCAAGAAGTTCAAGAGCGCCGTCACCGACACCGGCACCGTCGTGTCCTACGACGAGGAGGGGAAGCCGGGCGTCTCCAACCTGCTGCGCGTCCACTCCGCGCTCAGCGGCCAGTCGGTCGAGCAGCTGGTCGCGCACTTCGAGGGCAAGATGTACGGCGCCCTGAAGACCGAGCTGGCCGAGCTGTTCACCGAGTGGGTCACCCCCTTCCAGGAGCGCACCCGGCTGTTCCTGGACGACCCGGCCGAGCTGGACCGGGTGCTGGCGATCGGCGCCGAGAAGGCCCGCGAGGTGGCGTCGGTGACGCTGGAGACGGTGTACGACCGGATCGGCTTCCTCCCGGCCGCCAAGCGGTGAATCCCCTCACACGCCTGCCCGGTGGTGACGGCCTCCCCGAGGTCGTCACCATCGGCGTGTCCGTGAGCGTCCCGGACCCGTACGGCACGGCGATCCAGGACGCCCGGGCCGGGCACGGCGACCCGCTGGCCCGGTCGATACCCACGCACGTCACCCTGCTGCCGCCGACCGAGGTGCCCGCGGGGGAGCTGCCGAAGATCGAGGAGCACCTGGCGGCGGTGGCGGCCGCGCACCGGCCGTTCCGGATGCTGCTGCGCGGCAGCGGGACCTTCCGCCCGGTCTCCCCGGTGGTGTACGTCCGGGTCGAGGAGGGCGCGCAGGAGTGCCGGCTGCTGGAGGCGGACGTCCGCTCCGGCCCGCTGGCCCGCGAGCTGGCGTTCCCGTACCACCCGCACGTGACGGTCGCCCACGGTCTGCCGGAGGACGTGCTGGACCAGGCGTACGAGCAGGCGCGCGGCTTCCGGGCGGACTTCCCGGTGCCGGGCTTCGGCCTCTCCCGCTTCGACGCGGACGAGGTCTGGCGGCCCTGGCGGAGCTACCCGTTCGGGTGAACCGGGGTGTGCTCCGGGGCGTGTCCGAGGGTGTGTCCTAGCCCTCCCCGGCCGCCGAGTTCGAGCATCCGGTCGACCACCCGGCGGGCCGCGCCGCCGTCGTCCAGCGCGCAGTGCTCGGCCCGGAAACGCCGGTAGCGCTCGGCGTAGCCGGGCGGCGGTCCGCCGTCGCCGTCGGCCAGTTCGCGCAGCGCGCCGAGGAGTTCGGCCGACGTGGGCACCAGCGGGCCGGGGGCGTTCGACTCGAAGTCGAAGGAGAAGCCGCGCAGGGTGTCGCGGTAGTGCTCCAGGTCGTAGGTGAAGAAGTACATCGGGCGGCCGGTGATGGCGAAGTCGAACATGATCGACGAGTAGTCGGTCACCAGCACGTCCGCGACCAGCAGCAGTTCCTGCGGGTCGGGGTAGTCCCCGCAGTCGTACAGGAAGCCGTCGCCGGCGCCCGGCAGCGGCTCGCGGACGTGCGCGTGCGGACGGACCAGCAGCACGTGGTCCGCGCCGAGCAGGCGCCGCGCGTGGCCGAGGTCCAGCCGCAGGTCGAGCCGGAACCCGTCGCCGTCACCGCGCTGCTGGTCCTCGCGCCAGGTCGGCGCGTACAGCACGATCCGCCGGCCCTCGGGGACGCCGAGCCGGCGGCGGACGGCCGCGGCGGCCCGCGGGTCCGGGCGGGCGAGCACGTCGTTGCGCGGGTAGCCGGACTCCAGCAGCTCGCCGCCGTAGCGGAAGGCGCGCCGGAGGATCGGGGTGGCGAACGGGCTGGGGGAGAGCAGCAGGCTCCACTGCGGGGTCTCCCGGTCGAGCGCCCGCAGGTAGCCGCGGTCGGCCAGCCAGGGGCTCTCGACGTCGTGGGCGATCCGCTTCAGCAGGGAGCCGTGCCAGGTCTGCACGACGACCTGGCCGGGGCGGCGCTCCAGGAAGTCCGGGAAGTGGGTGTTGCCGACCAGGTACCGGCAGGTGGCCAGCGCGCGGTACCACTCCGGGCTCCAGCTCCGCACCGGGACGACTCCGGGCGGCAGCGCGGCCTGGGCGTCGTCGACCACCCACAGGTGCTCCAACCGGCCGTCCCGGCGGGCGAGTTCGGCGTGCACCGCGCGCGGGGAGTCGGCGTAGCCGCGGCCGCCGAAAACGTCGTACAGCACCGCCTCGCGCAGCGGCGCGCGGCGGGCGGCCGGGTAGCGCTCGGTGCGCAGCCGGTGCTGGGTCCAGGCGCTGCGCTCGGTGGCGGTGAGCACCGGGGTGGAGTCCACCACCAGGGTGTCGTGCCACCGGCGTTGCAGCAGGATCCGCTTGCCGCCCGCGGTGGTGGCGGCGGGGACGGCGGTCAGCGCGCCGGGGGCGGCGAGCAGCGGCCGGCCGTCCCCGGGGCGGCCGGCCGGCTCCAGCGCGGCCTCCCAGACGCCCTTGCGCAGCGGCAGCGCGACGCCGTCCGAGCCGGTCCGGGTGGCGGGCACCCGGGCCCGGAAGCGGCCGTCCGGGCCGGTGCCGACCGGGGTGCGGACCTCGCTCGCGGAGCCGGGGTGGCGCAGCACCAGCTCCAGTGCCGAGGCCGGGCCCGGGCAGTGGCCGGACAGCTCGAAGCCGCCGTCCCGTACGGCGATCCGGTCGACCAGGCCGGCCGCGGGCTGGACGCAGAGCTGGAGCCGGCCGTCGGCGAGGTGCTTGAGGTAGAGCACCCGGTCCGGGGCGCCGGGCAGTGGGTGCTGGCCGGCCACCGGGCCGCCGCGCTCGTCGAGGCAGGGCTGCACGGCGGCGCCGTCGGGGTACAGCAGCTCGGCGTCCCAGTGCTCCAGCCGGCCGCCGCCCCGCCCGTCGGTGGTGAACGGCCGGTACGGCACCCGGACGGTGAAGGTGTTGCCGGTTCGGGCGAGCGGCCGCTCGACCACCGCGTCGCTCTCCCGGTGGCGCAGCCGCAGCACGGTGCCGGAGGGGCAGGTGTCGGCGACCCCGTCCAGGTCCAGGCCGTCGGGGGCGGGGGCGGCCCGGGTGACCAGGACGGCCGGGCGCTCCAGCCGCAGGTGCAGCCGGCCGTCGGCGAAGAACGGCTGGAGCCGGACGTCGTGGTCCACCCAGTGGGCCGGCGGGTACTCGCCGGACCCGCACCAGTACGGGGCGAGGGCGCCGTACCGGCGGCGCACCCGGGCGGGGCGGGGGCGGGTGAAGAGCGTGGCCTCGATCCGCCAGTCGCCGAGCAGCCAGTGGCCCCCGCGGCGCAGCCGGCCGGGGGCTATCAGGGCGGTGAAGCCGGACCAGTCGTGGTTGTGCTCGGACTGGGCGCTGTCGTCGGTGACCTCGGGCATCCGGCGGGGGCGGGAGCGCAGGTGCAGCGGCGGCTGGGAGCGGTTCTGGTGGCGCAGGGTCAGCCAGGTCCAGGCGGAGCCGGGCCGGCCGGTGTCCTGGCCGTCCGGGCGGGCGAAGCCGGTGAGCTCCAGGCCGCGGCCGTGCCAGCGGGCGCGCAGCAGGCCGAAGGCGACGTCCTCGTCGGCGGCGGGGTGGTCGGCGGCCACCCGGGGGGCGGCGTGCGGCAGGACCAGCCGGGTGAGCACAGGCATGGCGGTGGGAGCCCTTCGGGAGGGAGATCCACATCCCATCCAGAAATGGCGCCGGGGTCAATTGCACACTTTTTCGAATGCCCCGGGGAATCGCGTTTCCGGGAACGCCCATTCGACATTCGAAATCGGTTTTCCGGTCGTTTCCGGATCCGGCTCCGGAAACGCGCGGGGGGGGGGCCCCGGCGGGGGGGGGGCGGGCCCCCCCGCCCA
>NZ_JBHJSJ010000074.1:0-30644 GCF_042268845.1 Kitasatospora sp. NPDC056273 | reverse complement strand
TCGTTTCCGTTTCCGGCTCGGGATACGCCCGGTCTCCCTGCACCTTGCGGTGCCGGGCGCCCGCCGGATCGTGCGCGGTGGCTACTCCTTGCGGAGCATCGCGTCGACCACCCGGGCGGAGGCCTTGCCGTCGTCCAGGTCGCAGTAGGCCTCGCGGAACGCGGCGGCCCGGTCCGCGTACTTCGCCGCGACCTCGTCCACCCGGCCGAGCACCGAGAGGAGCTCCTCGGAGGTGGCCGGCATCGGGCCGGGTGCCTCGGCCTCGAAGTTCAGGCTGAAGCCGCGCAGGTTGTCCCGGTAGTGCTCCAGGTCGTGGGTGAAGAACACGATCGGCTTGCCGGTCGACGCGAAGTCGAACGCGCTCGCCGAGTAGTCGGTCACCAGGACGTCGGCGATCAGCAGCAGCTCCGCCATGTCGGGGTAGGTGCCGACGTCCCAGATGTAGCCGTTGCCGGCGCCCGGGATCTGGCCGCACATCAGGTGGTGCCGGCGCACCAGCAGCACCTGGTCGTCGCCGAGCGCGGCCTTGGCCGCCGCCAGATCGATCCGCAGGTCGATCTGGTAGCCGCCCTGCGGCCGGCGCCGGTCCTCGCGCCAGGTCGGCGCGTACAGCACGACCTTCTTGCCCTCGGGCAGGCCGAGCCGCTCCCGGACCTGCTCGGCGGTCTTCTCCCGGTCGGTCGCGAACAGCAGGTCGTTGCGGGGCGAACCGCTCTCCAGGATCTCGCCCTTGAAGTCGAAGGCGCGCCGCAGGACCGGGGCCGACCAGCGGTTGCCGGCCACCAGCAGGCTCCAGTTCGGGACTTCCCGGGCCAGGCTCTTGAGGTACTTGGAGTCGGTGAACCAGACCTTCTCGAAGTCGAAGCCGATCTGCTTCAGCGGGGTGCCGTGCCAGGTCTGGACGACCACCTGGTCGGGGCGGCGGACGAAGAAGTCGGGCAGGTGGGTGCTGGCCACGACGTACTTGGCGGTGGCCAGCGCCTCGTACCACTCCGGGCTGCGGTACCGGAGCGCGGTCGCGCTCTGCGGCAGCTCGGCCTGCATGTCGTCGTTGCCCCACAGGTGCTCCAGCGACAGGCCGCGGCGGACCAGCTCCTCGTGCACCGCCCGGGGCGAGCCGGAGTACGTGCCGTACTTGCCCGTGTGGTACAGCACCGTGTCGCGCACCGGCAGCCGGCGGGCGGCCGGGTAGTCCACGCTCTGCAGCTGGCGCTGGCGGTAGCCGGCCCGCTCCTCGGGCAGCAGCACCGAGTGCGACTCCAACGACAGGGCGTCGTGGTCGCGGCGCTCCAGCACTATCCGCTTGCCGCGGGACTCCACCTCGACCGGCAGGACGTCGAAGCAGTCCGGGGTCACCAGCGCGGCGGCGTCCGGCAGTTCGGGCACCGGCACGCCGACCGGGCGGAAGACGACGTTCCAGGTGCCCCGGGAGAGCGGCACCCGGCCGGCGAAGGAGGCCGTCGGCACGGCGGGCAGCGCGGTGCGGAAGCGGCCGTCGGAGATCTCCACCGGGTAGGCGTGCTCCTCCTCGCGCCACTCGTGACGGACCACCAGCTCCCAGCGGTGCGCGCCGGGCAGCGGGAACGAGCCGCTCAGCAGGAAGCCGTCGGCGCCGCGCGAGGACACCTCGTCCACCAGCGGCTGGAGCACCTGGTCGGTGAACTGGAGGTGCCCGTGGGGGGAGGGCTTGGAGTAGAGCGCCCGGCGCTCGGCGACCGGGGCCTGCGGGTTCAGCGCCAGGTGCAGCCGCTCGGGCGCGTTGCGGTCGTCCCAGGCCAGCTGGACGGTGCTGCCGTCGGCCAGCAGCAGCGCGCCGTCCCAGTGGTCGCGGCTGCGCTCGGCGGCCACCGGGTCCAGCTCGGCCCAGGCCTCGCGGACGGCGGTCAGCTCGGCGACCGGGAAGGCCGCGGTGAACGGCTGGAGCGAGCCGACCGGAGCGCCCAGCTCCAGCGGGAAGGTCAGGTGGCGGTCCGACTCGGTGTGGGTGAGCCGCAGCCGCGCCCCGGCGAAGCTCGGGCCGGAGCGGGCCGCGCCCGAGACCTCCAGCCGGTCGCCGTGGGCGGCCAGGCCGGTCACCCGGGCCTTGACCGTCTCCACCCGGAGGTAGACGAAGTTGTCCCGGATCCACGGCACGATCCGCACGTCCGGCTCGACCCAGTGCGACGGGAGGTACAGCGCGCTGTCGCTCCACCCGGCCGAGATCCGACCCTTGTAGACCCCGCCCTTGCCCGCGCCGGCCACCAGGAGGCGCCAGTTGCCGTCCTTCCACTGGCCGCGGTGCCTCAGCTTCTTCGGGTCTATGGCCACGGTGAAGCCGGACCAGTCGCAGCTGTACAGGTCGTGGTGGCAGCTCGCGGTGGCCTCGGGGCTGTACGTCGTCCGCATCGGCACCGCGATGACCCGGCGGCCCTTGGCCTCGCGCAGCACCAGGGTGCGGACCATGTCGTGCTTGCCGGCCGCGCCCAGCTGCTCCGGGTACGCGTGCCCGGTCAGCCGGAGCTTCCCGTCCTCCCAGGTGCTGCGGTACAGCCGGCTGCGGATCACCAGCGAGTTGTCCAGCTTGAGCACCCCGGCCGGCACGCTCTTGCGCCCGCCGCGCAGGAACGGGTAGTCGGCGTACGGGCGCAGCAGGCCGCGGGCCTGGACACCGCCGCCGCTCTCGCGCTCGTAGGTGATCTGCTCGACCAGCTCGTCCATCCGGCCGGACAGGGTCAGGTGGTACTTCAGCCGCAGCGGTGCGCGCAGCCGGGCGACGTGCTCGGCGCCGATCGACCGGAGCAGCCGGCCGACGTGCTGGAGGTAGGCGTCCCGGTACTCCTTGTCCCCTTCGACGAGGGACGAGAAGAACATCGGGATCTCCTCGACGAGGGTGTTCTCGTCGTAGGAGCGCAGGTACTCGGCGAAGCGCGGCTCGGTCTGCTTCGTCAGCCAGGCGCGGACCAGCTCGACCGAGGCGACCCGGTCGATCAGGCCCCTGGGGTTGGTGCGCATCTGCGTGATCGACATCTCGCCGACCTCGCGCTCGCGCCAGTGGTAGATCGGCTCGGAGAGCACGTCCACGCTCTTGGCCAGGTAGTGGTGCGGCACGCTGACCGGCGCGTCCTCGTAGAGGATGCCCTCGGGGTAGAGCAGGCCGGCCGCGTCGAAGAACGAGCGGCGGTACACCTTGTTCCACGCGGTGCGGTCGGTGACCAGCGCGGGGATCTCGGTGATGTGGGTCTTGAGCCTGGTCTCCTTGAACGGCTTCAGGTGGCCGCCGGACTGGTAGTAGCCCACGGCGCGGAAGCGCAGCACGTTGCCGGTGCAGAAGTCCGAGCCGGTCTCGTCCAGCGTGTTGATCATCAGCTCGTACGCGCTCGGCGGCATCGAGTCGTCGCTGTCCACGAAGCACAGGAACTCGGAGTCCGGGTCGATGTGCCGGATGCCGGTGTTGCGGGCCGCGCCGAGGCCCTTGTTCACCTGCCGGACCAGCCGGAACCGGGAGTCCTGGGCCGCGTACGCCTCGGCGAGCGCCGCGCTGCCGTCCTTCGAACCGTCGTCGACCATGACGCACTCGAAGTCCGTGAAGGTCTGGGCGGCGATCGAGTCGAGGCATTCGACGAGGTAGCGCTCGACGTTGTAGATCGGGACGACGATGGAGAGGCGGGGAGCCATCGGCTACGCAGGCCTTTCTCTGGAGGAGCGTGGCAGCCCGTACGGGGTCTGACCGCACTTGGATCGGTGCGTACGTGCGCCCCCGATCCTACCTCCGGGGACCTCGCCCACCCGGGGACCACTACGCTGGGTCCGTGTCCCGTTTCAGCGTGATCGTCCCCGTGTACCAGGTCCAGGACTACCTCGCCGAGTGCCTCGATTCGGTGCTCGGCCAGGACGGCCCGGACGTCGAACTGATCGCGGTGGACGACCGCTCCCCGGACGGCTGCGGCGCGATCCTGGACGGGGCCGCCGCCGCCGACGCCCGGGTCCGGGTGCTGCACCTGCCGGAGAACGTCGGCCTCGGCCGGGCCCGCAACGCCGGCCTGGAGGTCGCCACCGGGGACTACGTGGTCTTCCTCGACAGCGACGACACGCTGACCCCCGGATTGCTGAAGAGCATCGACGAGCGGCTCACCGCCACGGGTGACCCGGACATCCTGGTTTACGACTACGCCCGCACCTACGCCGACGGCCGGATCACCCGGGCCGCCTCCGCGCACGTCTTCGGCGCCGCCTCCCCGGACGTCTTCGACCTCGACGCCCGCCCCGACCTGCTCGACCTGCTCCAGGTCGTCTGGAACAAGGCCTACCGCCGTGATTTCATCACCGAGCAGCGGCTGGTCTTCCCGGCCGGCTACTACGAGGACACCCCCTGGACGTACCCGGCGCTGCTCGCCGCCGCCCGGATCACCCTGCTCGACCAGGTCGGCGTGCACTACCGCCAGCGCCAGGAGGGCGGCAACATCCTGGCCACCGCCAGCCGCAAGCACTTCGACGTGTTCGCCCAGTACGACCTGGTCTTCGCCTTCCTCGACGGCCGCCCCGACCTGGACCGCTGGCGCCCGGTCGTCTACGGCCGGATGCTGCACCACCTCAACACCGTGGTCTCCAAGCCCGGCCGGGTCCCGCCCGGCGACCGCCGCGAGTACTTCCGCCGGGCCGCCGAGCACTGCGCCCGGCTGCGGCCGGCCGGCTACCGGCCGCCGGCCGGCGTGGACGGCGTGCGCACCGAGCTGCTCAGCCACGGCCGCTACGGGGCCTACCAGGCCGTCCGGGCCCTCGCCAAGGCCCGGCGACTCGTCAAGCGCTGAGCGCGAACTGACGCCCGTTCGGGGGACGGACCGGCTATAACCGGTAGGTGGACTTCCTGACCCGCCTGCCGGTCGTCGGCCCGCTCGTGGCCCGGGTGCTGCGCAGCCGCCCGTACCGGGTGTACGAGTACTTCTCCGCCGCCCGGGGCAACCGGCTGGCCGGCGCCGTCACCTTCTTCGGCTTCCTCGCGCTCTTCCCGCTGCTCACGGTGGGCCTGGCGGTCGCCGCCGCGACGCTGAGCGACAGCCGGGTCCACGAGCTGCAGGAGCACATCTCCGACCAGCTGCCGGGGCTCTCGGACGCGCTCAACCTGCCCGCCCTGGTGGCCAACGCGGGCACCGTCGGGCTGGTCGGCGGGGCGCTGCTGCTGGTCTCCGGCCTCGGCTGGGTGGACACCATGCGCACCTCGATCCGCGACCTGTGGCAGCTGCCCCAGGAGGAGGGCAACCCGGTCCTGCGCAAGGGGTGGGACGTGGCGGTGCTGGCCGGCCTCGGCCTGGTGTCGCTGTTCTCGCTGGCCACCTCCGCCGCCGGCACCACGCTCGCCGGCCGGATCGCCGACGCGATCGGCCTCAACAGCGGGTACCTGCTGACCGCGGTCGGCGTGCTGATCGCCATAGCGTGCGACATGCTGCTCTTCGCCTACCTGCTGGCGCCCTTCCCCGGGATCACCGACCAGCGCCGGCGGGACCTGGTGCAGGCCGCGCTGATCGGCTCGGTCGGCTTCGAACTGCTGAAGCTGCTGCTCGCCTCCTACCTGGGCTCGGTCGCCGGACGGAGCCTGTACGGGGCGTTCGCCACCCCGGTGGCGCTGCTGCTGTGGATCAACTTCGTCTCCCGGCTGCTGATGTACTGCGTGGCCTGGACGGCGACGGCCGACCCGGTGGCCGCCCGGGACCGGACCAGGGCGCACGGGCGGGCGCTGCTGGAGGCGGCCGACGAGGCGGAGGCGGCGGCGGAGGCGGACGCGGCGGAGCGGGCCGCCCGGGCCGAGCAGCGGAAGAAGGAGAAGGAGCAGGAGAACGGGGAGGGCGAGGACGAGGACGAGGGAAGGGCCCGGCCCCGGGACTGAGGCCGAGCCCTCCCACCCGTCGGCGGGTCAGCCGGCGGAGCGGCGCCGCAGCAGCACCAGCGCGCCGTACCCGGCCGCGGCCCCGGCCAGCACCACGGCCGACCAGCCGCCGAGGCCGAGCCCGCCGCGGGTGCCCATCGCCGCGGTCGGGGCGGTGGTGGCCGCGGGGTGCGGCGGCGGTGCGGGCGTGCCCTCGGCGCCGCCGGCCTGGCCGGTCGGCTCGGCGCCGGCGGGCGGGAGCTCGTCGACCAGCCTGCCGACCGGCTGGACCTTGCCCGCCGCGGCGAAGCCCCAGTCCAGCAGGGCGGCCGTCTCGTCGTACACCCGCTGGTAGCTGGCCGGGTGCATCACCGTCACCAGCAGGGTGCGGCCGTCGCGCTCGGCGGCGCCGACGAAGGTCGAGCCGGCGTTGGTGGTGGTGCCGTTCTTCACCCCGATCAGGCCGGGGTACTTGCCCAGCAGCCGGTCGGTGTTGGCGATCCCGAAGCTGCCGCGCTGGCCGGTGTTCCGGTCGACGGCGCCCGGGAACATCGCGTCCCGGGTGGCGCAGTACGTCCGGAAGTCCGCGTTGCGCAGGCCGGCCCGGGCGAACAGCGACAGGTCGTAGGCCGAGGAGACCTGGCCGTCCATGTCGTAGCCGTCCGGGGAGATCACCCTGGTGTCCCGGGCCTGGAGCGCGTCGGCGCGCGCCTGCATCTCGGTGACGGTCTGCTGGACGCCGCCGTTCATGTGCGACAGGACGTGCACCGCGTCGTTGCCGGAGCTCAGGAACACCCCGCGCCACAGGTCCTCGACCCGGTAGTCCAGGTTCTCCTTGATGCCGACCAGGCTGCTGCCGGGGCCGATCCCCTGGATCTCCTCGTCGGCCACCCGGTGCACCGCGTTGCGGTCGAACTTGGGCAGCACGGTGTCCGCGAAGAGGATCTTCAGGGTGCTCGCCGGGGGCAGCCGCAGGTGCGGGTTGCTGGCCGCCAGCACGTCGCCCGACGCCGCGTCGGAGACTATCCAGGACTGGCCGGTGAGGTCGGAGGGCAGCGGCGGGGCACCCGCCATCGGGGCGACCTGGACCCCGGGGAGCCCGAGCCGCTCGCCGCCGACCGCGGCCGACGGGGGCGGCTGCTGCGGGGTCGCGCCCGCCGGGGCGGCGAGCAGGACCGGGAGGGCCGCGGTGACCGCGGCGCACAGGCGCGCGAACGTGAGTCGGGGTGTGGGCACCAGCTGACCGTACCCACTCGGGGCTCCCGCTGCCCTCCCCCCGGAGCCCGTCCTCCGCAGGAGGGGCCCGCCGTACGCCGATCGGCGGCCCGCGCATACTGGGGACGCACACCGCCTTCACAAGCCGAGGACCCCCATGAAGCTCAGCCGTCGCACCTCCTGGTTCCTGACCGCCTTCGGGGTCTGGTCGATCATCATCTGGACGACCTTCGTGAAGAACCTCTGGAAGGACTCCGGCGGCCAGGCGTTCACCAACGGCGACCACTCCCAGCCCACCGCCTTCTTCTGGGTCCACCTCCTCCTCGCCGTCACCTCCTTCGCCCTCGGCATCGCGGTCGGCGCCATCGGCCTGCGCGGCCTGCGCGCCACCCGCCGCACCCCGGCCACCGACTGACCCGGAGGACGGCAACGCGAAGGCCCCCGCCCGATCCGAGGATCGGGCGGGGGCCTCCGGTGTGGCGGGTGGGATCAGAAGCGGCGGGTCACCAGGGCCCGCTTCACTTCCTGGATCGCCTTGGTGACCTCGATGCCGCGCGGGCAGGCCTCCGAGCAGTTGAAGGTGGTGCGGCAGCGCCACACGCCCTCACGGTCGTTGAGGATCTCCAGGCGCTGCTCGGCACCCTCGTCGCGCGAGTCGAAGATGAAGCGGTGCGCGTTGACGATGGCGGCCGGGCCGAAGTACTGGCCGTCGTTCCAGAACACCGGGCAGGACGACGTGCACGCGGCGCACAGGATGCACTTGGTGGTGTCGTCGAAGCGCTCGCGGTCCTCGGCGGACTGCAGGCGCTCGCGGGTCGGCTCGTTCCCCTTGGTGATGAGGAACGGCATGACGTCCTTGTACGCCTGGAAGAACGGGTCCATGTCCACGACCAGGTCCTTGAGGACCGTGAGGCCCTTGATGGCCTCGATCGTGATCGGCTTCTCCGGGTTGACGT
The DNA here is from genome assembly GCF_042268845.1 of Kitasatospora sp. NPDC056273. Lineage (NCBI taxonomy): Bacteria > Bacillati > Actinomycetota > Actinomycetes > Kitasatosporales > Streptomycetaceae > Kitasatospora > Kitasatospora sp. NPDC056273. The sequence continues at coordinate 22,634 of NZ_JBHJSJ010000074.1, read as the reverse complement.
CCTTGATCAGGGTCTTGCACGCCAGCCGGTTGCGGCCGTTGATCCGCATGGCGTCGGAGCCGCAGATGCCGTGGGCGCAGGAACGGCGGTAGGTGAGGGTGCCGTCCTGCTCCCACTTGATCTTGTTGAGCGCGTCGAGGATGCGCTCCTTCGGGTCCATCGTCAGCTGGTAGTCGACCCACACCGGGTCCGGGTGCTCCTCCGGGTTGAACCGGCGGATCCGGACGGTGACGGTGATCGGCTGGACGGCACCGGCTTCGACCGCGTCCAGAGCGGCCGAGTGCTTCTCCACGGTCGGAGTGCTCATCAGTACTTACGCTCCATCGGCTGGTAGCGGGTCGTGACGACCGGCTTGTAGTCGAGGCGGATGGAGGTGCTGCCGTCGGCGGCGACCTCCTGGTACGCCATGGTGTGCTGCATGAACTTCACGTCGTCACGGGTCGGGAAGTCCTCGCGGTAGTGGCCGCCGCGGGACTCCTCGCGGGCCAGCGCGGAGACGGCCAGCACCTCGGCCAGGTCGAGCAGGTTGCCCAGCTCGACGGCCTCCAGGAGGTCCGTGTTGTAGCGGAAGCCCTTGTCCTGGATGGAGACGTTCTTGTAGCGCTCCTTCAGCGCGGCGATGTCCTCGACCGCCTGCTTCAGGGTGGCGCCGGTGCGGTACACCATGGCGTTGGTGTCCATGGTCTCCTGCAGCTCCTTGCGGATCTGCCCCACGGACTCGGTGCCGGTGCCCTCGCGCAGGCCGTCGACCAGGGCCTGGACCTTCTCGGCCGGGTTCTCGGGCAGCTCGACGAAGCCGTTCGCGTTGGCGTAGTCGGCGGCGGCGATGCCCGCGCGACGGCCGAACACGTTGATGTCCAGCAGCGAGTTGGTGCCCAGGCGGTTGGCGCCGTGCACGGACACGCAGGCGACCTCGCCGGCCGCGTACAGGCCCGGGACGATGTCGGTGTTGTTGCGCAGGACCTCACCCTCGACGTTGGTCGGGATGCCGCCCATGGCGTAGTGCGCGGTGGGCTGGATCGGGATCGGGTCCGTGTAGGGCTCGATGCCGAGGTAGGTGCGCGCGAACTCGGTGATGTCCGGCAGCTTGGCGTCCAGCTGCTCCGGCGGCAGGTGGGTCAGGTCCAGGTAGACGTGGTCGCCGTCCGGACCGCAGCCGCGGCCTTCGCGGATCTCGGTGTAGATCGCGCGGGAGCAGACGTCACGGGACGCGAGGTCCTTCATGACGGGGGCGTAGCGCTCCATGAAGCGCTCGCCGTCCTTGTTGCGCAGGATGCCGCCCTCGCCGCGGGCGCCCTCGGTGAGCAGGATGCCCATGCGCCAGATGCCCGTCGGGTGGAACTGGAAGAACTCCATGTCCTCCAGCGGCAGGCCGCGGCGGTAGACCAGGGCCTGGCCGTCACCGGTGAGGGTGTGGGCGTTGGAGGAGACCTTGAAGAACTTGCCGGTGCCGCCGGAGGCGAACACGACCGACTTGGCCTGGAAGACGTGGATCTCGCCGGTGGCCAGCTCGTACGCGACGACGCCGGCCGTCTTGCCCTCGTTGATCAGCAGGTCGAGGACGTAGTACTCGTTGAAGAACTCGACGCCGTGCTTGACGCAGTTCTGGAACAGCGTCTGGAGGATCATGTGGCCGGTGCGGTCGGCCGCGTAGCACGAGCGGCGGACCGGGGCCTCGCCGTGGTTGCGGGAGTGGCCGCCGAAGCGGCGCTGGTCGATCCGGCCCTGCTCGGTGCGGGAGAAGGGCAGACCCATCTTCTCCAGGTCGAGGACGGCGTCGATGGCCTCCTTGCACATGATCTCGGCGGCGTCCTGGTCGACCAGGTAGTCACCACCCTTGACCGTGTCGAAGGTGTGCCACTCCCAGTTGTCCTCCTCGACGTTGGCCAGGGCGGCGCACATGCCGCCCTGGGCCGCGCCGGTGTGGGACCGGGTCGGGTAGAGCTTGGTCAGGACGGCGGTGCGGCTGCGCTGCGTCGACTCGATGGCCGCGCGCATGCCGGCGCCGCCGGCGCCGACGATGACGGTGTCGTACTGGTGAATCTGCATGGGGGGTTAACTCGCCTCTGGCCTCTGCCGATGGTCGATGGTGCTCGCGGCTCAGATGTTGGGGTCGAAGGTGAAGATCACCAGGGTGCCGAGCAGCACGGTGAAGACCGTGGCGGTACCCATGAGCCCCTTGAGCCAGAGCCGGGTCGAGTCCTTCTCGGCATAGTCGTTGATGACCTGACGCATGCCGTTGGCGCCGTGCAGCATGGCGAGCCAGAGCATCAGGAGGTCCCAGCCCTGCCAGAACGGCGAGGCCCAGCGGCCGGCCACGAAGGCGAAGCCGATCTTGGAGACGCCGCCGTCGAGCACCAGCATGATCAGCAGGTGGCCGAGGATCAGCACGACCAGAACGACACCGGACAGGCGCATGAAGAGCCAGGCCAGCATCTCGAAGTTGGTGCGGGTGCGACGCGGGGTCTTCGTGGTCCGCTTGCGCGGAGGCTCGATGACGAACGCGTCGGCCGGGTTGCCGGTGCCCAGTCCCTTGCCGGTGTGCGCCTGCTTCGAGGGGACGACGATGGCGTCGGAGTATTCCGTGGACATGTCTCGGCTCACTTCCCGAACCAGGAGATCAGCGTGTGCTGGAGGATCCCGTAGAAGGAACCGGCCATCAGGACGACCCAGACGCCGACGACGCTCCAGAGCATCTGCTTCTGGTACTTCGGGCCCTTCGACCAGAAGTCCACTGCGACGACGCGCAGGCCGTTCAGGGCGTGGAACAGGATGGCGGCCACCAGGCCGTACTCCATCAGGTTCACGAGCGGAGTCTTGTACGTCTGGATGACGGTGTCGTAGGACTCCGGCGACACTCGCACGAGGGCGGTGTCGAGGACGTGGGCGAACAGGAAGAAGAAGATGAGGACGCCGGTGACTCGATGAGCCACCCAGCTCCACATGCCTTCCCGGCCGCGGTACAGCGTTCCAGCCGGCACGGAAAAACCCTCCGGAAGCGATTGGGGGCTCGGCCGGCTTCGGTGTCGGTCAGCCCGGCCGGGTACGGTCCACCGGCCGCCAGCATCCTATCGACGCCTTGTCGTGAACCGCCTCCGGGGGCCCCAGGTGTGATCAATCAGGCACTTCTGGCCTAGTGGGGCGGGAACCAAACCCGGAGTCATCACGATGGGTGACGGCATGCTCGCGCCCCGCGTCGGTGGGCGCGGGGCGCGGCGGTCGGATCCGGTGGCGGGGTCGGTTCACTCGTCCGGGCGGTTTCGTGATTGTTGTCACCCGGCAGGGTGAAGAGGGGGCGTGATGCGGGCTCAGCGCGCCGCGGTCTCCGGGTGGGTGGCGACCAGGTGCTCCAGTCGGGTGAGGGCGATCCGGCGGAGTTCGTCGGACGCGATCAGCCGCTCCTCGTCCGGGTCGTTGGCGAGGCGGGTGCGGATCGAGGAGAGCACGGTGTCGAGCATCTCCTCCGGGGCGACCCCTTCCAGGCAGACCACGAAGACGTGGCCGAACCGGGCCTCGTACGCGGCGTGCGCCGCCCGCAGCGCGGTGTGGGCGGCCTGGCTGCCGGGAGCCCGCATGCCGAGCAGGGGCTGCGGCATCCAGCTCTCGTCCGCCAGGGCCTCGGTGAGGTCGGCCGGTCGGAGGTCGTAGGAGGCCTCGCTGGCGGCGGCCAGCAGGGACTCGATGTCGGGGTAGGGCCGGTGCGCGGTCAGGCGCAGGGCCCAGCGGTGGCTGCCGCAGCAGGCCAGGAGGGCCTCCTCGGCGGCGCCGGCGTCGGCTTCGTTGAAGCGGTGCAGCCCGAGGAGGGTCGGCTCTGTTCTGACGTCGAGCCGCTGTGACGGGATGTCGCTGGCCAGCGGGTCCTCCTCGTGAGGGCGGGAAGGTGCCGGTGGAACGGGGTGGTGCGCAGGTGGGATGGGGGCTGCCGAGGGGCGCGCGAGCGCCGGTCGTTCAGCGCCTCAAAGGTAGTTGAGCGGTCATCAGTTGGGGAGGGCGCGCGCCGAATTCATCCGGACGAGCTATCAAGTTGTGACGTTGACACCTGCACGTCAGCGCCCTCCCCGCCCGTTCCCGGGCTCAGTCGCGGTGGACCTTGTGGTTGGCGGCCTGCGCCCTCGGGCGGACCACCAGCAGGTCGATGTTCACGTGCGAGGGCCGGGTGACCGCCCACGCCACGGTGTCCGCGATGTCCTCCGAGGTGAGCGGTTCGGCCACGCCCGCGTACACCGCGGCGGCCTTCTCCTCGTCGCCGCGGAAGCGGGTGACCGCGAAGCCCTCGGACTTCACCATGCCGGGGGCGATCTCGATCACCCGGATCGGCTCCCCGCACAGCTCCAGCCGCAGCGTGGCGGCGATGGTGTGCGCGGCGTGCTTGGCGGCGACGTACCCGCCGCCGCCCTCGTACGCGGCCAGCGCGGCGGTCGAGGAGAGCACCAGGACCGTGCCGTCGCCGGTCGCCCGCAGGGCCGGCAGCAGGGCCTGGGTCACCTGCAGCACGCCGAGCACGTTCACCTCGTACATGGCCCGCCAGTCGGCCGGGTCGCCGTGCTCGACGGTCTCGGCGCCGATCGCGCCGCCGGCGTTGTTCACCAGGACGTCCACCCGGCCGACGGCGGCCGCGAAGGCGTCCACCGCGGCCCGGTCGGTGACGTCCAGGGTGACGGCCCGGGCGGAGCCGCCCCGCTCGGCGATCTCCTTGGCCAGCGCCTCGACGCGCTCGGTGCGGCGGGCGGTCAGCACCACGTCGAAGCCCTCGGCGGCCAGCCGGCGGGCGGTCGCCGCGCCGATTCCGCTGCTGGCACCGGTGACCACGGCCACCTTCTGCTCGGTCATTGCCACTCCCTGGGGCTCATCGGTCGTTCACCCGATCATCTCAACCGCGCCGCCGCTCCGGCGGGCCGGTCGCCTCCCGCACGGCGGGGAGCCCGATAGTGCGAGGACCCCGTTCCCCCAGCCCCGGAGGGCCCCATGGCAGCCGAGCCGCGCCGCGCCGAGTCCGGCTTCGAGATCGAGCCGGTGTACGGCCCCGGGTCGCCGGCCGGCTGGGACGCCGACGCCCGGCTGGGCCGGCCGGGGGAGTACCCCTACACCCGGGGCGTCTACCCGACGATGTACACCGGCCGCCCGTGGACGATGCGCCAGTACGCGGGCTTCGGCACCGCCGCCGAGTCCAACGCCCGCTACCGGCAGCTGATCGCGGGCGGCGGCACCGGCCTCTCGGTCGCCTTCGACCTGCCCACCCAGATGGGCTACGACTCGGACGCGCCGCTCGCCGCCGGGGAGGTCGGCCGGGTGGGCGTCGCCGTGGACAGCGTCGAGGACATGGCGGTGCTGTTCGACGGCATCCCGCTCGGCGGGGTGTCCACCTCGATGACCGTCAACGCGCCCGCCGCGCTGCTCCTGCTCCTCTACCAACTGGTCGGCGAGGCCCAGGGGGTGGCGCCGTCGGCGCTCACCGGGACGGTCCAGAACGACGTGTTGAAGGAGTACATCGCCCGCGGCACCTACATCTTCCCGCCGGAGCCCTCGCTGCGGCTGGCCGCCGACGTGTTCCGCTACTGCCGGGCCGAGGTCCCGCGCTGGAACACCATCTCGATCTCCGGCTACCACATGGCCGAGGCCGGGGCCGATCCCGCGCAGGAGGTCGCCTTCACCCTGGCCAACGGCATCGCCTACGTCCGTACCGCACTCGCCGCCGGGATGGCCGTGGACGACTTCGCCCCCCGGCTCTCGTTCTTCTTCGTGGCCCGCACGACCCTGTTGGAGGAAGTGGCCAAGTTCCGCGCCGCACGCAGGATTTGGGCCAGAATCATGCGGGACGGATTCGGCGCCCGGGACCCGCGCTCGCAGATGCTGCGCTTCCACACCCAGACCGCGGGGGTGCAGCTCACCGCCCAGCAGCCCGAGGTCAACCTGGCCAGGGTCACCGTCCAGGCGCTCGCCGCGGTGCTCGGCGGCACCCAGTCGCTGCACACCAACGGCTTCGACGAGGCGATCGCGCTGCCCACCGAGAAGGCCGCCCGGCTCGCCCTGCGCACCCAGCAGGTGCTCGCGTACGAGACCGACGTGACGGCCACCGTCGACCCGTTCGCCGGCTCCTACGCCGTCGAGTCGCTCACCGACGGGGTGGAGGCCGCCGCGCGGGCGCTGATGGACCGGATCGAGGAGCAGGGCGGCGCGGTGGCCGCGATCGAACGCGGCTACCAGAAGGGCGAGATCGAGCGCACCGCCTACCGGCTCCAGCAGGAGACCGACTCCGGGGAGCGGACCGTGGTCGGGGTCAACCGCTTCCGGTCGGACACGGAGGAGCCGTACCAGCCGCTGCGGGTGGACCCGGCGATCGAGGAGCGGCAGGCGCGGCGGCTGGCCCGGCTGCGGGCCGAGCGCTCGGCCGGCGCCGTCACCCGGGCGCTGGACGGGCTGCGCCGCACCGCCGAGGGGACGGGGAACGTGCTGTACCCGATGAAGGAGGCGCTGGCCGCCCGGGCCACCGTCGGCGAGGTGTGCGACGCGCTGCGCGGGGTGTGGGGGACGTACGCCCCGGTGGAGCGCTTCTGACCACCAGCTGAACGGCCGTCAACCCGCCGGTGCCGTCAGGGGGGTTGGCGGCCGTGACCGCCGGCCCGGGGGATCGTTGCACAGGGCACGCAACCCGGGGAAGGCGGCTGAAACAAGATGTCATACCCACGTGTCCGGCCGGTATGCGCCCATCCGGGGACTAGTTTTCCGGAAGTCGGGCCAAATCCCCCCAACAGGCCTACGATTGGCGAGATGAACCGTCCTGAGCCCGCTCAGTCGGGCGCCACTCTGGCCGCCGTACGCCCCGCCGCCGATCTGCGCGACCGGGTCCGGGCGCTGGAGCCCGAGCTGATCGCCTTCCGTCGTGATCTGCACCGGCACCCGGAGCTGGGCCGCCAGGAGTTCCGAACCACCGGGCTGCTGCGCGACCGTCTGGTGGCCGCCGGCCTCGAACCCCGGGTGCTGCCCGGCGGCACCGGCATGCTCGTCGACATCGTCCCGCCCGGCACCACGCCGGGGACGGAGTTCCTGGCCTTCCGCGCCGACATCGACGCGCTGCCGATCGACGACGCCAAGACCGATGTGCCGTACCGCTCCACCGTCCCCGGCCGGGCCCACGCCTGCGGCCACGACGTGCACACCTCGGTGGTGCTCGGCACCGGCCTGGTGCTGGCGGAGGCCGTCCGCGCCGGCGAGCTGCGCCGGCCCGTCCGGCTGGTGTTCCAGCCCGCCGAGGAGGTCATGCCGGGCGGCGCGCTGGACGTGATCAAGGCCGGCGGGATGGCGGGCGTCGGGCGGATCTTCGCGGTGCACTGCGACCCCAAGGTGGAGGTCGGCCGGATCGCCCTGCGGGTCGGGGCGATCACCTCGGCCTGCGACCGCCTGGTGCTCCACCTGGACGGCCCCGGCGGGCACACCGCCCGTCCGCACCTGACCACCGATCTGGTCACCGCGGTCGCCAGGATGGCCGCCGACCTCCCGGGCGCGCTGGCCCGCCGGATGGACCCGCGCTGGGGCGTCAGCCTGGTCTGGGGGCGGATCGCCTCCGGCTCCGCGCCCAACGTCATCCCGCAGCACGCCGAACTGGAGGGCACCGTCCGCTGCCTGGAGCTGGACGGCTGGCGCGAGGCGCCGGACCTGCTGCACGAGCTGATCGCCAAGGTGTCCGAGACCTACCGGGCCAAGTGGACGCTGGACTACCACCGCGGGGTGCCGCCGGTGGTCAACGAGGCGGTCTCGGTCGCGCGGTTGGACGAGGCGATGAACGCCCGCTTCGGCGCGGACGGGGCCCAGGTGGTCGAGGGAACCGAGCAGAGCCTGGGCGGCGAGGACTTCTCCTGGTACCTGGAGCACGCCCCGGGCGCGCTGGCCCGGCTCGGTGTCCGGGCGCCCGGCGACGCCACCGTCCGGGACCTCCACCAGGGCCGGTTCGACGTGGACGAGCGGGCGATCGGCATCGGGGTGGAGCTGTTCTCGGCGCTGGCCCTGGAGGCGGACGGCAGCTGACGGCGGGCCGGGCGCGGCGGAGCGGGGTGACGGCTCCGGGGGCGGCGCGGGTGAAGCGGAACGGTCGGATCCGGGGGGTCCGGAACGGTTCCGTAAACTGGGCCGCACCGACCTCGGATCACCGTCCGCGCATGGGATAGAGCCTCAGGAAGAACATCAGACCACGGTTTGATAACAACCCGAACGCTCTGGCACCCCGTAACACAACCGTGTTCTACGCGCGTTACGGTGGCGACCGACCACGCCAAACGGTTGCGTGTAGAAGGAGATATCCCCTTGCGCCGTTCAATGAAGCTCGCCGCGGTTGTGCTCTCGGGTTCCCTGGGCATGGCCTCGCTCGCCGCTTGCGGCGCAAAGAGCACCGACAACTCCTCCTCCGCCGGCTCGGGCGACGGTTCGCTCAAGGTCGGCATGGCCTACGACATCGGCGGCCGCGGCGACCAGTCGTTCAACGACTCCGCCGCCCGTGGCCTCGACAAGGCCAAGTCCGAGCTGGGCGTCTCCGTGACCGAGGCCGAGGCCAAGCAGGGCGAGGCCGAGGCCGACAAGGAGACCCGTCTCAAGAACCTGATCGACGCGGGCTACAAGACGATCGTCGCGGTCGGCTTCGTCTACCAGCCGGCCGTCAACAAGGTCGCCAAGGACAACCCGAACGTGAAGTTCGCGATCATCGACTCGAACGACAAGGACCAGCCGGCCAACGTCACCTCGCTGCTCTTCGCCGAGCAGGAGGGTTCGTACCTGGCCGGTGTCGCCGCCGCGAACAAGTCGAAGGCCAAGCACGTCGGCTTCATCGGCGGTGTGCAGTCCGAGCTGATCAAGAAGTTCGAGGCCGGCTACAAGGCGGGTGTGAAGTCCGTCGACCCGAACATCACGGTCGAGACCACCTACCTGAGCACCCCGCCGGACTTCACCGGCTTCGCCTCGCCCGACAAGGGCAAGGAGTCCGCCCAGGGCCAGCTCGACAAGGGCGCGGACGTCATCTACACCGCCGCCGGCTCCTCCGGCAACGGCGCCATCGAGGCCGTCGCCAACAAGCAGGGCGCCTGGGCCATCGGTGTCGACTCCGACCAGGCCAGCCAGCCGGCCCTGGCGAAGTACAAGAACAGCATCCTGACCTCGATGGTCAAGAACGTCGACACCGCGGTGTTCTCGTACGTCCAGTCGGTCAAGCAGGGCCAGACCCCGACCGGCATCAAGCTGTTCGACCTGAAGGCCGACGGCGTCTCGCTCGCCACCACCGGCGGCAAGATCGACGACATCCAGGACAAGCTGAAGGCCGCCGCCGACGCGATCAAGTCCGGCGCCACCACGATCCCGACCGCGCCGGCCGGCCAGTAAGGCCCGCGCGTCCCGGACGCCGCAGCGCCTGCCGCCTGCCCGGCAGCGCGACGCAACACGACACAGTTCACGGGAGGGGCCCGGCAGGGTGCGCTCAACGCGTACCCCCGGGCCCTGTTCCGTCTCCCCATGTTCCCCCTTGGCCCTCCCAGCGCAACGACGCGCCTCCAGACCACCAGGAGATCGCCATCACCGCATCCGACCCCGTCCCCCCGCGCGAGGACGGCACCCCCAGCGCGGGGACGGCGACACCGGCCGTCGAGCTGCGCGGCATCACCAAGCGCTTCCCGGGTGTCGTGGCCAACCACGACATCAACCTCACCGTCCGCACCGGCACCGTGCACGCCCTGATGGGTGAGAACGGCGCCGGCAAGTCGACGCTGATGAAGATCCTCTACGGCATGCAGAAGCCGGACGAGGGCACCATCGCGATCAACGGCGAGCTGTGCGAGTTCCACACCCCCGGCGACGCCATCTCCCGCGGCATCGGCATGGTGCACCAGCACTTCATGCTCGCCGACAACCTCACGGTGTGGGAGAACGTCGTCCTCGGCGGCGAGAAGCTCCACGGCATCGGCGCCAAGGCGAAGGCGAAGATCAAGGAGATCTCCGACCAGTACGGCCTGGGCGTGCGCCCGGACGCCCTGGTCGAGGACCTCGGCGTCGCCGACCGCCAGCGCGTCGAGATCCTCAAGGTGCTGTACCGCGGCGCCAAGATCCTGATCCTGGACGAGCCCACGGCCGTGCTCGTCCCGCAGGAGGTCGACGCGCTGTTCGACAACCTGCGGGACCTCAAGTCCGAGGGCGTCACCGTCATCTTCATCTCGCACAAGCTGCACGAGGTGCTCGCGGTGGCCGACGCGATCAGCGTCATCCGGCGCGGCACCACGGTCGGCGACGCCGACCCGAAGGCCGTCACCGCCCGCCAGCTCGCCGAGCTGATGGTCGGCGCCGAGCTGCCCTCCCCGGAGAGCCGCGAGTCGACCGTCACCGACACCGTGATGCTCGACGTCGAGGGCCTGCGGATCGCCAAGACCGACGCCGAGGGCATCGAGCGCGTCGTCCTGGACGACATCTCGCTGCGCATCCGCAAGGGCGAGATCCTCGGCATCGCCGGTGTCGAGGGCAACGGCCAGGCCGAGCTGGTCGAGGCCGTCATGGGCATGCTGCCGCTGAACGCCGGCACCGTCACCCTGGACGGCAAGGACCTCTCCGGCACCCTGACCCGGGCCCGCCGCGAGGCCGGCATCGGCTACATCCCCGAGGACCGCCACAAGCACGGCCTGCTGCTGGAGGCCCCGCTCTGGGAGAACCGCATCCTCGGCCACGTCACCGAGGCGCCCAACTCCAAGGGCCTGCTGCTGGACCCGGCCGCCGCCCGGACGGACACCTGGCGGATCGTCGAGGAGTACGACGTCCGCACCCCCGGCATCGAGGTCACCGCGGCCTCGCTCTCCGGCGGCAACCAGCAGAAGCTGATCATCGGCCGCGAGATGAGCCACCAGCCCAAGCTCCTGATCGCCGCCCACCCCACCCGTGGCGTGGACGTCGGCGCGCAGGCGCAGATCTGGGAGCACATCCGGGTCGCCCAGCGGGCCGGCCTGGCCGTCCTGCTGATCTCCGCGGACCTGGACGAGCTGATCGGCCTGTCCGACACCATCCGGGTCATCTACCGCGGCCGCCTGGTCGCCGACGCCGACCCGGCCACCGTCACCGCCGAGGACCTCGGTACCGCGATGACCGGTGCCGCCAGCGGCCACCTGGAGTCCGAGCCGGAGGCCGTCGCCGAGGCGCAGGCCGTCGCGGCCGAGGGCACCGGGGCCGAGGCCGGGCACCAGCCCACCGACACCGCCGACGACCCGCAGGCGGGGGAGTAACCCATGACCAGTCCCAATCCCGCAGCCGCGAAGCCCGGCCTGGCCCAGCGGTTCAGCGGTGAGCGGATCGTGCTCGCGCTGGCGGCGCCGGTGCTCGCGGTCCTGCTCTCCGTGGCGATCTGTTCCGTCCTGCTGGCGACCTCGGGCAAGAACCCGTTCGACGCCTGGAACGTGATGCTCACGTACGCCAGCAAGTCGGACGGCCAGGTGGGCATCCTCAACCGGTCCACCACCTACTACCTGGCCGCCGCGGCCGCCGCGTTCGGGTTCCGGATGAACCTGTTCAACATCGGCGTCGAGGGCCAGTACAAGGTCGCGGCGCTGTTCGCGGCCTTCGTCGGCGCCAAGGTGGACCTGCCGGCCTTCATCCAGATCCCGCTGCTGCTGGTCACCGCCATGCTGGTCGGCGGCCTGTACGCGAGCGTCGCCGGTCTGCTGAAGGTCTACCGCGGCGTCAGCGAGGTCATCTCGACCATCATGCTGAACTCGATCGCGACCGCGATCATCGGTCTGCTGCTCGTCCCCGGCATCTTCGCGCCGAAGACCAGCGGCACCACCAACTCGATCCAGACCGAGCCGATCTCGCAGTCCAGCCACTTCTTCGCGATGGAGACGGCCGGCGGGACGCTCTGGGGCTTCATCTTCGTCGCCGCCCTGGTCGGCGTGGTCTTCCAGTTCGTGCTGACCCGCACCCGCTTCGGCTTCGACCTGCGCGCCACCGGCCGCTCGGAGTCCGCCGCGACCGCCTCCGGCGTGAACGTCAAGCGCATGGTGGTCATCTCGATGGTCGTCTCCGGCGCCATCGCCGGTCTGATCGGCCTGCCGGAGCTCCTGCAGAACTCGCACTACTTCGGCCAGAGCTTCCAGCCCGGCCTGGGCTTCCTGGGCATCTCGATCGCCCTGCTCGGCCGGAACAGCCCGATCGGCATCGCCTTCGCGGCGCTGCTGTTCGCCTTCCTGGACGTCACCGGCTCGGTGCTGCCGCTCCAGGGCGGCTTCCCCTTCGAGATCGTCGACGTCATGAAGGGCACCATCGTCATCTGCGTCGTCGTCGCGTACGAGCTGGTGCGCCGCTACGGCCTGAAGCGCCAGCAGCAGAAGGTCGGCGCCCAGCTCGCCGCCCAGGCCGCCGCGACCAGCAACAAGGAGGTTGCGGCATGAGCCAGAACTTCACGGTCGATTACTGGAAGCGGATCGTTTTTCCGCTCGGAGAGCCGTCGGGCGGACCCGCGAAGAAGCGCAAGCTGTCCTGGCCGGTCGTCCTGCTGCTGATCGCGGGCGCCCTGGTGCTGTTCTCCGCCGTGGGCATGGCCACCGGCAACCACTCGCTGACCTCCTCCGGGCAGATCACCGCCGCGCTCGGCGCGGCCGTGCCGATCGGCATGGCCGGTCTGGGCGGTCTCTGGTCCGAGCGGGCCGGCGTGGTCAACATCGGTCTCGAAGGCATGATGGTCGCCGGCACCTTCTGCGGTGCCTGGGCGGGCTACCTGGTCAACCCGTGGGTCGGCCTGCTGGCCGGCATGCTGGGCGGGGCGCTCGGCGGCCTGCTGCACGCGGTCGTCACCGTCACCTTCGGCGTTGACCACATCGTCTCCGGCGTCGGCATCAACCTGCTGATCCCCGGCATCTGCGCGTACGTCAACCGGATCTACTACAAGGACTACGTCTCGGCCGGTGCCGGCCAGAACCAGTCCCCGCCGGCGGACCCGCTGCCGTACATCACCGTCCCGGGCCTGTCCTCCGGGCTGAAGAGCATCGAGAACCACCACTGGTTCCTGGTCTCGGACGTCGCGGGCGTGCTCGGCGGCCTGGTCACCAACATCTCGGTGGTCGTGCTGGTGGCCGGCGCGCTGATCGTGGTCAGCTACTTCGCGCTCTGGCGCACGGTGTTCGGCCTGCGGCTGCGCTCCTGCGGCGAGAACCCGACCGCCGCCGAGTCGCTGGGCGTCAACGTCTACAAGTACAAGTACCTCGCGGTCATCGCCTCCGGTGCCTTCGCGGGCCTCGGCGGGGCGTACCTCTCGCTGGTCGCGGCGCACTTCTACAAGGACGGCCAGACCCTCGGCCGCGGCTTCATCGGCCTCGCCGCGATGATCTTCGGCAACTGGATGCCGGGCGGCCTCGCCATGGGCGCCGGCCTGTTCGGCTTCACCGACAGCCTCCAGCTGCGCGACCCGGAGTCGGTGCACGTGATGATCCTGATCGTGGGCATCGCGATGGTGCTGCTCGCGCTCTGGCACCTGTACCGCCGCAAGTACACCGCGACGGTGGCCTCCTTCGTGGTGGCGGCCGGCCTGATCGCCTGGTACTCGTTCACCGACGAGGTGCAGCGCCCGCTGATCGTCGCCACGCCGTACCTGATCACCCTGGTGGTGCTCTCGCTGGCCGCGCAACGGCTGCGGATGCCGAAGGCGGACGGCCAGATCTACCGCAAGGGCCAGGGCAAGTGACCGCCGACGGGCCCGCGGCGCCGCCCGCGATCGACTGGGAGCTGCTGCGTTCGGCGGCGCGCGAGGCCATGGGCCGCGCGTACGCGCCGTACAGCAGGTTCCCGGTCGGCGCGGCCGCGCTGGTGGACGACGGCCGGGTGGTCACGGGCTGCAACGTCGAGAACGCCTCGTACGGGCTGGGGCTGTGCGCCGAGTGCGGGCTGGTGTCCGCGCTGCACTCCTCCGGCGGCGGCCGGCTGGTCGCCTTCACCTGCGTGGACGGCGCCGGCGAACTGCTGATGCCGTGCGGGCGCTGCCGCCAGCTGCTGTACGAGCACGGCGGGCCGGGGCTGCTGATCGAACTGGCCTCGGGCATCAAGCCGATGAGCGAGGTCCTGCCCGACGCGTTCGGGCCGGAACGGCTCTAGCCTCCCTTTCTGTTACGCGCGTAGAGTGTCGCGAGTGGGCCGGAACCCGGTCATCTCGCGACACTCTTCGCTTTTGAAACCCCTCTTGGAGCACGCATGGACGCCATCTCCGTCATCAGGACCAAGCGCGATCGCGGAGAACTGAGCGACGCTCAGATCGACTGGGTCATCGACGCCTACACCCGCGGCGAGGTCGCCGACGAGCAGATGTCCGCACTGGCGATGGCGATCCTGCTGAACGGCATGAAGCCGCACGAGATCAGCCGCTGGACCGACGCCATGATCCGCTCCGGCGTCCGGATGGACTTCTCCTCGCTGCCGCTGCCCACCAGCGACAAGCACTCCACCGGCGGCGTCGGCGACAAGATCACCCTGCCGCTCGCCCCGCTGGTCGCCGCCTGCGGCGCCGCCGTCCCGCAGCTCTCCGGCCGCGGCCTCGGCCACACCGGCGGCACCCTGGACAAGCTGGAGTCCATCCCCGGCTGGCGCGCCCTGCTCTCCAACGAGGAGATGATGGACGTGCTGGGCTCCGTCGGCGCGGTGATCTGCGCGGCCGGCGACGGCCTCGCGCCCGCCGACAAGAAGCTGTACGCGCTGCGCGACGTCACCGGCACCGTCGAGGCCATCCCGCTGATCGCCTCCTCGATCATGTCGAAGAAGATCGCCGAGGGCACCGGCGCGCTCGTCCTGGACGTCAAGGTCGGCTCCGGGGCGTTCATGAAGAACCTGGACGACGCCCGCGAACTCGCCCGCACCATGGTCGGCCTGGGCACCACCGCCGGGGTCAACACCGTCGCCCTGCTCACCGACATGTCCACCCCGCTCGGCCTCACCGCGGGCAACGCGCTGGAGGTCCGCGAGTCCGTCGAGGTGCTCGCCGGCGGCGGCCCGGCCGACGTCGTCGAGCTCACCCTCGCGCTCGCCCGCGAGATGCTCGCCGCGGCCGGCGTCCACGGCAAGGACCCGGCGGACGCGCTGCGCGACGGCACCGCGATGGACCACTGGCGCCGCATGATCGCCGCCCAGGGCGGCGACGTCGACGCCCCGCTCCCGGTCGCCCGCGAGCAGCACGTCATCCCGGCGCCCGCCTCCGGCGTGCTCACCACGCTGGACGCCTACGCGATCGGCGTCAGCGCCTGGCGCCTGGGCGCCGGCCGCGCCCGCAAGGAGGACCCGGTGCAGGCCGGCGCCGGCATCGAGATGCACGCCAAGCCCGGCGACACCGTGGTGGCCGGCCAGCCCCTGCTGACCCTGCACACCGACACCCCCGAGCGCTTCGACTACGCCGTCGAGGCCCTGGCCGGCGGCATCGAGGTCGCCCCGGCGGGCACCGCCTTCACCCCGAACCCGATCGTCCTCGACCGCATCGCGTAGTCATACGGCCACCGCGTGTGCGGCAGCGTGCTCTACGCTGCCGCACACGGGAGTCGACCGCTTCAAGAGGCGTATGCGGGGGACTGCCGAGGTCACCCGGGCGCTGTGGGCCCGGAAGGTCTGCGAGCCGGGTGACGAGGAGCCCGCACCCGCCACCCGGGTGCGGGCTCCTGTGCGTCAGGCGTACGTGAGCAGACTGCCGGTGTCGAGCGTCCAGGGGCCGACGGCGATCGTGTCGCCGAAGGCGAACTTCTCCCGGGACTCGTAGCCGGGTTCCGAGTGCACGACGCCCGTGCCCGTGCGGGGATCGACGAGCAGGTAGAACGGGATCCCCATGGCCGAGTAGTCGCGCACCTTGTCGTGGTAGTCGTTCTCCGGGTTGGACTTGGAGACGATCTCCACGACGAGCAGAACCTCGTGCGGGAGGACCGCCCGCTGCTCGCCCTCCAGGGTCGCCTCGGGGAACACCATCAGGTCCGGGTTGCGCAGTCGGCCGAGCCCCGCGTCCTGGAGGTCCGCGCCGTGGTAGGCGATGTGACCCGGGTGGGTCGTCGGCAACTGGGCGTTGAGCTGCCGGGAGAGGCGCAGCACGGCGAGCTCGTGGCGCTTCACGGGCGACATCATCATGACGATCTGGCCGTCGGCGATCTCGATCTTCCCTATCCCCGGCACCTTCGGCAGCTGATCCGCGATCTCGAGCAACCGGGCGTACACAGCAGGATCGATGCTCATATTCCGGAGTGTATCGGCGGCCGCCGTCAAGCGTCCGCGACCGTTCGCCGGGCGGTGGTGTGGGCCTGGCGGGTGGCGTAGAGGGTGACGGCGGCGGCGAGGGCCATGGCGGTGAGGCCGACGGTGGCGGCGCCGGGCCAGCCGGTGGCGTGGTAGGCGTCGGCGCCGAGGGTGCCGCCGAGGCTGTTGCCGAGGTAGTAGGCGATCAGGTAGAGGGCGGAGGCCTGGGCGCGGCCCTCGGTGGCGGTGCGGCCGACGGAGGAGGAGGCGGTGGCGTGGCCGGCGAAGAAGCCGGCGGTGATCAGGACCAGGCCGAGCAGGGCGCAGGTGAGGGATTCGGCGAGGGAGAGCAGCAGGCCGGCCGCGGTCACGCCGATGGAGACGTAGAGGGCGCCGCGCCGGCCGAGGCGGCCGGCGAGCCGGCCGGCCGCGGCGGAGGTGCCGGTGCCGACCAGGTAGACCACGAAGATCGAGGCGGCGATCGACTCCGGCAGGTGGAAGGGTGCGGCGATCAGCCGGTAGCCGACGGTGTTGTAGACCGCGCCGAACACCGCCATGAACAGCATGCCGAGCAGGTACAGCCGTAGCAGCAGCGGGTTGCGCAGGTGCCGTCCGACGGTGCGGGTGAGCGCGCGGGCGTCCACCGGGGCCGGGGTGAAGTGCCGGGCGGCGGGGATCAGCAGCCGGAAGGCGAGGGTGGCGAGCAGGGCGAGGACGGCGGAGGCGGCGAGGCCCCAGCGCCAGCCGAGTCCGGCGGCGGTCCAGCCGGAGAGCAGTCGGCCGCCCATGCCGCCGATGCTGTTGCCGGCCACGTACAGGCCCATCGCGGAGGGCAGGGCGCTGGGGTGGACCTCCTCGGCGAGGTAGGCCATGGCGGTGGCGGGGAGCCCGGCGAGGACGGCGCCCTGGAGGACGCGCAGGACGACGAGGGTGGTGAGGTCCGGCGCGAAGGGCAGGGCGAGGGCGAACGCGGAGGCGGCGAGGGTGGAGGCCGTCATCACCGCGGTGCGGCCGTACCGGTCGGAGAGCGCGCTGGCCGGGAGCAGCCCGAGGGCGAGGCCGAGGGTGGCGGCGGAGGCCGTCCAGCTGGCCTGGCCGGGGGTGAGGTCGAGGTCGGCCGAGAGGATCGGCAGCAGGCCCTGGGTGGAGTAGAGCAGGACGAAGGTCGCGACCCCGGCGGCGAACAGGGCGAGGTTGGCGCGGCGGAAGGCGCGCTGGCCGGGGCGGTGGCGGTCGTCGGCGGTGAGGGTGGCGGTGGCGGGGGCATCCGGGGTGGTCACGGATGCCCCGGTATCGGCGGGCTGCATGTCGTCGACCGTAGGCCTGTCGGCGTTGATGCGTCCAATGCATGAAGCATGGATGATTGATGCACTGGCGTATGAGTCGAGGTGGTGCGGGGATGTCCGGTCCGGAATCGGTGGACGGCGGGGAACAGCGGTACCGGGTGGCCGAGTTGGGGCCGGAGGAGCCGGCCGTGCTGCTGGCGCCCCGGCTGGCCCGGTTCGCGGCGGTGGCCCGGCTGGAGCACGTGACCCAGGCGGCCGCGCTGCTCGGGGTGCCGCAGCCGACGCTGTCGCGCGCGGTGGCCGGGCTGGAGGAGGAGCTGGGGGTGGACCTGCTGGCCCGCCAGGGCCGTACGGTCCGGCTGACCAGGGCGGGCCGGCTGCTGCTGGCCTCGGTGGAGCGGGCGCTGGCCGAGCTGGAGCGGGGTGCGGAGGCGGCCCGGGCGGAGGCGGACCCGGCGGTGGGCCTGGTGGCCTTCGGCTTCCTGCATACGATGGGCCCGGACGCGGTGCCGGCGCTGCTGCGCGGCTTCCGCGCGGAGCACCCGCGGGTGCGGTTCCAGCTGGTGCAGGACTACGGCGCGGCGATGCTGGAGCGGCTGCGGGCCGGGGAGTTGGACCTCTGCCTGGTCGCGCCGCTGCCGGAGGACCCGGCGTTCGCCGCCCGGCCGCTGGACGAGCAGCGGCTGCACCTGGTCGTCCCGGCGGACCACCGGCTGGCCGGGCGGCGGCGGATCCGGCTGGCGGAGGTGGCCGAGGAGCCGTTCGTCGGGCTGGAGCAGGGGTACGGGCTGCGCGCGATCACGGACGGCTTCTGCGCGGAGGCCGGGTTCGTCCCCCGGCTGGCGTTCGAGGGGGAGGAGGCGGAGACGCTGCGCGGGCTGGTGGCGGCCGGGCTGGGGGTGGCGCTGCTGCCGCCGGCCCTGGTGCCGCGGCCGGGGGTGGTGGAGCTGGAGGTGACGGCGCCGCGGACCCGGCGGGCGATCGGGTTGGCCTGGGCGGCGGGGCGGCCGTTGGCCCCGCCGGCGCGGGCGTTCCGGGACTTCGTGCTGTCCCGGCGCGGGCGGCTGCTGCAGCACGACTGAGAATGCCGTCGTGCGGCGCGACTGACGTCGTGGTGCGGTAGGGCCGGCGCCGTCGTGCGGCGCGACCGGGCCCGCCGCGGCGGCGGGTTGACGCTTTGGTGGATCGTATGGACCGGTCGGTGGAATTCCGGGTGGAGTTTGGACCATCCGGCGGTGTTCGCGGTGGTCGGTCTACGCGCGTAGGGGCTATATTTCCGCAATGGAACAGCAGATCCCCGTCACCACCGCGGGCACCGGCCCGCGCATCCCCACCCCCGACCAGATCCGCCGCGCGCCGAAGGTCCTCCTGCACGACCACCTGGACGGCGGGCTGCGCCCGGAGACCGTGGTCGAGCTGGCCGCCGCCTGCGGCTACCAGGGCCTGCCCACCACCGACCCCAAGGAGCTCGGCGAGTGGTTCCGCGAGGCCGCCGACTCCGGCTCGCTGGTCCGCTACCTGGAGACCTTCGCGCACACCTGCGCCGTGATGCAGACCCGTGAGGCGCTGATCAAGGTCGCCGCGGACTGCGCCGAGGACCTGGCCGCCGACGGCGTCGTGTACGCCGAGGTCCGCTACGCCCCCGAGCAGCACCTGGAGGCCGGACTGAGCCTGGACGAGGTCGTCGAGGCCGTCCAGGAGGGCTTCCGCCTCGGCGAGGCCAACGCCCGCGCGGCCGGCCACCGGATCCGCGTCGGCACCCTGATCACCGCGATGCGGCACGCCGCCCGCTCGCAGGAGATCGCCGAACTGGCCAACCGCCACCGGGACTCGGGCGTCGTCGGCTTCGACATCGCCGGTGCCGAGGCCGGCTACCCGCCCACCCGCCACCAGGCCGCCTTCGACTACCTCAAGGGCGAGAACAACCACTTCACCATCCACGCGGGCGAGGCCTTCGGCCTGCCGTCGATCTGGGAGGCCCTGCAGTGCTGCGGCGCCGACCGGCTCGGCCACGGCGTGCGGATCGTCGACGACATCACGGTGGGCGAGGACGGCACGGTCGAGCTCGGCCGGCTGGCCGCGTACGTGCGCGACAAGCGCATCCCGCTGGAGATGTGCCCGACCTCCAACATCCAGACCGGCGCCGCCGCCTCGTACGCCGAGCACCCGATCGGGCTGCTCAGCCGGCTGAAGTTCCGGGTCACCGTGAACACCGACAACCGGCTGATGAGCGGCACCAGCATGAGCCGGGAGTTCGGCCACGTGGTGGACGCCTTCGGCTACACCCTGGGCGACCTGGAGTGGTTCACGGTGAACGCGATGAAGTCCGCGTTCCTGCCCTTCGACGAGCGGCTGGCGATGATCAGCGACGTGATCAAGCCGGGCTACGCCGAGCTGAAGGCGGAGTGGCTGTTCAGCGCGGGCACCGGCGGCAACTGAGCCTCCGGGGCGCGGCGCCCCGGCGCGCGCCGGTCGGATGAACTCCAGGCTCCTGCAAGGGGGTTGGTGTTCATCCGACTACTCACTCGGGTGAGTGAACGCCCTTTGGCTCCCGCGTGACCTGCTCACTACGGTGTGCCAGTCATGCCGAAACGTCGCGGCGGCGGTCGCCCGTCCGCCGGTCCCGTGCGCGAAGTCGGCGACCGACGAGGACCCAAAGGGGACCAACCATGAAGCAGGCTCTCAAGGCCGCCGGTACCGCGGCGCTCGGCATCGCCATCGTGGCGGTCGGCGCCGGTGCCGCCTCCGCGGCCGACGGCCAGGCGGCCGGCGGCCTCGGGCTGCCCACCGGCGCGTTGACGAACCCGGCGGTGACCGGTGCGGTCACCGACACCGCCGCCAAGCTGCCCGCCGCCGGCAAGGTGACCGAGACGCTGGGCACCCTCGCCCCGAGCGTCGGCAAGGCCGTCCCCGCCGGGGACACCCCGCTGGCCGGCGTCACCGAGCAGCGCGCCGCCCAGCAGCGCGCCGCGCTCCCGACCATCCCCGGTCTGGACAAGACCCCGATCGGCGGGCTGACCAGCACCCTCCCGGCCATCCCCGGCCTGACCGGCTGAGCCACGGCCCACGGCACGGCGACGGGCCGCCCACCCCGGAGACCCCGGGGCGGGCGGCCCGTCGCCGTGCGGTGAGGCCCGGTCGCCCCCGGGCCGCTTGGTCGAGGGCGGGTCCCCGGGCCGCCGGGCTTACGGCTCCTGGGGGAGCAGCACCCAGAGGGCCAGGTAGAGCAGGAACTGGGGGCCGGGCAGCAGGCAGGAGAGCAGGAAGATCACGCGGACGGTCCACGGGGTCAGGCCGAAGCGTTCGGCGATCCCGGCGCAGACACCGGCGAGGACGCGGTTGCGGCGAGGACGGGCGAGGCGCGCACTCATGATTCTCTCCCTGTGGTGGCGGCCCGGTCCGGCAGGTCCGGCGGGCTGGTTCCATCCTCCGCCGCCGTCGGCCCCCGGGCCTCAGCCCGGCAGGTGA
This sequence comes from Kitasatospora sp. NPDC056273, assembly GCF_042268845.1. NCBI lineage: Bacteria > Bacillati > Actinomycetota > Actinomycetes > Kitasatosporales > Streptomycetaceae > Kitasatospora > Kitasatospora sp. NPDC056273. Next base: position 1,677 of record NZ_JBHJSJ010000074.1, on the reverse strand, counting down.
TTCCCGGCCCCGAAGGGTCACCGGGGAGTCGTAGCCGGATGTCGGGGTTCCCTCGGGGTGGTCCCGGGGAACCGAGCGCGGTCCTCGGTCCGGACCGCCGGACGGGGCTCGGTAGGATGCTGCCGATCGCGGTCGGCCGGGGGGCGGACGAAAGCCCGACACTGTTGCGAAACGATCTCCCGTGCAAGCGATTTCACGTCCTGATGGGTTCTCTCCCGCATTCTCCCGTGAGGTTGGATTGCACATTCGGCAGCGCAGATTCCTGACCGCGACCACCGCCGTCACCCTGGCCTCCGGCCTGGCCGCCGTCGGGGTCGCGGCCGTCTTCGCCGCGCCGGAGGCCGTCGCGCTGTCCCCGGGCGCCCGGACCCGCCCCTCGCCGGTCACGATCGCCTTCGGCGGCCTTCCCGGCACCGTCACGGCGGGGGGCGCGCCGGTGGAGTTCACCGCGACGCTCCGGAACACCGCCGACCACCGGCTGGACGTGCCGTCCTCGGCCTTCGTCGTCGCGGACGCCGGCGCCGGCGCGGGGCAGGGCCACTTCCGGCTGGAGTACCGGGCGCCCGGCGGCACCCGGTGGCAGGACGCCAGGGCGAACCCCGCGGGCACGGGTGCCGTCTGGGCGCTCGACCAGCCCGCCGTGCTGTCGCTGCCGGCCGGCGCCGAGGCCGTCTACCGGCTGCGGTTCACCGTCACCGCCGACGCCCCGGTCGGCCGGGTGGCACCGGGCTTCGACTCCGTGGTCTCGGACCCGGCCCTGCCGCCGGAGCAGCGCACCACCGACGCGAGCAGCGGCCGCCCGGAGCTGGTCATCGTTCCGGCGGGGGCGCCGACCACCGCGCCGGCCACCGCACCGGCCACGGCGCCGCCCGCCCCGGCGGCCACCGCGGAGGTCGGGCTCCGCGGCGTGCCCGTCGTGTTCACGGTGGGCGGCGAGGCGAAGCCGTTCACGCTGGTCCTCACCAACCGGAGCGGCCGGGAGCTGCGGGCCGTGCCCGCGGTCGTGTTCCAAGGGGCGGCCGAACTTCCTTCGGACACGGTCGAGTTGGAGTTCCGTGGCGCCGACGGGCAGTGGCGGGGCGCCACCCCGGGCCGCGGCCCGGAGCACCCGAACCGGCTCGACTTCGCGCTGCGGACCGGGGACGGGGACGCCGACGTCATCACGCTGGCGAAGGGCGAGAGCCGCACCGTCGACCTCCGGCTGGCCTTCACCAAGGACGCGCCGATCCTGTTCGAGTCCCTGACGGCCGTGTCGCGCACCCTGCCGGAGCGGGGCGAGAGCGCGGCCGAGGCGATCGGCCCGGCGGCCGACTTCATCACCGTGGCCGCGACGGGCGCCACCGCCGCACCCGCTCCGACCTTCGTGGACTCCGCCCCGGACCCGGACGTGCCGGAGCGGGCCGCCGCCCCGGTCCTCCCGGTCGTGCGGGCCACCGGCACGTCGCCGAGCCCGGCGGGGGCCGGCTCGCCGATGGTCACCGCCGCCCCGGCCGGGGACGGCGGGCTGGCCTCCACCGGCGGCGGCAGGGCCACGGAGCCGATGGCGATCACCGGGGCGACCGCGATCGCCCTCGGCCTCGGCACCCTGGTGGTGGCGTGGCGCCGCAACCGCGTGCGGGGCGGCACCGGGAACTGAGCCGGACACGCCGGAAGGCCCGCCCGTCACCGCTGCGCAGC
>NZ_JBHJSJ010000073.1:0-37535 GCF_042268845.1 Kitasatospora sp. NPDC056273 | reverse complement strand
GCCCCCACTCCTCGGGGGCCGCCCCGCCGCTTCCGGCTGCCCGGAAGCCCCCACCAGAGCGCCCGGAACCCCGCTCGACGGGCACTTGAGGAATCCGGCCGCCCCTCCGTGGCGCCGCTAGGGTGCGACGCATCCACCCCACCATCCCCCTGATTCGAACACACTTCCGCACCAGCAGCGCACAGTTCACCGGACCCACGGGTCCACAGCCCCACGAATCCACGGGCTCACGATCCTCCGAGCCCCACTCACCCGCACGAGAGGAGAACCGCCATGCACCTCAGGGTCCTCGGCCCCCTCACCGCCGACCTCAACGGCATCTCCGTCGTCCCCACCGCCGCCAAGCAGCGCCAGATCCTCGCCCTCCTCGCGCTCTACCCGAACCGGATCCTGCCCACGGCCACCCTGATCGAGGAGATCTGGGGCGACGACCCGCCAAGACAGGCGCTCACCACGATGCAGACGTACATCCTGCAGCTGCGCCGCCGGATCACCCAGGCCCTCGGGCCGACCCCGCACGCCACCGCCAAGGACATCCTCACCACCCGGCACGGCGGCTACCAGCTCACCACCCACCCGGACAACCTGGACGTCCACACCTACAACCTGCTGACCACCCAGGGCCAGCACGCCTTCAACCACGGCCAGGACCACCAGGCCGCCACCCAGTTCCGCCAGGCCCTCGCGCTCTGGCACGGCCCCGCCCTGGTCGACGTCCGGCCCGGGCCGATCCTCACCATCGAGATCATGCGCCTGGAGGAGAGCCGGCTGATCACCCTGGAACGCCGCATCGACACCGACCTGCGGCTCGGCCGGCACAACGAGCTGATCCCCGAGCTCACCCACCTGACCCACCAGCACCCGCACCACGAGGGCCTGCACGCGCAGGCCATGGTCGCGCTCTACCGGGCCGGCCGGCAGACCAGCGCCCTGACCACCTACCACCACCTGCGGCACCGGCTGACCACCGAGCTCGGCATCCAGCCCTCGCCGCACCTCCAGCACCTCCAGCACGCGATCCTCACCCTGGACCCCACCCTCAACACGCCCACCACGGCCCACCCGACCACCTACAACCTGTACTCGGCCTGAGCCCCGTCCGGACGGCCGTCCCCGCCGACCTCTCCCAGCTCCCAGCCCTCACCCACAGGACGCGTCATGACCACCGCACCCGAGAAACCCCTCGCCCTGATCACCGGCGGTACCCGCGGCATCGGCCTCGCCATCGCCCGCGAACTCGGCAGCCGCGGCCACCGTGTCTTCATCTGCGCCCGCACCGCCCGGGACATCGACCAGGCCCTCGCCACCCTGCGCGACGAGGGCCACCAGGCCGACGGCCTCACCTGCGACGTCCGCGACCCCGTCCAGGTCGGCGAACTGATCCGGCACGCGGTGGCCGAGTACGGCCCGATCACCGTCCTGGTCAACAACGCCGGACGCACCGGCGGCGGGCCGACCGCGACCACCACCGACGACCTCTGGTACGACGTCATCGACACCAATCTGAACGCGGTCTTCCTGGTCACCCGGGAGACCCTCCGGCACGGCCACATCACCAGCACCGCCCACCCGCGGATCATCAACATCGCGTCCACCGCCGGGAAGCAGGCCGTCACCCTGGGCGCCCCGTACACCGCGAGCAAGCACGCCGTGATCGGCTTCACCCGGGCGCTGGCCAAGGAGCTGGCGCCGACCGGAACCACCGTCAACGCCATCTGCCCGGGGTACGTCCAGACCCCGCACACCACCAGGATCCACCACGAGTACGCGACCGCCTACAACACCACCCCCGAGACCATCCACCAGCACTTCCAGCAGCACATCCCGCTCGGCCGCTACACCACGCCCGAGGAGGTCGCCTCGCTGGCCGGCTACCTCACCAGCCCCACCGCGGCCAGCATCACCGCCCAGGCACTGAACGTCTGCGGCGGGCTCGCCACCCAGTAACCCCGGCGCGATCCCGGCCGGCCACGGGAAGGATGAGGGCTCCGGTGCCCGCTGATCAGCCATGACGAACCGTCAGTTCTCCAGCGCACCCGTCACCTTGCTGGTGGCCGGCGCACCCGCGCCCGAGCCCTGCCTGCCCGCCGGCCGCCCGCCCGGGCCGCTGGACGCCGGGGCGGTGCGCGCCGCGCTGGCCGGCGCCGCCCCCCGGCCCCGGCGGACCCCCGAACGGCCCGCCCGGGCACCGGAGTTCGTCCTGGTCGAGCTGCACCGGAGATACCCGCCGGAGGCGCTGCGCGCCGCGCTGCGCAGCGTCCTCGCCGACGACCCCGCCGGGCCCGCGGCAGACCTGCTCTGGCAGCGGACGGTGGACGGCCCGGACGGGCTCGACCGGGTGCTGGTGGAGCTGGGGCGCAGCCTGGCCGGCGGCCCCCGGCTGCGGGCGGTCCTGGTCGAGGAGGCGCGCGACGCCACCGGGGACGGCGGGCGCCACGACTCCGGGAGCGGGGCGCCGGACGGCGGGCGGCGGCTGTTCGTCGGCGTCGCCCAGGGCCCGCTCGCCCGCGCCGCCGGGGTGCTGGAGGAGCTGCGCGAAGCCCTGGCGCACCCGCCGGAGCCGGTCACCGTACCCACCAGCGCCCTCCAGCGGGAGCTGCTGCGCCAGGTGATTGGGGAGTCCGAGCCTGGCGGGCGGCACGTCGAGCAACTGTCCTGGAACTGGCACGGGCCGCTGGACACCGAGCGCTTCACCGCGGCCTGGCAGTCCGTCTTCGACCACGAGACGGTGCTGCGCGCGGCCTTCGACTGGGACGAGCACGGCCCCGACGACCCCTGGATGGTGCTGCACGAGCACGCCGTCCCCGAGGTGACCAGGCACCGCCACGGCGCCGCCGAGTGGGAGGACCTGCTCGCCGCCGACCGCCGACGCGGCTTCGACCTGCGCCGCCCCGCCCTGCTGCGCGCCACCCTCGTCGACGCCCCGCCGGACGCCGGGGAGGGGCCCGCCACCCGGGTCCTGCTCACCTACCACCACGCCATGCTGGACGGCTGGAGCGTACGGCTGCTGCTCCAGTCCTTCTACCGCGCCTACCTGACCGGCGGCGTGCTGGCCGGCGGCCAGCGCCGCCCCGACCTGCGCGACCACGCCCGCTGGCTGTCCGGCCAGAGCACCGACGCGGCACGGCAGTTCTGGTCCACCCGGCCCCCCGCCACCGCCGTCCTGCCGCTCGCCCCCGACCCGCGCCGGCGCGGCAGCGGCCGGGCCCGGCGCCGGCTCACCCCGTACGAGGCGGTCCGACTGCGCGGCTGGGCGGCCGCCTGGGGCGCGGGCGAGAGCAGCGCCCTCCAGGCGGCCTGGGCGCTGCTGCTGTACCGCGCCGAGCAGACGGACCGGCCCCGCCGCCCGGCCCGCGCGGTGCGGGTCGGCTTCGCGGTGACCGTCTCCGGCCGGGGCATCCCGCTGGACGGCGTCGAGCGGCTGCCCGGCGCCCTGCGCAACCCGCTGCCGATCTCCGTCCGGGTGCAGCCGGGCACCACTGTGCCGCAGCTGCTCGCGGCGCTGCGCGACGGGGTGCTCGACCTCGCCGCGTACGAGTGGGTCTCCCCCGGCCAGGCCCACCGCTGGACGCCCGGCGCGCGCGGCCAGCGGCCGAACAGCCTGGTCGTCCTGGAGCACCAGCCCGCCGCGGCGCACCACCTGCGGCTGGAGACCGACCTGGCCGCGCACGGCATCCACGTGGAGAGCCCGGCCCCGGCCGGCACCCTCACCTCGTACCCGATCACGCTCGCCGCCCACTACGACGCCACCGGCGGGCTGGTCCTCACCACCACCCACGACCGTGCCCTGCTCGCCGACCGGGACGCCGCCGAACTCCTCGACCAGAGCGCCCACCTGCTGCGCAGCTTCCCCGACCTGCCGAGCGGGCTGGGCACCACCGAGGTGCTGCGCTCCACCCTGGCCGGACAGCCGGCGCCCCGGCTGGGCGAGCCCGCGGCCGGCGCCGCCGAGGGCACCGAGCCGGCCGCCCCGGCGGTGCGCCTGGACGTGCTGCGCCGGGCCGCCCACCCGGGCGCGGGCTGGGTCCTGCTGCTGCCCCCGCCCGACGCCCCGCACACCCGCTACCCCGGCGCCGCGCGCGACTGGCCCGGCCCGCAGGCCCTCGGGGTGCTGCGCCCCGCCGGGGACGACCCGCCCCCGGCCGCGTACCGACCGGTGCTCGGCCCGCTGCTGGAGTCCCGCGCGCCGGTCGCCCTGGTCGCCCCGCCTGGGCTCGGGGCCACGGCGTGCGGGATCGCCCGGCTGGGTTCGCCGGCGCACCCGCCGCTGGTGGTGCTGCTCGACGGGGACGGCGACCTGACGGCGGTGGCGGGCCTGCTGGGGGGCCTGCCTCGGCGCCGCTAGGGCCACCGCGCGGCTTGGATAGGGCCTAGGGTGGCGACCGTGGCCCGCTTCGTCCTGATCCGCCGTACGCCGCTGCCGCCCGCCGAGTGCTGGGAGCGGCTGACGGCCTGGCCCCGGCACGGGGACCGGGTGCCGTTCACCCGGGTCCGCGTGGTCCGGGGCTCCGGCCGGGAGGCGGGCGATGTCGTCCTGGCCCGGACGGCCCTCGGGCCGTTCCGTTTCGACGACCCGATGGAGCTCACCGAGCTGGTCGTCCCCGGCCCCGGCCGGGACGGGCGGTGCCGGCTGGTCAAGCGCGGCCACCCGGTGCACGGCTGGGCCGAGCTGCGGGTCCGGGCGGTGGGCGGCGGCAGCGCGGCGGTCTGGACGGAGGAGCTGACGGTCGCCGGCCTGCCCCGGGCGCTCGGTCCGCTGCTCGATCCGGTCCTGGCGCGGTCCGGGCGCCTGGTGTTCGGCCGGGTCCTGGACCACCTGCTGGGGCTGTAGCGGCCCGGCCGCTCAGGACGGCAGGAAGCGGGCGCCCGGGCCCGGGCTGCGGTAGACGGAGTCCGGGGGCAGGTGGGTGTGGCCGCCCGCGCATTCCAGCACGAGGGTGACCGGTTCGTCGCAGTCGTGCTCCTCGCCGCCGCCGTGCCGGACGACGACCGACGGGCCCTCCTCGTCGGCGAGGTACTTGTCGCCCCACTCCAGCAGGGCGATCACGGTGGGCCGCAGGTCCCTGCCCTTCTCGGTGAGGTGGTACTCGAAGCGCTGCCGGTCGCCGGGCTCCTGGTACGGCACGCGGCGCAGCACGCCCGCGGCGACGAGGCCGTCGAGTCGGGTGGACAGCAGGTTGCTGGCGATGCCGAGCCGGGTGCGGAACTCCCCGAAGCGGCCGACGCCGTCCAGCGCCTCCCGCACGATCAGCAGCGACCAGCGTTCGCCGACCGCCGCGAGGGCGCGCCCCATCGAACAGTTCACCGGGTCGATCCGCCGCCGCTGCTCCGCCATGGGTCGATCCTAGCCCGTCCGACCCACCTGGGTTGACAATCCGTACTCAGCCCGGGCTAGGCTCCGGGCCGCCTGAGTTGAGAAATTAAATCCAGGAGGCGACGGCCATGCCGATGCTCGACGTCCACATCCCCGACGGCGCCCTGCGCCCGGAGGCGGAAGCGGCCCTGCTCAACCGCATCACCGAGATCCTGATCCACCACGAGGGCTTCGACCCCGCCGACCCGGTCACCCGCTCGGTGTCCTGGCTCTTCCTCCACCGGCCCGCCGCCGTCTACGTCGGCGGCGAGCTCGCGAACGCGCCGCGCTACAAGGTCGTCCCGTCGGTGCCCGAGGGCCAGCTCGACGCCCGCAAGCGCGCGGGCGTCATCGCCGACGTCACCGAGGCGATCCTGGACGCCGAGGACGGCGCCTGGCCGCGCGACCCCGGCCGGATCTGGGTGTTCCCCACCGAGATCCCCGAGGGCCACTGGGGCGGCTTCGGCAAGGTCAGGCCGCTCGCCGCGATCCTCGCCCGGCTCACCGGCAACGACCGCGCCCGGGCCCGCGACCTCGCCGCGCGGCGGATCGCCGAGAGCCGCGCCGAGCACGCCCGGCTGCCGTAGGGCGCACCCGACGCCGCCGACCGACGCCGGGCCCCCGGTCAGCCCCCGTCGCGGCGGACGCGCCGCGGGTCGGCGGAGGCCCGGCGCCAGTCCAGGTACTGCTGGCGGACGTACGAGCGCGCGTCGTCGTCCGTGGAGGCGGTGACGCCGTCGTGCTCGCACAGGTAGCCGGCCGAGATCCGCGCCCACACCACCTGCTCACGGTCCGCGTCACCGCCCGCCAGCGCGATCCGGTCGGCCTGCGCGGCGGCGCGCAGCAGGTGGGCACGCCGCTTGCGGGGCGGGCTCTTGGCGGTGCTCCGGCAGGCCGCCAGGTACGTCTGCTCCTCCGCGACGCCCGGGGCGGCCGCGTACGCCTCAGCCGCCGTGGGCACCGGCCCGGCCAGCACGCTCCGCACCGGCGGGGGCGGCGTCGGCGGCAGCCCGCGGGTGTGGAGCACGTCGTCGGCGAACTCCGGCCGGTCGACGGGCAGCCCGTGCCGGCCGAACAGGGCGAACAGCTCGGCCAGGGCGCGCGGTTCGAGGCCGCGCGGCCGGTCGTCGTCGGTGACGTCGAACCGGCCGAGCAGCGGGCCCCAGAACCGGCCCGGCGGGTCCACCAGGCGCAGCCGGAGGGTGACCCGGTGGACGCTGGTCTCCTCCTCCTCGTCGAACTCCATGGCCAGGCCGCGGATCTCCGACCAGGCGTAGCGGCGCGGGACCAGCAGCCGGACCACGGTGAGGCCGTCCGCCTCCTCCCGCAGCCAGAAGGTGTGCGGCACTCCGACGGCCACCGCGCCAGCCACCAGGGCGCCGACGAGCACGGCCGTCCCCGGGTCGGCCAGACCGGACTCCCCCAGCACGATCACCGTCACCAGGGCCAGCAGGCAGCCGACGCCGATGATGTCCACCCGTCGCCGCATGTACGACAGCCGTACCATCCGCATCCCGCCCCCTGGTGTCCCCTGCGTGTGGGCTCCACGCTCCCGGCAGCGGCCGGGCCCGGGCAAGCACCGGCGGGCAGCTGTGACGGCCCCGTGACGAACCCGGCCCACCACGCTCCGGACAGCGCTACCGCCCGCGCAGCCGCCGGACGAGGTCGCGGGCGGCCTCCGGCCAGCTGGGGTGGTCGAAGGTGAAGCCCGCGTCGAGCAGCCGGGTCGGGACGACGCGGCGGCTCTTCAGCAGCAGTTCGGTGTCGGAGCGCAGCGCGAAGGCGCCCAGCTCGGCCATCCAGCGGGTGGCGGGCAGGGCCAGCGGCATGCCCCAGGCGCTGCGCAGCTCGCGCATGAACGCGCGTTGCGGCAGCGGGTTCGGGGCGGCGAGGTTGACCGGGCCGGTGAGGTCCTCGCGGGCGATCAGGAACTCGACGGCGCGGGCGAAGTCGCGCTCGTGGATCCAGGAGACGTACTGGGCGCCGCCCGCTACGGGGCCGCCGGCGCCGAGCCGGGCCAGCCAGGAGAGCGCGTCGAGGGAGCCGCCGCGCTCGGGGCCGAGGACGGCGGCGGTGCGCAGGGCGACCCGGCGGGTGTGCGGGGTGTCGGCCTCCGCCTGGGCACGCTCCCAGGCCCGGGCGACGTCGATGCTGTGCCGCCAGGCGGCCGGGGCGCCGGGCTCGCTGCCGCCGATCAAGCCGTCCAGCTCGCCGTTGGGGGCGTCGTGGCGGTGGGCGTAGACGGTGGCGGTGCTCATCTGGAGCCAGTGCGCGGGCGGGCGGCGGGCGGCCGCGACGGCCTCGCCGACGACCCGGGTCGACCGCACCCGCGAGTCCATCATCTCCTGCCGGTTCGCCTCGGTGGAGCGGCAGTTGACGCTGCGCCCGGCGAGGTTGAGCACGACGTCGGCCCCGTCGACCTCGGCCGCCCAGGCGCCGAGGGTCCGTCCGTCCCAGCCGACCTGCCGGGGCTCGGCGGGCCTGCGGCTCAGCACCACGACCTGGTGCCCGGCGGCGGTCAGGCTCCGGTCGAGCAGCGCCCCGAGTGCCCCCGATCCGCCGGGAATGACGACCTTCATGGCTTCCCCCTCCTGCCCCCGGTTCCTGGGAGCCCAGCCTAGCCCAAGCTTCTGAACGCGTTCAATTACACCGTCCGCGCCACCGCCCGGACGACTGAAACCACGGTGAAACCGCACTGAAGGCGGGCCCCGGCAAGCTCCGGGGCATCGAAAGCCGCACAGCCGTGTGACGAAGGAGAGACCCGCCATGACCACCACCCCCGTCCGGCTCACCCCCGAGGACGTCGAGAACCCCGTCGGCGCCTACGCCCGCTTCCGCGAGCAGACCGAGCTGCCCCGGGTCGTCCTGCCCGGCCTGGACACCCCGGTCCGACTGGTCACCCGCTACGCCGACGTCAAGGCCGCGCTCACCGAGCCCCGGCTGATCCGGGACCGGGCGGGGCTCGCCGCTCCGGCCGACGCCGGATCCGACCCGCAGGACGAGCTGCTGGCCGCCGCCTTCGACAGCTTCCCCGCCGAGTACGCCGGCTACCTCTCCGGCCACCTGGCACTGTTCGACGGCGAGGAGCACGCCCGCCGCCGCGCGCCCCTGACCCGCGCCTTCACCGCCCGCCGGATCGCCGCCCTGCGCGGCTTCGTCGAGCGCACCGCCGCCGAGCTGCTGGCCGACCTCGCCGCCCGGGACGAACCGGCCGACCTGCTCGGCGAGTTCGCCTACCCGCTGACCACCCAGGTGATCTGCGAGCTGGTCGGCGTCGAGGAGGCCGACCGGCCCCGGGTCTGCGGCTGGATCCGCGACTTCGCGTACGGCGACGGCAGCCGCACGGTCGAGGGCCTGGTCGGCATCGTCGACCACGTCAAGGAGCTGATCGCGCGCCGCCGCGCCGAACCCACCGGGGACCTCATCTCCACCCTGGCCCACGACACCCGCGAGGGCGAGCAGCCGCTGGACGAGGACGACCTGGTCGCGGCCGTCTTCCTGCTGATCAACACCGGCATCACCCCGCCCGCGCTGTTCCTCGCCCACGGCCTGCTCGCCCTGTTCGACCACCCCGACCAGCTGGCCCGGCTGCGCGCCGAGCCGCAGCTGCTGGAGCGGGCCGTGCCCGAACTGCTGCGATACATCACCCTGGTGCGGATCGGCGCCACCCTGTACGCCGCCGAGGACTTCACCTTCGCCGGGACGGCGCTGCGCACCGGCGACCCGGTCACCGTCGCCCTGCTGGCCGCCGACCACGACCCGCGGGAGTACGGCGAGGCGCCAGAACGCCTCGACATCGCCCGGGAGTTCGGGCGCGGCGACGGCCACCTGGCGTTCGGCCACGGCGCGCACTACTGCCTGGGCGCGGCCCTCGGCCGGCTGGTCACCTCGGTGGTGCTGGACCAGGTGCTGATCCGGCGGCCGGAGGCGGCGCTCGGGGTCGCGCGGGACGGGCTGGAGTTCGGCCACTGGCCGGCCGACGGCTTCCACCTGCTGCGGCTGCCGGTGCGGCTCTGAGCGGGCGGCGGCGTGCCGGCCCCCCCGCGCTCAGCCGCCCACCAGCCGGCGCGCCTCGGCCGCCAAGGCGGACCGGTCAGGCGCCGCGTACGCGGCCACCGCCCGGCGGTACTCCGCCGGGTCGGCCCGCTCCGCGTCCGCCCGGGCCGCCGCCGAGCCCATGGTCGGCTGGAAGGTGCGCAGGCAGCGGAACCGCTCGGCCAGCACGACCAGCCGTACGCCCGTCCGGGTCCGCTCGGGATCGCCCTCCCGGCCGCCCCGGTCCAGCGCCACCAGGCCGAGCGCGAGCAGCAGCGCCCCCGCGAGCGGGCCCTCCACCAACGCGGCCGGCCGGCCCAGCAGTTCGACCAGCCGCTCCGGGAGGGAAGCCGCCAGGGCGGCCACCCGCTCCGACTCGCCGTACCGGGCGTGCGCGGCCACGCAGGCCGCCATCGGCTCCAGCGCCCAGGACGGCTCGGCGGGCGGCTCCGCGGCGCGGGCGAGCAGCTCGGCGGAGCGCCGCCACAGCGCCAGACCGGCGTCCACCTCGCCCCGGGCGAGGGCCAGTTCGGCCCGGACGCCCAGCTCGGGGGCGGGCAGCTCGGCGGCCTCCGCGGGCTGGTGCCGCACCGCCAGCTCCAGCCAGTGCTCGGCGCCGTCCGGGTCCCCGGCCTGCAGACTGCCGATCACCATGCCCCAGCGCAGGCCCAGCATGTCGTTCCAGTCGCCGAGCCGGTCCAGCTCCGCCATCGCCGCGCCCAGCAGCGGCAGGGCCTCGGCACCCCGCTCCCCCTGCAGATGCAGCTCGCCGAGCCGGGCGAGCGCCAGCACCCGCAGCCAGGGCACCGGCAGCGTCTCGAAGGCCGCCAGCGTCCGCCGCGCCGAGGCGGTCGCCCGCTCCATCTCCTGCGCGGCCTCCCAGCGGTAGCCGGCCACCGCCTCGGCCACACCGGCGAGCAGGGGTTCGGGGGCGGCGCACAGGGCCGCCAACAGCCCGCCGTCCGGGTCGCCGTCCGCTCCGCCGTTCGGGCCGAGCACCTCCGGGACGGCCGCCATCACGGTGGCGATGGCCCGCACCGGGGTGTCCGGCGCGGCCGGGGGCAGCCGCCGCAGGGCGGCGAGCAGCCGCAGCGCGCCGGTGCCGGTGCCGAGCCCGCCACCCGCGGCGAGCAGGGTGTTGACGGTGCTCAGGGCGGCGAGGGTGCGCACCGGCTCCAGCAGTTCGGGCCCGGGCCGCAGCCGGGAGACCGGGCCGCCGGTGTCCTCGGCGAGGGCGAGCAGCCGGACGTAGTTGCCCTCGGTGGTCCACAGCCCGGCGAGGACGGCGGCGGTCGCGGCGACGGCGGGCCCGTCCCCGGCGGCGAGGGCCAGCCGCAGCGCCCGGACCAGGTTGTCCTGCTCGGCGCGGACCAGCCGCCACTCCGGTACGGCCGCCGGGCCGAACGGGCCGTCGTGGTGGTCGATGCCGAACTCCCGCGCCCAGAGCAGGAACCGGGCGGTGACGGCCTCGTCCTCCGCCGCCTTCGTCCGCTCGGCCGCACCGAACTCGCGGACCGTCTCCAGCATCCGGAACCGTCCCCCGCTCGGGGTGTCGGTCAGGCGCAGCAGCGACTGGTCGACCAGGTCCTCCAGGACGGTCAGGACGGTCAGGACGTCGGGGTCGTCGAGCAGTCGCCCGGCGGCGCGGGCGGTGAAGCCGCCGGGGAAGACGGAGAGCGCGCGCAGGGCGGCCCGGCCCGGCGGGTCCAGCAGGTTCCAGCTCCAGTCGACCACGGCCTGCAGGGTGCGGTGGCGCTGCGGCGCGTCCCGGGGCCCGCCGCGCAGCAGGGCGAAGCGGTCGGCCAGCCGGTCGGCGATCTCGGTCACCGCCAGCACCCGTACCCGGGCCGCCGCCAGCTCCAGGGCCAACGGGAGCCCGTCCAGCCGGGCGCACAGCGCGGCGACCGGGCCGGCCGGCAGCTCGACGTCCGGGCGGGCCGCCCGGGCCCGCTGGGTGAACAGCTCGACGGCGGACGCCCGGTCCAACTCCGGGAGCAGGTACACCGATTCGGCGGAGATCCCGAGCGGGGTGCGGCTGGTGGTGAGCACCCGCAGGTCAGGGCGGGCGGCCACCAGCGCGTGCACCAGGTCGGCGACACCGCGCACCACCTGCTCGCAGTTGTCCAGTACCAGCAGCACCGGCCCGGCGGCGAGCACACTGGCGATCCCCGCCCGGTCGCCGGCGCCGAGGGCGGCGGCCACCGCCCCGGCCACGTCCTGGTCGGCCGCCACTCCGGCCAGCGGCACCAGGTGCACCACCCGCTGCGCCGCCCCGCGCGCCACGGCGGCGGCCACCCGGGTCTTGCCGAGCCCGCCGGGGCCGACCACCGACACCACCCGGGCGGTGCCCAGCAGTTCCGCCACGGCGGCGAGATCGGCCTCCCGGCCGACCAGCGGGTTCGGCTCGTGCGGCACCCCGCGCCGCACCGGAGCCGCCGCACCGCGCAGCAACTCCTGGTGCAGCAAGCGCAGTTCGGGCCCAGGGTCGGCGCCCAGGGCATCCCGCAGGCCGCGGCGGTAGCGGTCGTACCGGCCGAGCGCGGCCGCCGCCCCGGCCGTCCTGGCCTCGCAGCGCAGCAGCTCCAGCAGCACCTCCTCGTCGCGCGGCTGCCCGGCGGCCTCCTCAGTGAGCGCTTCTACGGCCGCCGCGTGCCGCCCGGTGCGCGCCAGCGCGAGCGCCCGGGCCCGCCGCAACACCCGGTGGGTGCGGGCCCGTTCGGCGCGCAGCGCGGACACCGGGTCCGTCCCCTCGGGCTCCGCGGGCGCGGTGTCCCCCTCCCAGAGCTCCAGCCCCGCCTCGGCCTCGGCGAGCGCCCCGGCATGGTCCCCGGCCCGGGCCTTCTCGGCGCAGGCGGCGGCGTGCAGCAGCACCGCCGAGGCGTCCACCCGTTCCTCCCCGAGCCCCAGCCGGTACCCGGTCGGCGTGCTGACGATCAGCTCCGCCCCGAACTTCGCCCGGGCCCGCGACACCAGCACCTGCAGCGCCTTCTCCGGCCGCTCGGGCCGGCCCTCCGGCCACAGCCCGTCCACCAGCCGCCCCCGGCCGCACCCGGCCCGCACCTCCCCGGCCAGCAGGGCGAGCAGCCCTCGCAGCCCGGGCGCGGTGACCTCCTCACCCCGGCAGGAGACCGTGGACAGCACGCGCAGCTCGATCGTCACCGCGCCAGGGTAGCGATCACCGGACCGTACGTCCGTTCTGATCCCCGGTCAGCGGACGTGGGCCTTGTCCCTCGTCCCTTGTCCCGGAAGGCAGCAGCGCCTACCCTCCCGATATATCGATCCGATACATCGAACCGATAGCTCGCGCCCCCGGGGCCGGTCGACCCCGGGCGGACGCCCGCGCGCTGTGCACCCGGCACAGCCCGTCGACCACGAGGAGCCACGATGACGGGGACCGACCACAGGACGGGGCACCACCGGGATGCCACCCGCGGCCACGCGCCCACCGGACAGGTGCCGGCGCAGGACGAACGACGGCTGCACAGCTCGTCGTTCGGCCGGGCGGCGGTCGCCTACGCCGAGCACCGCCCGGACTACGCGCACGCCGCCGTGCACTGGGCGCTCGAAGCCGCGCCCGGCCCACGGGTGCTCGACCTCGGCGCCGGAACGGGCAAGCTCACCGCCACACTGGTCGCACTGGGCCACCAGGTCGTCGCGGTCGAACCCGACCCGGCGATGCTGGCCGAACTGCGCGGCACACTGCCGGACGTCCGCGCGCTGGAGGGGAGCGCCGAGGCGATCCCCCTGCCGGACGGGTCGGTCGACGCCGTGGTGTCCGGCAACGCCATGCACTGGTTCGACATGGCCGCCGCCGGGCCCGAGATCGCCAGGGTCCTCGCGCCCGGCGGCGTCCTGGCCGGCCTGTGGAACGTCTTCGACGACGGCATCGCCTGGGTGGCCGGCCTCGCCAGGGTCACCGGCCCCGCCGCCATCGGTCCGCGCGACGTGCCCGGCAGCTGGCGCACCGAGACGGCCCGGATGCACCTGCCCGCGTCGGGCGGCGCCGACGCCTGGTTCGACTCACCGGAACAGGCGGAGTTCCCCCACGGCCAGCGGCGCACCGCCGACTCCCTCGTCGCGACCCTCGCCACTAAGGCCGGCGTCCTGGTCATGCCCGAGCAGGAACGCGAGGCCCTCCTGGAGGCGACCCGCACCTACCTCGCCGCCCGACCGGAGACCGGCGACGGCGAGTTCATCCTCCCGATGCTGACCAGCGTCCTGCGCGTCCGCCGGATGTGACGCCCGTCCGCCGCCTGCCGCCCGGGGCCCCTACAGCGTCCCGGCGTCCGGCCGGTTCGACCGCCGTGCGGCTGGTCGTGGGCTGGTGGAGAGCCGTTCAATCGGCGCGGAGGGCGCGTTCCGTGATGTTGCGGGCCATGCCTCCGAAGACGGCGCTGTGGAACGGGGCGATGGCCCACCAGTAGGCGTGTCCGGCCAGGCCGTGCGGGTGGAACAGGGCCCGCTGCCGGTAGCGCGCCCCGCGTTCGCCGTCGGGTGTGACGGAGAGTTCGAGCCAGGCAAGCCCGGGCAGGCGCATCTCGGCCCTCAGCCGGAGCAGCCGGCCGGGTTCGATCTCCTCCACCCGCCAGAAGTCGAGGGAGTCCCCGACCCGCAACCGGGCCGGGTCACGGCGGCCCCGGCGCAGTCCGACGCCGCCGACCGCGCGGTCGAGCCAGCCGCGCAGGGCCCAGGCGAGGGGGAAGGAGTACCAGCCGTTGTCACCGCCGATGCCTTCGATGACCCGCCAGACGGCGGTGACCGACGCGGTGACGGTGCGTTCCCGGATGTCCTGGTAGAGGCTGCCGCCGGCCCAGTCGGGGTCCGTGGGCAGGGGGTCGCTCGGGGCGCCGGGCAGGGAGGCGGAGGACCAGCAGGTGGCGACGTCGGCGTCCTTGATGCGGCGCAGGGCGAGCGTGACGGCCTGGTCGAAGCCGGTCAGCCCGTTCGGCGGGTCCGGGATCCACCCGGCGATGTCGTGCTCGCCGCAGACGACTTCGTGGCGCAGGGACTCGACCAGGGGGCGGGCGATGGAGTTCGGCACCGGGGTCACCAGGCCGACCCAGTGGCTGGAGAGGCGGGGGGTGAGGACGGGCACGGGGACGATCAGGCGGCGGCGCAGTCCGGCCGCGCGCGCGTAGCGCCGCATCATCTGCTGGTAGTCGAGGACGTCGGGGCCGCCGATGTCGAAGGTGCGGTTCACCTCGGGTGGCAGGTCGGCGGCGGCGGCGAGGTAGCCCAGGACGTCGCGGACGGCGATGGGCTGGATACGGGTCGACACCCAGCGAGGGGTGACCATCGCGGGCAGGCGTTCGGTGAGGTAGCGGAGCATTTCGAAGGAGGCGCTGCCGGAGCCGATGATCACGGCGGCGCGCAGCTCGGCGGTCGGGACGCCGCTGGAGCGCAGGATGCGTCCGACCTCGGCGCGGGACCTCAGGTGGGGTGACAGGTCCGCTTCCGGCACCGCGGTGGGCACGAGGCCGCCGAGGTAGACGATCCGGGTGACGCCGGCGGCCGCGGCGGCGGCCCCGAAGGCTCGCGCGGCTTCCCGGTCGGTGGTCTCGAAGGAGGGTCCGGTGCCGAGGGAGTGGACGAGGTAGTAGGCGGCGTCGACGCCGGCGAGGGCCCCCGGGAGGGTTTCGGGCCGGGTCACGTCGCCGGGGACGACGTCGACGTCGGCCCGCCACGGCTGGTCCCGCAGCCGGTCGGGGTCGCGCACCAGGCAGCACACGGAGTGCCCGCGCGCGAGCAGTTCGGGCACCAGACGGCCGCCGATGTAGCCGCTCGCGCCGGTCACCAGGCAGCGCTTCGAGTCGGGGCGCAAGGCGTTCATCTCGGCTCCTCGTCCGACGTCAAGGGTGTCGATTCCGGCCGGTGCCCGGACCGACGGGACCAGGATCCCGCCTTGCTTCCGGAGCCCGCGACCGGGTGGACCGGCGGGCGCGTCGGCCGGTCCTGGCGTTCGCCCGCGCCGAGGACCGGCCGGCCGTGCTGGAACCGGGCCGTGAGGTCCTCGGGCGCGACGATCGGGGGCGGGTAGTCTCCGTCGAGGAGCCAGGGGCGGTGGACGGACGGCCCTGGCAGGTGGGCCAGTTCGGGCACCCATCGGCGTACGTAGTCGCCCGTGGGGTCGTAGCGGTCGGCCTGGCGCAGCGGGTTGAGGACCCGGTTGGGGCGGGTGTCGGTGCCGGTGCCCGCGACCCACTGCCAGTTGAGCTGGTTGACGGCGATGTCGCCGTCGACGAGCAGGGAGAGGAAGTGGGCGGCTCCGATCCGCCAGTCGAGGTAGAGCGACTTGGTGAGGAAGCTTGCCGTCAGCAGGCGGGCCCGGTTGTGCATCCAGCCCTCTTCGGCGAGCTGGCGCATGCCGGCGTCGATGATCGGGTAGCCGGTGCGGCCCTGCCGCCAGGCTTCGGCCTCGCGCTCGTCGTGGTGCCAGTGGTCGTCCCGGGTGCGGTAGTCGCGGTGGGCGGCGTCGGGGCGGGCGGCGAGCACCTGGTGGTGGAAGTCGCGCCAGGCGAGCTGCCGGACGAAGGCCTCCGCTCCGGGCCCGCCGCGCTGGAGCGCGCCTGCCGCAAGCTCGGTGGCCGACAGGCAGCCGAAGTGCAGGTACGGGGAGAGCCGGGAAGTGCCGTCGGCCGCCAGATCGTCATGGACGTCGGCGTACGCGTCGACGTCCCAGCGACGCCGGAGTTCCCGGCCCGCTCTCTCGCCACCGTGCGGCAGGGAGGGCGAGAGCGGGCCCCTGAACACGAGGTTCTCGCTGCCGATGCCGTCCGGCGTGCGGATCACCCGGGGCGCGGCCAGGACGCTGCGGTGGGGGGCCTGCTGCCAGGCGCGGTGGTACGGGGTGAAGACCGCGTAGTGGCTCCGGCCGGCCGGGGTGATCCGGCCCGCCGGGACGACCGTCAGCGAGGCGTCGTGCACGTGCAGGCGGTCGCCGAACACCTCGCGCAGCCGTTCCTCCCGCCGGTGCGCGAAGGCGCTGACGCCCGCGGCGACGTGGACGGTGGCGGCACCGGCCTCGGCGGCGACCCTGGCCGTCTGCTCGGCGGGCTCGCCGCGGCGCACGACCAGCCGGGAGCCGGCCCGGCGCAGCGAGGCGTCCAGGTCGGCGAGGCAGTCGGACAGGAAGGCGAGCCGGTTGGGCGCGGCGAACCCGGCGCCCTCGACGGCGGGATCGAGGACGAACAGCGGCACGACCTGGTCGGCCGCGGTGTGGGCGGCGTGCAGGACCGGGTTGTCGTGCAGCCGCAGGTCCTGGGTGAACAGGGCGATGGAGACGGTCACGGGCGGTGCCTCGCAGGAGTGCGGTCGGGGTGGTCGGGTGTCGGCGCGTGGCAGGGGCGCGAACCCGCCGGTGCGGGCCGCGCAACGGCCCGGCCGGGCCGTTGCGCGCCGAGCAGACCCGGGACAGGGGACGGGACGGTGTGTCGGTGGTGGCACTTCAGGCCGTGACGGCCTGCTCCAGGAGGTCGACGGCGTCCGCGAGGGTGCGAGGGCGGGCTGCGCCGGCCCGGGGCTGGTCGCGGGCCCAACCGGGACCGGCGGCCACGACCAGGGCTCCGCCGCGGGCTCCGCGCGGGCCCCACACCCTGTCGCCGACCCTGCGTACCAGCTCGCGGTCCGCGGTGTGCTGGTCCTGGGACCAGATCATCACGGCCGACGGGCCGATCCGGTGGACGGCGTCGAGCAGGGCCCGGGGCGGGACGGCCGCGCCCAGTATGCGAAAGGGGACCCCGCGCTCCGTGAGCGCCGCGGCCGTGGCCTCGATGGCGAGGGTGTGCAGTTCGAGGGGCGTCGCCGTCAGGAGGACGGGCCTCACCTGGCGGGCGGCGGGCCCGCCGACGGCCACGCCCCGCAGAGCGCTGGAGACGTGCCAGGACAGCAGGTGCTCGACCTCGACGTACTGCTCGCCGTCCGCCGCCCACCTGCGGCCCGCGGCGCGCAGCGCGGGCATCATGACCTCCGTCCACGCGTCGACCACCCCGAGCGCGTCCACCGCTTCCCGCAGGATCCGGGCGACCTCCGGCCCGTCCAGCCGCACCGCCGCCCGGGTCAGGCCCCGGCATTCAGGGCGCACCGCTCTGACCCGCGAGGCGTGGCTTCCGCCCGGACCGTGCCCGAGCCGCCCGCCGCCCTGTGAGTCCGTTCGCGGCTCGGGGAGAGCGCGTCGCGGGCTGTCCTGGTGTACGGAGACGTCGCGCTCGGCCAGGGCCGCCCGTGCCGCCTCGCCCGGAGGCACCCCGCGTGCCGTCAGCCGGCACATCGTCTCCAGGACGGCGATGTCCCGGGGGCTCCAGCGGCGGTGGTGTCCGGTCTCCCGATGGGCCGGGCCGATGCCGTAGCGGCGTTCCCAGGAGCGGACCGTCGTGGGTGACACACCCAGCCGCTGGGCCACGCGGCCGGTCGGAAGCCCGACAAGGTCCACCGGCTCGGGTGCCGGGTCCGGGTCTCCGGATCGCGCTCCGATCCGCCGGCCGGGGTCTCGGCCGGCCGATGAGGTCACCATCCTGCGGTCCTCCCCACGGCGAACCCCGCGCGGCACACCACCACGGCGGCGATGACCGGCAGCGGGCTCCGGCCCGGCCGGGCCGTGTGCGGCTCGGCCGGCTCCGGAGCGGCGATGCCCGCGCACCGCGACGCCTCGCACTCGGGCGTCTCCGTGCGCGGGCTCCCGGGAGCGGGGCGCTCCCGGGCGGGGAACTGTCGGCCGATGGTCACGCGCCCAGCCTCCCCGTCGACGGCGCGCAGGTCCACCCGTCCCGGATGGACGCCGGCACGGACCGGACCACCGGAGGCCGCGGGTGGAAGGCGACTCCGTACACGGGTGCGGCAACCGTACGGTGGAGCACCTCGGACGCGCCGTCGTCGCCGTGCGCCGACAGGTCCAGGAGACGACTCAGGTCTGCGGCACCCGGCACTTGCCTGCCGCCGAGATCCAGGCCGGAACGGGTTCGGATGAGCGAGGTCACGCGGCCACGGTGCAGCGGTTCAGCACCGGTAGCCCAGTCGAATCGTTTGTGCAGCGTTTTTCCGAGGGGAATCAGACCTGCCGGACGATGCGGCACCGCCGGCCCCGGCGGAGACGACACCACGGAGTCCCGCGCCCCTCGCCCTCGAACGCCCGGCGGGCACCGCCGCGGTCCGCGATCCCCCGGCGGTATCCCAGAACTCTGGGATACCGCCGGCAGCGGCCGACATCCAGCATCAGTACGGACGATCCCGCCGGCGCACGGGCGCCGCGTAGGTGGAGCCAGCCCTGGAGCCGTCCATGACCAGCTTGTTCGAGTCCACCGTCCCCCAGCCGGAGCCTGCGGACCACCGGGCCTTCGCGGGTGAGCTGTTCGGGCGGGCACGTGAGACGGCCGAGCTGCTGCGGCTGCTCGCCGACCCCACCGTGCCGGGCGTGCTGCTGCACGGCCTTCCGGGCAGCGGCAAGACCCGGCTGGCGTCCGCGGTCGCCGAGCAGTACCGAGCGATGGGCGGCACGACCGGAACTCCCTGCCCGGCTTCGTTACTGACTGTCGATCAGATCGAACCGGACGAGTATCCGGCACTGCTGGCCCGGTGCGCCTCGAGTGGGGCGAAGCTGCTCGCGACCGGTCGCCTGCCATCCACCGGCGCCGACGTGGCGTACCGGGTGGACCCACTGGCCGTTCCGGTGGACTGGTCGCCGATCGACCTGGACGCCTTCTGCCGCATCCCCTCGGTGCAGGTCTTCACGGCCGCCCGGCAGGCCTGGAGCCCGTGCTTCACGGTGACCGCCCGGAACCAGCAGGCCGTAGGCCGGATCTGCGTGGAACTCCGGGGCCTGCCAGGCGCGTTGGTGGTCGCGGCCCGGATGGCGGCGCTGGAGGGCATCGGCACCGTGCTGACCGCACTCGGCGGCGCGGGAGGAGGCGGACCCGCAGGAGGCAGGATTCCGGGCGGCGGGGCGGCCCCCTGCGCCGGGCCGCGCGTCCCGCCGGCGGGCCGGCCGGCGAGGCGACCAGCGGGGCGGGGCGGCCCGCTCGGCGCCGACGAGGCGCGACTGCTGTCCTGCACGCCGCTGTTCGTCGGCGGGTTCGGACCCGAGGCGCTCCGGGCGGTGTCCGGGATCACGCCGAGCGCCTTCCCTGCGGCGCTCGAAGCCCTGCTCGGTCGGCAGTCGCTGACGCTCGAGGACCGGCCGTCCGGCCGACTGGCCGGTGCGGCCGAAACGCGGCTTCATGTGCCGTTCGACGGCCTGCCTGAGGCCCGGCCCGCCGACGGCAGGTTCACCGTCCTCATGCTCCGCCACGCGCGCTACTACGCCCGGCTCGCGGCCGGGGCCGGCCGTCGGCTGGCCGTCGGTGACCAGCCGACAGCCCTGCTCGCCCTGCGCGTCGAGGAGGCCAACCTCCGCTTGGCGGTCAACACCCTGACCGGCCACGGGCTCACCGCCGAGGCCCTCGACCTGATGGAGCGGTTGCTCGCCCACGCCCGCCTCGTCGGCCTCGGCCCGGCCTGGGCCGACCGGGACGCCGCGCTGCTCGGCTCCACCAGTGCCACCGGCGAGCGGGCGCGCGTCCGGCTGGCGCTGATCCGCGCCGAAGCCCGACTGCTCGACGGCGACCACGAGTCGGCGACTGTCCTGCTGGACGAGACCGAGGCAGCCTCAGCCGAGTCGGACCGATGTCGGACCACACCCGATGCCCCCTCCACGGCGGCCCGACTCCTGCGACTGCGGGGCCTGACCGGGTTCGACCGCGACCCCGCCCGAACCCTCGCCGCACTCATTCGGGCGGCAGAGCTCCTCCGCGAAGCCGACAACGAACCGGCGGCCCTGCGCGTCGAGTTGGAGGCTGCCCTGGCCGAGCTTCGGCTCGGTCGAACCGGTCCCGGCAGCGCGCTGGCGGACCGGGTGCTGACCGCGGCGCGGCACCGGGGGGACGCGCTGCTGGCCGGCACGGCCCTGCTCCATCTGGGCCTGCTCGCCGCCGCCGACGGCGATCCGTCCGCCTCCCGCGCCCACTACGTCGAGGGGCTGGCCCAGCTGCGCCCGCTCGGCGCCGTCGCCACGCTCGGCGCGCTGGTCGGCCTGGTCGCGAGCCCCCTGCGCCCGGCACCGGCCCGGGCGACCGACGCCGCCCGACTGCTGGGCAGCTTCTATCCGGCGCGGGCCGGCATTCCCGGCGACCCCGCGGATCCCGACCTGGCCACCGCCCGGCTGCTCCCCGGCATCCGCCGCCGGTTCACCGAGGACGAGTTCACCCACGCACTGGCAGCCGGCGCGGCCACCGCGCTCCCGGACCTGCTCTGCTCCCTCGGCGAGTCGGACTCCGCCGGGACACCGCCGAAGAGGAAGCTGACGAATCGTCAGTTCCAGGTCTCGCTCCTGGTGGCCGACGGGCTGAGCAACCACCAGATCGCGCGTCGCCTGGGCATCTCGGAGTGGACCGTGGTCAACCACCTCCGCGAGGCGATGCGGCGGTTGCAGTGCTCCTCGCGGGTCGGCGTCGCCGGCTGGGTGCACCACTCCGGCCGGCGGCCGGGCCCCGCTCACGGTGCGAAGCGGGGATGGTACGACGATCCGTTCGAGACCTCCTGACCCAGCGGGAGGGCCCGCCGCCCGGGCTTCCGCCGACTCGGCTTCCAGGTCGGCCGGTCCGTACACCACCCGGCTGCCACGTCCGCGACCGCTCGGGGCGCCTAACGGAGCCCGGTGAGGGTCGCCACCCGGTCGAAGCGGCCGTCGATGGCCTCGTCCCCGTGGTGCACGACGAGCAGGGCGCGCCCCTCGGTCCGCTCCCGAAGCACCCGGAACACCAGCTCCCTGCCGCCGTCGTCGAGGTTCGCGAACGGCTCGTCGGCCAGGTACACGTCCGCGTCCTCGTGCAGGAGCACGGCGACCCCGACCCGCTGACGCTGGCCGGACGACAGGTCCGAGGGCAGTTGGTCGGCCAGGACGTCCAGACCCATCGCGGCGCGCAGCCGCTCGTCGGCGACCAGTTCGCGCACCGGCAGCGGAGGCAGGTGCACCGGAGCGGTCAGGCTCGCCACCCGGGGCGGCAGGGTGACCGCCCCGGCGTCGGGGGCGAGGGTCCCGGCCATGACGTGCAGGAGCGTGGTCTTCCCGCAACCGTTGGGGCCGCGGAGCAGCACGCGCTCGCCGACGCGCAGGTCGAACTCGTCGATCGACACCTTGGCCCCCTCCCCGTACCCGACCCGGACCCCGCGGACCCGTACCAGGGCCCCCTCCTCGTAGTACGGGGCCTGCCCGGAGTCCCGCAGGGACTCGATCCGCTTGAGGACCGCGCTGCTCCGGCGGGCCTGCGGAATCATGTTGACGAGGTCGAAGATCCCGGTCACCGCCCGCCACAGCGAGTTCACGAAGGCGAGGAAGCTGCCGAACGACATCCGCCCGGCGAAGACGAAGAAGGCTCCGGTGATCATCGAGGCGGTGTCCGACAGGTTCATCACCAGGTCGCTGAGGGTTCGCTGCCGCTGTGACAGCCGGAAGTTGACGAAGGTGAGGTCGAGGAACCCGCGCAGCGCGTCCCGGTTCACCGCGCGGGTGCCCGGCAGCAGCGACGGCAGTCCGCGCAGGGCGGGGAAGGACTCCAGCGTGCGGGTCAGCGTGTTGATGTACCGCGCCTCCGCCTCGCGTTCCGGCCCGGTGTTCTGCTCGATCCGCCTGCCGAGCCGGTTGCTCACGAGCACCAGCGGCGGCACGATCACCAGCAGGATGAGGCTGGCCTGCCAGGACAGGTAGAACAGCACACCGAGGAAGGCTACCGACGCGACCGCCTGGCGCGCGATGCGGAGGGAGACGTCGATGGCCGGCAGGACGCCCTGGGCGACGTCGTTGTGGATGCGGCTGACGTACGAGGCGTTCCCCGCCTTCGCCACCTCTCGGCTGTCCAGGCCGAGCGTGCGGCTCAGCAACTCCGTCTCCAGCACCAGCGTGAACGCGTTCTCGAGGCGCTTGCGCCAACAGGCGACGCAGTAGTCCGTGATGGTGAGGGTCAGTCCGAACAGGAGGTACCCGAGGCCGAGGACGAGGAACCTGCGGAAGTCGGCGGTCAGGATCGCCTGGTCGAACAGGGCCTTGAGCAGCAGGGGGTGCAGCAGGGCCTCGAGCCCGCCCATGGTGGCCTCGGCGACGAGGACCACCACGAACGGGGCCCGGTGGCCCCGCAAGGTACGCCACAACCGGTTGTTCACCGCGCCGCCTCGTCCAGCAGGAAGTCGGCGGTGCCTCCGGTGTTCACCCGGTGGAGCACCCGCAGCAGGCCCGCCGACCCGGTCAGGTAGTCGCAGGAGCAGCGCAGCAGCCCCTCACCGGGAAGGCCCAGCGGGGTCCGGCCGTCCTGGCGCGGCAGTCCGAAGCGCTCGGCGGGCTCGAACAGGAACACCTTCCGGACGAAGTCGAGCTGCGTCAGCGCCTTGTCGCGGTAGGAGCGGTCGCCGGTGAACTCGGCCGCGTCGAGCAGCGCGTCGGCGATCCCGCTCATGCCGAAGGCGTACCCGGGCAGCACCGAGTAGCGGACGTCCAGCCCGCGCAGGACGGCGCGTGCCGCGTCCAGGTCGCCGTAGCGCAGCAGCACCTGCGCCACGCCCGCGGACCCGACCTCGATGTACGGCTCCATGGTTCCCTCGTGCTCGAACATGATCGGGCCCGCGCCGTCCAGGGGCTTGGCGTGGGCCATCTCCCAGGCGAGCGCCTGCCGTCCGAGGCGCAGGTGGCGCTCCTCTCCCGTGACCTGGTGCATGCGCAGCAGGAACATCGCGACGCCGGCCTGTCCGAAGCCGAGGCCGGTCATCGGCCCCTCGGCGGCGAACTCGTTCACCCAGTAGGCTCGTTCGCCGTCGTGCCGCACCGTGTCGTGCAGGGCTCGCGCGCAGTCCCGTGCCGCGGCGAGATCGCGCGGGTCGCGGCCTTGCAGGAAGAAGCGCAGGTTCGTCATCCCCACTCCGGCGAGGCCGTAGTAGAAGGTGTGGTCGCCCTGCTCCACCGCGCGCCGGTTGGCCTGGGCCATCAGCTGCCTGGCCTCGGTCCCGAACCCGAGCGAGTCGGCCGCCCAGGCGATGCCGGCCAGGCCGTTCATGAGACCGTCCGGGTACTGCGCGCTGTCGATGTCGGCCAGCTTGCCGCCGAGCCAGTCGTGCCATTCGGGCCGGATCGCGATGCCGGAGGAGTGCAGCGCCCACAGGACGCCGCTCGCCCCGAAGCCGAGGCTCAGCGGGTTGGTGATGTGCGCGAAGGGGTCCACGGGGAAGAGCGTGCTCCGGCCGGTGTCGGCGACGGCCTCGACGAACGCGGCCACCCCGGTCTCCGCCTCCACCAGTCCGAGCCGTTCCTCGACGACGGGCCGCGCCGGGAGGGCCTCGACCTGGTCGAGCAGGTCCGCCTCGTGTTCCAGGGCGTCGAGCACGTCGGTGAGGCCGATCCGGTCCCCGGCCAGGTCGGTGATCAACCGGTGGACGCGCTCCGGCCAGCCCAGGCCCTCGGTGATGAAGATCCGGTACAGGTCGAGGACGTCCTCGCGCAGGTACGACATCGCCGCGATCGGGAAGACGAAGTACGCCATGGTGGACGCCAGGGCGTACCGGTCGCCCTCCGGCCCGAACGCCTTGAAGCCGTCGCGGGAGAGGCTGAACCCCGGTGTGAAGAGTTCGACCGGCTGCTCCAGCTCCGCTTCGCCGCTCCCGCCGTCGCCGTCGGTACCACCGTCGCCGTCGGTCCCGGCCAGCCGGCAGGCTTCCAGGTCGACGATGGTCACCTCCAAGGTGTCCGGGTCGACGAGCAGGTTCGAGGCGGTGAAGTCGGCGAGGATCACCCCGCGGTCGTGCGCGGCCTGGATCGCGCGGGCCAGCCCGCGGAAGACGGCGAGGAAGATCCGCAGGTACTCCCGGGACCGCTCGATGTCGAACCCCGGCCGCGCGAGCGGGTTGCGTTCGAGCAGCACCGAGCGGAGGTCGGAGCTGTCGATGAACTCCTCGGCGATGAAGTGGTGCTCCCAGTGGCGGAACTTCGCGATCGGAGCCGGGTACGAGCCGGTGTCGGCCAGCCGGTTCAGGAACATCCACTCGCGGCCGAGGATGTCCACGGCGTCGTGGTTCCGACGGGGGTTGACGTTGGTGTGCGGACGGGCCTCCTTGAGCAGCACCGGCCGGTCGTCGTGCGCCGTGTCCTCGGCCGTGTACACGCCGCCGCTGTTGGAGAACTGGATCGCCCCGGTCACCCGGAACCGGCCCCCGAGCAGGCCGTCGTCCTCGTCCTCGTCCGCGGGCTTCCAGTCGTCGAACGGCCAGGGCACCCAGTCGGGCCGGGCCCGCCCCAGGCCCCGGTCGTCGGGGACGGGACCGTCCGGCCCGAGGATCCGCGGGTGCCGGCGGCCGAGGACGTCGACGGTGTGGGTGTCGAGGAACTGGCCGTAGCGGAAGTACAGCGCCTTGCTGTCCCGGTACCGCAGGTCCGACAGGACGTAGGCGCCCTCGTAGCCTTCCAGGAGTCCGGCCAGGTCGGCCAGGACGGCCCTGAACTCGTCGTCGTCGCGCGGGTAGACGGTGACGAGCTTGCCGCCGCTTCCCCGGGACATCGACTTGGAGTTGAGCATCTCGAAGATGTTGATGTCGAGGGCTATCTTGAAGTCGGTCCCGCGTTCCGTCAGGTATCCGACCACCGAGGCGGCGACCTCGCGCACGTGACGGCAGCTCGCCGACACATGGATCTTCCAGCCCTGCGCCGGCAGGTCCGGGCTGGGCCGATGGCTCCACCAGATGCCGCTGCGGACGAACCGCGCCCGCAGCGGCTCGTCGAGCCCGGCGAGGAAGTGGTCCGCGCTCGGTTCGTACGAGACGTCGAGCGGGTCGAAGAACAGCGTGTCGTTCCACGCGAAGAGGAAGCGGTAGACCCATCGTTCGTTGCGCATGTCAGCCTCTGCGATCGTCCGGGGCGGCCGGTGGAAGCGACAGGGTCCGTGCGGGGGACGCGGCACGCCCCCCGCACGGACCCGTCCGGCTACGGCTGGCCGGGCTCGCTGGGCTTGCAGCAGGCGCTGCTGCTGCTCGTCAGGCTGAGGACTGCCACGGCGCTCATCTTGACGCGGGCCTCGATGTTCTGGAGCTTGAGGACACTCATTCGGGTCGTCTCCTGGGAGATCGAGTGCGCGGGACGCGCAGCGAGGGTGGGATTCGCACCGGCCGGTGGTCGGTACGAGCCCGGACCGTGATGCCTCCGCGGTCCGGGTGATGGCGAGTCTCGTCGTGGCACACCGGGTACCGGTAGGGGCTGATAGTTGTCATGGTCTTTCGACCGGCTCGGCCGCAGACTGAAAAGCTGTTGTCCTTCCGGGCCCCGGGCGCGACGGAGGCGGGGCCCGCGATTCGTCCTCGCGGGCCCCGCCTGGTGTCACACTGTCATCTGTGCCGGCAGCAGTGCTCGTTGCGGTTGACGAGGGTGTGCCCCTCGGTGCTGCTGCGGCCTTCTGATCAGGGGTCCACCGTCACGGTGATGGTCTCGGGGTTGGCACTGTTGTCCTGGTACACCGAGTCACCGCTGTAGACGGCGGTGATGGTGTGGGTGCCCGCGGTGCGGAAGGCGGTGACCGTCCCGCCGGCGGCGCAGGTGCCGAGGGAGAGGGTCAGGCGTCCCGTGCCGAGGGTCGTCCCGGTGGTGGTGTCGGTGAACGTGACGGTTCCGGTGGGCCTGGTCGTGGAGCCCGCGCCGGGGCAGACGATGTCGCTGAGCACGACCGGCGAGCCGGTCCGGGTGCGCTGGGGCAGCGCGGTCAGGGTCGTGGTGATCGGCTTGCCCACGGTGTAGCTGATGACCACCTGGCCGTTGTGGTTCGCCGTCCCGATCGTCGAGGCCGCATAGGACGTTCCGGTGCCCGACGGGGCCGCGAAGCTGCTTCCCCCACCGCCACCGCCGCCGCTCGCCTCCGTGCCGGTTCTGTTGACGGCACCGCTGCCGCCGCCCCCGCCGGCGAAGTACCCGCCGCCACCGCCCCCGCCCGCACCGGTGGCAGTGGCGGCACAGCCGCCGTCGATCGCTCCGCCGGCGCCGCCGGTGCCGATCGTGGTACCGGCGAACCCGCCTCCCGGCCCACCCGGTGTGGCGATACAGGACGGGACGGTGCCGGCGGCCCCGCCCGCACCACCCGTGGTCGTGCTGGTGCTGCCGCCGCCCCCGCCGTGCCCCGCCGCGGCCCCGGGGCCGGTGGCGCTTCCCGTGGTGCCGCCGGTGGCATCGGGCGTCGTCCCGCCGTTGCCGCCGTTGCCGCCCGTCAGGCCGCTCCCGGTGCCCCCGGCGGCTCCGCCGCCCCCGGCGACCACCAGGAAGGAGCCCACGCTGACGCTGGAAGCCCCACCCCCGCCCGGCCCTTCCGCCCCGAACCCGGTGGCCGAGATGCCCCCGCCCGGAGCGCCGCCGTTGAACCCGCCGGCACCCCCCGTACCCGTGCCGTTGCAGCCCTTGCCGCCCGTGCCGCCGACGTTGACGGTGACCGTCGTCGGGGCGGTGGTCTGCGGGAGAGTGGTGACGACCCGCGCCCCCGTCCCGCCCGTCCCCGTGACGGAACAGGAGGTGCCGGTGTTGTCGGCACCGCCCGCGCCGTCGGCGGTGATCGTGACCACCGCCTGGGCCGGGATGGTGAGGCTCTGCGGGGCGCCGGTGAAACCGAAGGTGACCACCGGGTCGGCCCCTCGGGTCCGCACCGGGGCGGTGGCCGGCGCGGCCCCCGTGGCCGCGGCGGTCGCGGGGCTCAGCCCGGCACCGGCCAGCGCCACGCACACCCCTGCCACGACCCCGGCCTGCCACCACCGCGCACGGGCCTGGGCGCCTGCCTCTCCCTCGGCGACGGGATGTCCTGGGGCACGGTGTCTGATCACTGCTGTCTCCCGATGTGACGGCTTGAGGTGAGACTTCGGGGTGCTGGATCACGCGCCCCGTGCAGCGGTGGTGTCCCTGCTCCGGAGCGTGATCAACAGGGACAGCGTGACGACCGGACGGCCCTTGTGCCCCGATTGCTCCGACAGCGGCATGCCACACACCATCACACTGGGCGGTATACGAACTCACTGCGCTGGTCACCGCGCTCCGCCAGGCCGCCCTGTCCTGAAAAACGGTCTCGGCGCGGCCCGACGGCGCCACCACGGTCTCCTGAGCCAGGGCCCGACGGCGCTGCGCCCTGCCACTCCCGCCGCCACGGAGGGACGGCGCCGACCCCGTTCTCCGGTCACGGTCGGGCTTACGGCCACTCTCGCACGCCTGCCCGGACCGGCTCCCGGACACACCCCGCTCGGCCTGGCCGGGGCGACCGCCGTCTCGGCCGCCGCCGCGCTCGGCGGGCACCTGGCCTACCGGCAGGCCGCCGGCCCCGACCGGGCCGCCGCCGTGCCTCGCCTGGCGCCCGCGGACTGGGTCTCCCTCGGCGCGGTGGAGGACTTCCCGGAGGGGAAGCCCGTGCGGGCGACGGCCGGCGAACTGGCCGTGGTCGTGGTCCGCGAGGGCGACCGCTGCCACGTGCTGGCCGAGCGCTGCGCCCACCTGTCCGGGCCGCTCTCCGAGGGCTCCCTCGTGGAGGGCTGTCTGCGCTGCCCCTGGCACGGCAGCACGTTCCGGCTCCGGGACGGCGAAGTGGTGCACGGCCCGGCCACCGCACCCCAGCCGGCCATGGTGACCCGAGTACTTTCCGGGCATCTGGAGATCCGGCTCCCCGCAGCCGGCTGACCATCCTTCCCGGTCGGAGCGCGCGAGGTCGCGGGCGGGCTCGATTCAGCCCGTGCCGTCCGGGAGGGGTGAGCGAAGCGAGCTGCGTCCGGCCCGCCAGTGGTCGAGCAAGTGGTTCGCGAAGCGCCCGCCGACCACCCCGGCCGCGGCCACGCCGAACGCCACGTCCCTGGCGAACTCGGGCTCGGCCGCGACCAGTTCCTCGATGACCCCGCGGCGCACGAGCTGCTCGTGGACGGCGTCCGCCTCGACGTGCTCGCGGTAGAAGAGGGTGCCGTCCGGGCCGCCGCCGAGCCGTTCCAACGCCGCCGCCAAGCGGGCGGAGCCGGGCGAGGAAGTGATCTCGACGGTCGCGAAGTGCCCGACGGCCGCCCCGCGCATCGCCCGGTGCAGGCCGAAGAGCGTCATCAGGTTGACCACGGCCAGGGTCGGCGCCGGCACGAAGTCCAGGTAGTGCCCGTAGCCGGGGTCGAGGCCGAAGGCGGCCATCATCCGCTCGAAGAGCCGGGCGTGGGCCCGCTCCGGCCGTCCGGCGCCGTACTCGTCGTAGAGGATCGCCGTCAGCACCGCCTGTGCGGGCCCATGGATCCTCGGCAGCATCCACAGCTGCGGGTCCGCCTCCTTGAGGTGGTAGACCGATCGGTGCACCAGGTACTCGCGGGCGTGCCGGCGCTCACCCTCGGCGAGCAGGAAGTGCGACGGGCCGGTGCCGTCGGGCGGCTCGGTGAGCAGTGCTTCGAACGCGTCCCGCAAGGGCGGCGCGGGCTCCGCCTCCGCACGTACCGCGGCCAGGAACGAGCGCTCCAACCCCTGGCGGAATCTCAGGAGTTCGGGATCCCACTCCCAGTCGTCCAGGACCCCGGGCAGCCCGCGGTCGTGGAGCTCGTAACAGAGGTGCAGGGCCAGCTGGTGGTCCTCGCCCCACGGCTCGTCGAACGGGCCGGGCGGTGTGGGCAGACGGCCCGCTCCGGGCGGTCCGGAGGTGAGCAGGGCCGTCAACGCCGCCGACAGCGGACCGCGCGACGCGGGCAGCGCGTTCACCCTTCCTCCTGGCGGCCGTCGGCGCAGGCACAGAGCACCGCGAAGGCGATGGTCAGGGTCAGCGCCCAGCAGCCCGTGAAGACCCACAGGAACGGCGCCTCGGACGTCCCCAGGCCTGCCCCGAGCAGGCCCAGCGACAGCAGGGCGAGCGCCGGCACGGTCCGCGGCCGCACGCCGCGCAGCACGTCCCAGGCCCGGCCGCGCAGGCGGAACCCGACGACGCGAAGCCTCAGCTCCAGGACGTGGTCCCGGCGCAGCCCCCGCTCGATCCCGCGCAGCTCCACCCGCTCACGCCGATCCATCCGTCCGCCTCCTCGCGCCGCCGTCCCCGTGGTCCGCCGCTGCGGCTACCCGGGTTCCGCGTTCGCTAACGCCCCGGCCCCGCCCGAAGCCGGACGGCCAGCAGACAGGCTCAAGGGCGGGCGGCCTGAAGCCGCACGCCGGAACCGCGGCTCGCCTGGTCGGCCTCAGCCCGATTCCGCCGGCTCCGCGCTGTCGGCCCAGCCGTCGGCGTCCAGGTCGTCCAACTGCTCGCGCAGCAGGGCGAGGGTGGCACTGAGCAGCCGGGAGACGTGCATCTGGGAGACGCCGATCCGCTCGGCTATCCGGGACTGGGTGCAGCCGTCCCAGAAGCGCAGCTTGAGGACGGTCTGCTCGCGTTCGGGCAGGCGGGCCAGCAGCGGGCGGACGGCGGTGCGGAAGTCGGCGAGTTCGATGCCGGGGTCGCAGCCGCCGAGCCGGTCGAGCAGGGCGCTGCCGGTCTCGTCGGTGTCCTGGTCGCGCAGCGCGTCCAGGGAGTTGGAGTGGCAGGCCCGGCCCGCCAGGAGCCCCTCGGTGGCCTGCTCGACGGTGAGGTGCAGGTCCTCGGCGATCTCCTCGGGCTGCGGCTGCCGGCCGAGTTCCTGCTCCAGGCGGTCGGAGCCGCGGACGACGGCGAGGTAGAGCTCCTGCGTACCGCGTGGGACGCGCACCGGCCAGGAGGTGTCGCGGAAGAACCGCTTGATCTCGCCGGTGATGGTGGGGATCGCGTAGGTGACGAACTCGACGCCGCGCTGCGGGTCGTAGCCGTCGACGGCCTTGATCAGGCCGATCGTGCCGACCTGGAGGATGTCCTCCATGTCCTCGGCCCGGTGCCGGTAGCGGGCGGCGATGAAGCGCACCAGCGGCATGTTGAGCTCGATGATCGTGCCGCGGACATAGCTGTAGGCGCGGCTCTCGCGGGCCAGCCCGGCCAGCCGCCCGAACAGCGCGTCGCTCAGCTCCCGCGCCTCGGACTTCCCCATGCGGCGGAGTTCGGCCGCCGTGGGCCGTCGCGGCAGATCGGGCGGCAGACCCGCAGGGACGGCTTCGCGATCGGTGGTTTCCACACGGATAGACACTGGATCTCCAGGGCATCGGCATCACGCCCGGCGACACGTGTGGGGCTCACACCCCATGCGTCGCGGACTCCTTTCCCAGAACCTGTGCCCGGCTTCTTCAAGCGCGGTCCCGGTGGCACCGTCCACGGTGCTGCGGCAGCCGGACGGATCACGGCCGCTCTCTGGGACTTCTACCCCGGAATCGGTTCCCGACTCAGGATCCGAGCTCTCTCTTGCCGAGCCGACCTCGGACGGCCACCCAGCGTCCCGGGCCCGGTCCTCAGGCCGAGCACTCTCGGTGGTTCGGCGGACCCGGCGGGAACCCGATCTCCAGCCAGACCACCTTGCCCCCGCCCTCGGGCGCGCAGCCCCAGGACCCCGCAAGTCGCTCCACCACACGGAGACCGTGTCCGCCCGGTCGGCCCGGGTCGGCGTACGGGCGCAGCTCGGGCGGCACCGGGCTGGTGTCCGTGACCTCCGCCCGCAGACGGCGCCCGTCCCACCTCAGCCGCAGTTCGCCCGGCCCACCGGAGGTGTGCAGACAGGCATTGGCGACCAGTTCGGCGACCATCAGCAGGAGGTCCTCGGCGACCCCCAGCCTCTCCTCGTCCGCGGTCGGCAGCCAGGACCAGGACCGCAAGGCCTCCCGGGTGTGCTCAAGGCCCGCCTGCACGGCGCCCTCCCGACCGGAGAACACGAACCGCTTGGTCTCCCCCGCGCCCGGAGCCCCCGGGTTCACCGGGACTCCGGCCGGGCCTGCCGTTCCGATCGGCCCTGTCGGCGGCACTTGCCGGAAGCGGTCCATGCCTGGCCTCCTCTCCTCGGCCCGGTCCGGCCGTGCCCAGCGCCTGCCCGAGCGGGTCGCGGCTACACGTCCACGGGACGGAACACGCGCCGCTGATCACCGCCCGGCCCCGCGAACGACTCCTGACCTGGAGGGGGTCGGACCGGCGGCTGATCGAGCCGGCCGCCAGGCAGGTCAACTGCCCCTCCGTCAGCTGGTCGTGTGGATCGGCACCGGTCGGGACCGACCGCACCACGGCCGGGGGTTCGGGTGCCGCCCGGGGTCAGTGCGGCCCGCCCGGGGTCAGGAGGTCCCGCATCCGCTCGGCGGCTGAGCGCTCGGGGGACGGCAGGCGGTCCGCCGGGCGTGCGGTGGGCGGCTGGTGGCGGGGCCGGCCGGTGGAGGACTCCTTGGTCTCCCGCGCCCTGATCGCGAGGTCGCGCAGCGCGGCATCGACTCCCCGGAGGAAGTGTTCGAGGTCACCGGGGTTGCGTGAAGTCACCAGCCGCCAGTTGCCGGCGTCGTCCGTGACCAGCGGTTCGTCGGCCCGGGTGGGGGGCTGCGATGTCGACGTGGACGCCGTTCTCGCGCAGGTGCCGTACGGGGACGCGCAGTTCGTCCTGTTCGACGCCGTAGTTCGTCACGATTGCCAGGGCCCTGCCGTGCTGGGTCACTTCTCCTCCTGGTCCGCGGGATGCCTCGGGTGCGCGAACGCGCGCCCAGGGCTCGGCGGGTACCCGCCGCACCCTGGGCCACGCCTGATCAGCCGTTTCCGATCCGACGTCACCGCGGGGCGTGGACCGGCCGCCGGGCGGGTGTCCCGGCGGCCGGTGGCGCGGACGATCGGAAGCGGGTTCAGCCAGGGCTGATCCGGCCCCGCCAGCCGCCCTCCTCCCGGCCGCGTTCCTCGATGAACGTCTTGAACCGCGTCAGGTCCCCCTTCACCCGGCGGTCGACCACACCCGTGACATCGGCGGCCCGCTCCGCCACGCCCTCGGGCCGGAAGTCGATGGCCATGGCGACCCGGGTGTGGTCCTGGTCGAGCTGCCTGAAGGTCACCACGCCCTTCTGGTCGACGTCGCCGCCGGTGGTCCGCCAGGCGATCCGCTCGTCGGGCTGCTGGTCGACGATCTCGGTGTCGAACTCACGGGTGACGCCGCCGATGCTGGTCCGCCAGTGGTTGTGGCGGTCGTCCAGCTGGGTCACCGAGTCGACCCCCTCCATGAAGCGCGGGAACTCCTCGAACAGCGTCCACTGGTTGTAGGCGGTGTGCAGGGGGACGTCCACGTCCACGGACTCCTTCACCATGCTCATCCGGTCCTCCTCCCACGGTACGGCCAGGGATTTCCCGGCCGACCGTGCGCCTGCCCGTCCGCTGCCGGCTCAACCGTCCCGCCCGGATGGTCATCCTCCGTCGGGGCGCGGGGCGGGAAGCGGGCGGTGCCGCAGGGCGTCCTCGGCGGTGGGGTGGACGGGGAACAGCGCGGCGGTCCCGGTGAGCTCCAGCACCCGCAGCGTCCGCCCGGAGGGGGCGACCAGCACCACGGGGATGCCGATGTCCAGCGCGCGCCGACGGGCGACGAGGAGCAGGTTGAGACCGGTGCAGGTGAACAGCTCCACACCCGCCAGGTCGACCGCGAGCAGGGCGGGACGCCGGACGAGCGCGGCATCGAGTGCCCGGGCGGCGACGGGCTCGCCGTCCAGGACCATGTCCCCGGTGAAGAAGCACACGAGGGCGTCACCGACCCGGACGGTCTCCGCCTTCAGGCAGGGCGGCACGGCCCACTCCTCGGGCCGGGAGCCGCACCGCACGGCCGCGCCGGCCCCGCCGTCGACAGCGGCCCGCCCGGGCCGGGCGGACGCGATGCGTTCGAGGTCCTGCCACAGGTCGAGGGCCCGCTCGTGAAGCCCCGACGCGGTGCTGCTGCCCTCTTCGAGGGCCGTCAGGTAGGCGTCGACGCCGGTGACGGCGTGGCGCACCTGCCGGCACAGCGGCTCCCCGCAGGTGCGGGGGTCCCGACCGCCCTCACGGGGCGGCCCCAGGCAGTCGACCAGCCGGGACCTCAGCCGTTCCAGCCCGTGCCTGCTCATCGGGTCCATTGGAACCATCTCCAGAAGCAGAGCCGCCGGGGAATCCGCGGCGAAGCACTGCGGAGTGCGGCCCTTCCACTGTTCGCCCGTCCGGCAGACATGTCAACCATTGCACGAATCTTCTGTCGTGTATCAGCAGTCGTGAAACAGGAGTCCTATCGTGGAGGAATGGACAACGGTACGACGACCGAACGGCAATGGACCTTCCTGACCAACCACGCCCGCGTACTGGTCCAGATCGCCCGCGACCCCGGCATCCGCGTGCGCGACATCGCCGCCCGCTGCCTGCTCACCGAACGCGCCGTCCAACGCATCATCGTCGACCTCGAACAGGCCGGATACCTCAGCCACGAACGCCACGGCCGCACCAACCACTACAGCGTCGTCACGAGCAAGCAGCTGCGTCACCCCGCCGACGCCGGCCCCACCATCGCCGAACTCCTCGCCACCCTCCTGCGCTGATGCCCAACGACGGCACGGAGAGCCGACGGCAACGCCGAGGCGGCCGGACGGCCACGGACAGGGCGTGAGCTTCTTGAGAGCGGGGCGGCGCAGCGGGCACAGATGCACAGGAGCCGGTTCTGACGGCCGGGGTGGTTGCGGTGGTTCCCGGCCTCGTCAGGCCGGCGCGTTGTCCGTCGGCGCGGTTGGGTGACTGTCCGGATCGGGGGCGGGCAGTGGCCAGTCTGGGTGGGCGAGGTGCCGGCGCAGGGCGTCGAGGCGGGCGAGGTGGTGGTCGAGGGCGGCGTTGACGGTGCTCGTGGTGGCGGCCACTCGTGCTTCGAGGCCGTGGATCCGGTCCAGGAGGTCCTGCCAGCGCCTTTCTGCGGTGGCGACAGGGTCAGGCGCGGCGTCGGTCACTGTCATCGCGGATCTGGGTGGTGTGGTGGGTGAGGGCGTCGAGGCGGGTGGCGAGGTCGTCGTGGCCGGCGCCGAGGTGGGGGCGGACGGCGGCGAGGGGCTCTATCAGGTCGGCGGGGTCGGTGGCGCCGAGGGCGGCGGTCAGGGCGGCCTGGGCAGGACGGGCGCCGGGAGCGAGTGCGGCCGTGGTGATCCGCGCGGCGAGGACCCGCAGCTCGGCGGCGTGGTCGCGGGCCCAGACGGTGACCGATCGGTCGGCGGCCCGCCGGTCGCGGACGGCCTTGACCCGTTCCGCGCCGGTACCGGACCGCGAAGCGTCGGCGGTGGAGGGCTTGAGGCGCAGGTAGCGGTTCTCGGCGGCCTGGCGGCTGGCCACGCCCATCGGGTGGGCGAGGTCGGCCCAGGTGGCGCCGGCCTCCCGGGCGCTCTCCACCAGGCCGGCCTCCCAGCCGGCGAGTTGGCCACGCAGCTCGCGCAGCAGGACGAGTGCGGCCAGGGCCTGCTCGGGGCCACCGTGCTCGTCAGGGGTGGTCGGGGGCCGGGACGCGGGGTTCTGGGCGGTGCGGACGGCGTCGTCGATGGCGGCCAGCGCCGCCGCGGCCGCCAGGAACGAGACGGGCTCGACCGGTGGGGAGGCGTCGGGGACGGCGCTGCGGGACTTCTCGCTCATGCCGTCACTCTATAGGCGACGCGGCAACTTGTCATCGGATGGATGACGCGCTAGAAAGGAGTCAGGTGAAGCGCACTGGCACCCATTCGACCCATGGAGGTGTTTCGCAATGCTGCTGCGCACTGACCCGTTCCGCGAGCTGGACCGGCTGACCCAGCAGTTCCTCAACACGACCGGCACCTGGTCGCGTCCCACGCCGATGCCGCTGGACGCCTACCGGGCCGGCGACGAGTACGTGATCTGCTTCGACCTGCCGGGGGTCGACCCGGAGGCGATCGACATCGACGTCGAGCGGAACATGGTGACCGTCAAGGCCGAGCGCCGCCCGCGCCAGGAAGGCGAGGGCATCAAGTGGGAGCTGTCCGAGCGCCCGCTCGGTGTGTTCTCCCGCCAGGTCATGCTCTCCGACACCCTCGACCCCGCCGGGATCACCGCCGACTACGACGCCGGCGTGCTGACCCTGAAGATCCCGGTCGCCGAGAAGGCCAAGCCCCGCAAGATCGAGATCAGCCACAGCGGAAGCCGCAAGCAGATCCGGGCCTGACCCGATCCCCGATGCCGTTCCGGCCGCCCCCC
Organism: Kitasatospora sp. NPDC056273; assembly: GCF_042268845.1. Classification (NCBI taxonomy): domain Bacteria; kingdom Bacillati; phylum Actinomycetota; class Actinomycetes; order Kitasatosporales; family Streptomycetaceae; genus Kitasatospora; species Kitasatospora sp. NPDC056273. The sequence goes on along the minus strand of NZ_JBHJSJ010000073.1, from coordinate 2,069 downwards.
GATCTCTCCCCCTCGATCGAGAGGGGCGGCCGGAACACCCCCCGACCGTCAGGCCGGCCTACCCGGACCGGCCTACCCGCAGCGACGCGGAAACGCCATGAACGGCCAGAGCAGCAACCAGCCCTTCATCGTGCGAGCCCACGGCGAGATCGACCTCGACGCCGCACCCTCGCTGCACCGTGCCCTGGCCACCGCGCTCGAGTCGCACCGGGAGGTGGTGCTGGATCTGTCGGAGGTGACGTTCATGGACTGCGCGAGCCTGGGCGCCCTGGTCCGGGCCCAGGGCCAGGCCGACCGGTGCGATGCCCGCCTGGTCCTGCGCGGGGCCGGCCGCCGCGTGATGCGGCTGCTCAAACTGACCGGTCTGCACCGGCGCCTGGCCGTCGAGCCTTGAGGCCACCCGGGCCTCGGTACGGAGGAAGAACCGCGATGACGCTTCGATGGGAGACGTTCCTGGAAGAGGTCCGGGAGCGCGGTGAGTACGACAGCCCGCAGGAGGCCGAGCGGACCGCCCGGGTGGTCCTGGCGCTGCTCGGCGCCCACCTGGTAGGCGGGGTGCGGGCCGAACTGGCCGCCCGACTGCCCGAGACCATGGCCCTGATCCTGCTCAACCCGCTGCAGGCCGCCGAGCCACTCAACGCCGAGCGTTTCGTGCGCGCGACCGCGGCCTGGATCGAGGGCGCCACTGAAGCCACGGCCCTGTGGGACGTCGGCGCCGTCCTGTCCACGGTGGCCGACGCCGCCGGCGACGACCTCATGGACCAGGTCCTGCTCCAGCTGCCGCCCGGCTACGACCTGCTGTTCGGCCGCCCGGCCGCAAGGACACGCCCCTGACCCTGACCACCCCTCACACGCCGCCGGCCCGCCCGGCGGCCGGCCCCAGGAAGGCCCCACGGTCATGACCCGCTACCGCCACCTCCTCCAGCAGGTCCGCAACCTCGGCCGCTACCCCACCGACGAGGAAGCCGAACGCGCCCTCGACGCCGTCCTGACCCTCCTCGGCTCCCAGCTCACCGGCGACGAACGCTGCGACCTCGCCGCAGCCCTGCCCGAACGGGCCCGCGCCGTCCTCGCCGCCCAGATCCCCCTCCCCTCGCCCGTCACCGCCCCCGCCTTCGTCGAAAGCCTCGCCCACACCCTCGGCACCAGCCTCACCGCCGCCCGCTGGGACGCCTCCTCCATCCTGGCCGCCCTCACCACCCTCACCGACGACAACCTCACCGACCGCCTCCTCACCCACCTACCCCGCGGCTACGCCCTGCTGTTCGGCCGCGCCGACCTGGCCGCCGTCGCCTGAAACAGCGGGCCCGACCTGACGGCGCCGGCTGCACGTGCATCCTCACGCCTGTGCGCACAGGGTAGTAGGACGGGCGGAACTCGCTACTTCACTGAACGCGACCTCACCAGACCCGAAACACCGGACACCGGGGAACGTCGCCGCGGAACCGTCAGGCCCGCGCAGGGCCAGGCATCCACCGTGCAGGCGGCGGACGGACGGCGGACCGACTCGGATCAGGTGCCCTTCGTCGGTTCAGGCCCGGAGTTCCCGGGCACCCGCGAGGTATCCCACCGGCAACGACTCACGAAGGAGAGCCCGCCATGACGAAGTCCGGCGACAAGGGCACCCAGCCGAACGAGACAACGCGGGACCGCTCCGCCGAGGAGCGTTCGATCACCTCCCCCACCCCGGCCGACGTCCGGGCGAAAGCGGACGGGATCGTCGGGGCCCGCGAGCGCTCCGCCGAGGAGCGCGGGATCACGGCTCCCACCCCGGCCGACGTCCGGCGCAAGGCCGACTCGGACGACGACGAACCGGAGCCGCCGGCGGCGGACACCGTGGCGCCCTAGGGAGAATCGTGGCCGCCCGGCAAGCCCGCGCCGCTCCTCCCCGGACCGGAGCGCGCCGGGCGGGGACGGCATCTCAGGAGGCCGACTGCGGCGCACACGGCCGCTTCGACGACGAAGCCCGTGATCACGGCGCCCAACTGCGGGGCTCCCCCTAGCAGCCGTCGGCGGGGCGGCGTTGGTCGCCCCGCCGCCGGCACGCTGGCGTACGGCGCGGGGGCCGC
>NZ_JBHJSJ010000072.1:0-38448 GCF_042268845.1 Kitasatospora sp. NPDC056273 | reverse complement strand
CAGGGTCCGTACCGCGTGGTACGGACCGTCGCTCCCGTCGTTGCCGACGCCGCGCACCGGCGCGGGCGGCCACGCTCCGCGACCCCTCCCGCGGAGCACCCCCGGGCGCGCGGCCGGGGCGGCGGCGGTAGGACGGATACGGACCCGGCCGGGAGGAGAGTCCGTGAAGATCGTCGTCGTCGGCGCCTCGCTGGCCGGGCTGCGCGCCGCGGAGACGCTGCGCGACGAGGGCTTCGCCGGGCGGCTGACCGTGGTCGGCGAGGAGCGCCGCCCCCCGTACGACCGTCCGCCGCTGTCCAAGCAGGTGCTGCTCGGGCGGGTGCGCGCCGAGGAGACCGCGCTGCCGCGCCGACGCGAGGTGGACGCGGAGTGGCGGCTCGGCGTCCGCGCGACCGGCGTGGACGGGGCGGCCAGGCAGGTGCTGCTCGCGACCGGCGAACGGCTGCCCTACGACCGGCTGCTGATCGCGACGGGCACCCGGGCCAGGCCCTGGCCGGACCCCGCGCAGGCCGCCCTCGACGGGGTGTTCACCCTGCGCACCGCCGACGACGCGGCCGGGCTGGCCGAGCGGCTGGCGGCCGGCCCGCGGCGGGTGCTGGTGATCGGTGCCGGATTCACCGGCTCCGAGATCGCCTCCGCCTGCCGGGAACGCGGCGTGGCGGTGACGGTCGCGGAGCGCGGCCCCGCCCCGCTGGTCGGCGCCCTCGGCGGGGCCTTCGGCGCCTTCGCGGCCAGGGTCCAGCGCGCCCACGGGGTCGACCTGCGCTGCGGGGTGACCGTCACCGCGCTCCACGGCCGGGACGGTCGGCTCACCGGGGCCGAGCTCTCCGACGGCAGCCGGATCGAGGCGGACGTCGCCGTGGTCGCCCTGGGGGCCGTCCGCAACACCGAGTGGCTGGCCGACTCCGGGCTCGCCGCCGGTCGGCGTGGCATCGCCTGCGACGCCGGCTGCCGTGCCTTCGACATGTACGGGATCGTCACCGACGACGTCTTCGTCGCGGGTGATGTCGCCCGCTTCCCGCACCCGCTCTTCGAGTACCAGTTGCTCTCCCTCGAACACTGGGGCAACGCGGTCGCCCAGGCCGCGGTGGCGGCCCACAACATGGTCAGCCCGGGGCCGCGCCGGCTGCCGCACCTGAGCGTGCCCGCCTTCTGGTCCAGCCAGTTCGGCCTCAACATCAAGTCCGTCGGCGTGCCGACCTTCTCCGACCACGTGGTGGTCGCCCAGGGCTCGCCGGAGGAGCGGCGGTTCGTCGCGGTCTACGGGTACCGGGGCCGGATCACGGCCGCCGTGAGCGTGAACCGGGCCAAGTGGCTGGAGCACTACCAGGGGCTGATCGAGACCGCCGCCCCGTTCCCGCCCGACTGGGTCGGCGTGGAGCCTCCGCCCTCCCGCACCCCCGTCCCGTCCGACGTGCCCGATCCGAAGGTGCTCTCGCACGGTCCCACCGTCGCGCTCACCGGTCACCTGCCCGACCGGCGGCTGACCTTTCGGCGCTGGGACGGCTGAGCACCGTCCCGGCGCCGCGGACCGCCGCCGCCACCCCCGAGGAGCCCGCCATGGCCACCACCGACACCCCCGGCACCGGTTCCGCCGGCACCGGTTCCGCCGGCACCCTGTACCGCCGGATCACCGACTACGCCAACCGCGCCGACCCCTACCCCCTCTACGCCGAGCTGCGCGAGCACGGCGTGGCCCGCCAGGACGACGGCGGCTACCTGGTCGGCACCTACCACGAGGTCGCCGCGCTGCTCCACGACCCGCGGATCAGCTCCGACCGCCGCAACCGCACCGTCCCGGACGAGGTGCAATCCGTCCCGGTCGCCTTCATCGGCCGCGACGACCCCGAGCACGAACGGCTGCGCAACATCGCCATGCGCCCCTTCGGCCCGCCGCACGCGCCCGGCCGGGTCGACGCCATGCACGACGAGATCACCGCGATCGCCGGGGAGTTGATCGACGGGCTGCGCGGCCGCGACCGGATCGACCTCGTCGAGGACTTCGCCTACCCGCTCCCCGTCACCGTGATCTGCCGGCTGCTCGGGGTGCCGCGCGAGGACGAACCCCGGTTCCACGCCTGGTCCGAGACCCTGATCGAGGGCTTCGACCCCACCCCCGGCACCGACCCGGCCGAGCGGCAGCGGGTGGCCCTCCAGGCCCGGACGGAGATGGGGCTGTACCTCGGCGAACTCGCCGAGAGCCGCCGCGGCAGGCCCTCCGGCGACATGCTCTCCGCCTTCGTCAACGACCCCGGCCCGGGGGGCGGCTTCACCACGCCTGAGCTGATGGCCACCGCCGTCCTGCTGCTCATCGCCGGGCACGAGACGACCGTCAACCTGGTCACCAACAGCGTGCTCACCCTGCTGCGCCATCCCGAGGCCCTCCGACTGGTGCGCGAACGGCCCGAGTTGATGCCGGGCATGGTGGAGGAGGTGCTGCGCTACGAGCCCCCGGTCCAACTGCTGCCGCAGCGCACCGCGCTGACCGACGTCGAGGTCGACGGCGTCACCATCCCCAAGGGCGCGCCGCTGGTCCTGGTCCTCGCCGCCGGCAACCGGGACCCGCGGCGGTTCCGCGACCCGGACCGCTTCGACCCGACCCGGCAGGACAACCAGCACCTCGGCTTCGGCAGCGGCGTGCACAGCTGCTTCGGCGCGCCGCTCGCCAGGGTCGAGGGGCAGATCGCCCTCACCGCGCTCGTCCGCCGCCTCGACGACCCCCGCCTGCTCCAGGACCCGCCCGTGTACCGCCGCAGCCCGATCCTGCGCGGGCCCCGCCACCTGCCGCTGGCGGTCTCCGGCATCACGGACTGAGCGTGCCGCCCCAGCCGTCCGGGCGCCCTCGGTCCCGGGGGCCGGGCAGCGCGGCGTACGGGACGAAGGTGCTGGTGTGCTCGTCGACGGCCAGCGGCCGGCCGATGGCCGGGGCGGAGCGCTGCGGGCAGGCCGGGCGTTCGCAGACCTTGCAGCCGAGGCCGATCGGGGTGGCGGCCGCCTCGTCGCCGAGGTCCAGGCCGGCGGAGTAGACCAGTCGGCCGGCATGCCGGATCTCGCAGCCGAGGCCGATGGCGAAGGTCTTGCCGGGGCGGCCCCAGCCGCCGGGCGAGCGGGTGACGGCGCGGGCGGTCCAGAGGTAGCGGCGGCCGTCCGGCATGGCGGCGACCTGGACGTGGACGCGCCCGGGGGCGGCGAAGGCGTCGTAGACGTTCCACAGCGGGCAGGTGCCGCCGGTGCGGGAGAAGTGGAAGGGCGTGGCGGACTGGCGCTTCGAGACGTTCCCGGCCCGGTCGACGCGTACGAAGGAGAACGGCACGCCGCGCAGGCCGGGGCGCTGGAGGGTGCTGAGCCGGTGGCAGACCGTCTCGTAGCCGACGCCGAAGTGGTCGGCGAGGTGCTCGATGTCGTAGCGGGCCGCCTCCGCCTGGGCGTGGAAGGCGGCGTAGGGCAGGACGAGGGCGGCGGCGAAGTAGTTGGCCAGGCCGATGCGGGTGAGCGCGAAGGCGGTGGAGCCCTCCGGGCTGTCCTGGGAGGCGAGTTCGGACAGCAGGGAGTCGTGTTCCAGGTAGGCCAGTTGCGTGGCCATCCGGAAGGCCTGCTGGCCGGGGCGCAGCCGGTCGGACAGCCGGAGGGTCCGGGTAGGCTCGTCGTACCGGTGGAGTTGTCCGCCTCCGGTGGCGATCCGGACCCGGTGCCCGGTGGCGAGCCGTTCGGCCAGCACCGTCCTGACCTCGCCGCGCCGCAGGCCGATGGACGTCGCCAACTCCTCGGCGGCCGTGTCGAGTTCGTGGAGGTAGTTCCGGCGGCGGTAGAAGAACTCGCGGACCTGCTCGTGCGGGGTGTGCGTGTCGACCCCGAGGCCGCGGTCTCCGGCGAGGACGGCGAGCCGCTCGGCGGCGTCCCGGCGGCCGCGGGCCAGGTCGCTCAACAGCCGTGCCACGGCGGGCAGTCGGGCGGCGAGCTCGTCGAGGTCCCCGCCGGTGACCCGGCCGGCCGTGACCTCCTCGCCGAGGGCATCGCGCAGTTCGGCGGTGAGCCGGGCGCTGTCGGGCGGGGCGAAGTAGCCGGCCTCGACGCCGAAGGCCTCGGTGAGGCGCAGCAGGACGGGCACGGTGAGGGGCCGGGCGTCGTGCTCCAACTGGTTGACGTAGCTGGGCGAGAGGTCGAGCAGCCGGGCGAGGGCGGCCTGGCTGAGGCCGCGCTCCTCGCGCAGGCGGCGCAGCCGTGCACCGGCGAAGGCCTTTCCCATGGTGTCGTTCTCCCCGCTGTGCGCATCGGTCGATCCGGCGCGGGCAGCCTAGCCGCAGGGCAGCCGTGCAGGCCTTCGCAACCTTCGCGGATTCACCGGGAAGCGTTCGCAGAAGTTGGCCGCGGTCCACCGGTGACGGCGGCTCGGCGGGGGTGCCAGAGTCGGTGCTGCGGCCGGGAGGTGCGCAGGACAGCCGCAGAACACCAGGTCGCTCGCGGTCCGGTGGGCTGTCCGGGCCTCCACGTCCCGCGGTGCGCCACCGCAGCCCGGCACCGTCCGGCCGCCCACTCGCCCTCGCGGTGAGGTGCGTCACATCCTTCGCAACGAGCAAACGAGCACCCTGGGGAGCAGACCCATGACTCAGTCGGTCCGGCAGCAGCAGGAGCAGCAGGCGGCGGAGCTCGCCGCCCGGTGGGCCTCCGACCCGCGGTGGGCGGGCATCGAGCGCACGTACACGGCGGCGGATGTGGTCCGGCTGTCCGGGACGGTGCGCGAGGAGCACACCCTGGCCCGGCGCGGCGCCGAGCGGCTGTGGCGGCAGCTGCACGAGCAGGACTACGTCCACGCGCTCGGCGCGCTGACCGGCGGCCAGGCCGTGCAGATGGTGAAGGCCGGGCTGCAGGCGATCTACCTGTCCGGCTGGCAGGTCGCGGCCGACGCCAACCAGGCCGGGCAGACGTACCCGGACCAGAGCCTCTACCCCGCCAACTCCGTTCCCCAGGTGGTGCGTCGGATCAACAACGCGCTGCTGCGGGCGGACGGGATCGACGCGGCGGAGGGCACCGGCGGCCCGGACTGGCTGGTGCCGATCGTCGCCGACGCGGAGGCCGGCTTCGGCGGCCCGCTGAACGCCTTCGAGCTCACCAAGGGCATGATCGCGGCCGGCGCGGCGGGCATCCACTACGAGGACCAGCTGGCCTCCGAGAAGAAGTGCGGCCACCTCGGCGGCAAGGTGCTCGTCCCCACCGCCCAGCACATCCGCACCCTGAACGCCGCCCGCCTGGCCGCCGACATCGCCGCCGTGCCGACCCTGATCGTCGCCCGCACCGACGCGCTCGCCGCCAACCTGCTGACCAGCGACGTGGACGAGCGCGACGCCCGGTTCTGCACCGGCGAGCGGACGGCCGAGGGCTTCTACCGGGTCGAGCCCGGCATGGCCCCGGTGATCTCGCGCGGCCTGGCCTTCGCCCCGTACGCGGACCTGCTCTGGGTGGAGACCGGCACCCCGGACCTGGAGCAGGCCCGGGAGTTCGCCGAGGCGGTCAAGGCCGAGCACCCGGACACGATGCTCGCCTACAACTGCTCGCCCTCCTTCAACTGGAAGGCCGCGCTGGACGACGACCAGATCGCCAAGTTCCAGCGGGAGTTGGGGGCGATGGGCTACCGCTTCCAGTTCATCACGCTGGCCGGCTTCCACGCCCTCAACCACTCGATGTTCCAGCTCGCCCGCGGCTACGCCGAGCACGGGATGACGGCCTACGTCGACCTCCAGGAGGCCGAGTTCGCGGCCGTGCCGGACGGCTACACCGCCGTGAAGCACCAGCGCGAGGTCGGCACCGGGTACTTCGACCTGGTCTCCACCGCGCTCAACCCGAACGCCGAGACGCTCGCCCTGACCGGCTCCACCGAGGCCGAGCAGTTCCACTGAGCCCGAAGGAGGCCGCCGGGCCCGAAGCGGGCCGCCGAGCCGGAAGGACAGCACCACCGAGCCACCCTGGCGGCCGCTTTGGGGAGCGGCCGCCGCCCACCCCGCCGCCCGGGGCCTCGTTGAGGGACGAGGCCCCGGGCGCCTCCCACCCGCCCCTGGAGCACCGGATGAGCCAGCCCAGCCGCATCGAGGTCCTCGGAGAACACGAGGACCGCTTCGACGAGATCCTCACCCCCGAGGCGCTCGCCTTCCTCGCCCGTCTGCACGACCGGTTCGCCGCCCGTCGCACCGCGCTGCTCGCCGAACGCGACCGGCGCCGCGCCGAGTTGGCGGACGGCGGCAGCCTCGACTTCCTCCCCGGGACCCGCGCCGTCCGCGAGGACAGCACCTGGCGCGTGGCCGGCGCCGGGCCGGGCCTGGCCGACCGCCGGGTGGAGATCACCGGCCCGCCCGAGCGCCGGATGACCGTCAACGCGCTCAACTCCGGTGCCAGGGTGTGGCTCGCCGACTTCGAGGACGCCACCACCCCCACCTGGCACAACCTGGTCTCCGGACAGCTCAACCTGGTCGACGCGGTCGAACGCCGGATCGACGACACCACCCCGGAGGGCAAGCGCTACCGCATCGGCGACTCCCCCGCCACCATCGTCGTCCGCCCGCGCGGCTGGCACCTCGACGAGCAGCACCTGCTGGTCGACGGCCGCCCCGCCGTCGGCGCCCTGGTCGACTTCGGCCTCTACCTCTTCCACTGCGGCAAGCCCCAGATCGAGCGCGGCAGCGGCCCGTACTTCTACCTGCCCAAGCTGGAGGACCACCGCGAAGCCCGGCTCTGGAACGAGGTCTTCGCCTTCGCCCAGGCCGAGTTGGGCATCCCGCACGGCACGATCCGGGCCACCGTGCTGATCGAGACCATCACCGCGGCCTTCGAGATGGACGAGATCCTCTACGAGCTGCGCGAGCACGCCGCCGGGCTCAACGCCGGGCGCTGGGACTACCTGTTCAGCCTGATCAAGAACTTCGCCCAGCACGGCCCGCGCTACGTCCTGCCGGACCGCGCCACCCTCACCATGACCCAGCCCTTCCTGCGCGCCTACACCGACCTGCTGGTGCGCACCTGCCACCGGCGCGGCGCCCACGCCATCGGCGGCATGGCCGCCGCCATCCCCCAACGCGCCCCGGAGGCCAACGCGGTGGCCCTCACCAAGGTGCGCGCCGACAAGGAGCGGGAGGCCGGCGACGGCTTCGACGGCTCCTGGGTCGCCCACCCCGGCCTGGTCGCCACCTGCCGCACCGCCTTCGACGACGTCCTCGGCGACCGGCCGAACCAGCTCGACCGCACCCGCGAGGACGTCGAGGTCACCGCCGCCGACCTGCTCGGCGTGCACAGGCTGTCCGCCGGCCTGCCGACCGACCAGGGGCTGCGCTCCAACATCGCCGTCGCCCTGCGCTACCTCACCGCCTGGCTCGGCGGTTCCGGAGCCGTCGCCGTCTTCGGGCTGATGGAGGACGTCGCCACCGCCGAGATCGCCCGCTGCCAGATCTGGCAGTGGCAGCACCACTGCACCCGGCTGACCGGCGGCTCGCTCGTCACCCCGGACATGGTGCGGCGCCTGATCGACCGGGAGCGCGCCACGCTGCTCGCCGAGGGCGCCGACCCGACGCTGGTGGACGACGCGGTGCGGATCCTGGAGGACACCGCCCTCGGCGCCGAACTGCCCGCCTTCCTCACCACCGAGGCCTACGCCCGCCACCTCGTGCGGATCCGCACCGCGGCCTGAGCCGCCCCACCACGGAGGCAGTGCACCATGAACGACATCCGCCGCGTCGCGGTCGTCGGCGCCGGACAGATGGGCGCCGGCATCGCCGAGGTCTTCGCCCGCGCCGGGCTCGACACCGTCGTCTGCGAGGCCGGCCGGGACGCCCTGCGCACCGCCCGGGCCCGGATCGACCGCTCGCTGCACCGCGCCGCCGACCGCGGCCGGATCAGCGAGGAGCAGCGCACCGACGCCTGGGCCCACCTGCTGTTCGCCGACGACCTGGAGGCGCTCGCCGACCGCCAGTTGGTGGTCGAGGCCGTCGTCGAGGACGAACGGGTCAAGACCGAGGTGCTCAGCACCCTGGACAAGGTGCTCGTCGCCGAGGACGCCGTCCTGGCCACCAACACCTCGGCCATCCCGGTCACCCGCCTCGGCATCACCACGGGCCGCGCCTCCCACGTCCTGGGGCTGCACTTCTTCAACCCGGCCCCGGTGATGCCGCTGGTCGAGCTGGTGGCCTCGCTGCACACCGCCCCGACCGTCCTCGACCGGGTGGAGGGCTTCGCCCGGGACGTCCTCGGCAAGCACGTCGTCCACTCCCGCGACCGGGCCGGCTTCGTGGTCAACGCCCTGCTGGTGCCGTACCTGCTCGCCGCGATCCGGATGGCCGAGGCCGGCCACGCCAGCCCCGAGGACATCGACGCCGGGATGGTCCACGGCTGCGCCCACCCCATGGGGCCGCTCCAACTCGCCGACCTGATCGGGCTGGACACCGTCGAGGCGATCGCCCGGTCCATGTACGAGGAGTACAAGGAGCCGCTGTACGCGCCCCCGCCGCTGCTCTCCCGCATGGTGGAGGCCGGACTGCTCGGCCGCAAGAGCGGACGGGGGTTCCACGCGCACGCCTCGGCGTGACGAGCGCGCCCCGCCGGTGCCCGGCTCCCGTCGCGGAGGGCCGGGCACCGGCGGGGCGGCGTGGGTTCAGGCGGTGACGCGTCCGGGCGCTCCAGCCGCTCCGGGTACTCCAGCCGCTCCGGCTGAAAGGACGTCCGCCCGGTGGCAGTCCGGTCGGGGCCCCTGGTGCGGCACACCCGGCCCCTCCCGCCGCCGGGCCCGGTCGCGTTCCGCCCCGTCGAGGACGGCTCGGTGGACGGCGCGGGCCAGCCGGGAGCCCCAGACCGACCGCGGGCCGCCGAAGGGGTCGGCCGCCTCGCCGTCGACCGGGCTGCGGACGGCCACGCACACGGCGTCGGACGGGGTGCCCGAGCACGAGTAGCCGGCGTCCAGGAGGGCCTGCACCTTCGCCTCGGTGGCCGTCGCCAGCAGGTTCACCAGCCCCGCGTCGGCCACCGGCGCGGGCACGACCGCGAGGATGTTGATCGTCCCCGGGACGTACGGTCCGGTCGGTGCCGCGGCTGCCGCGGCCCAGGTCGGGACGCCGATGCCGGTCGTCACCAGGGCGACGGCGCCGCCGTCCTCACCCCAGGTGCAGTCGTCGACCTCCGCTGCGGTCATCAGCCCGACGCCCGGCCCGCGCAGGCCCTCGGCCTCCGCCAGCTCCGCCAGGTGCCGCTCCGGGTCCATCCGACTGTAGCCGGGCCGGACCTGGGCGTTCACCACCCAGCCGCGCTCACCGATCCCCCCGCCCAGCACGCCGCTGCTGACCATCCGCCAGCCCGGGCCGGCCTTCCACACCAGCAGGTGACGACACGAGCCGTCCTCCGACCGCGCGGACCGGAGGACGGCGGGTCGCCGCAGCTCGGACACCAGGCTGTTCGCTGTGATCACCTCAGAGGCAGGGGGCGGTCGGGGCCGGCCCGGTCCGGCGGCGTGGTGCGGTGATCACCGGCGGAGGAGGCCCTGTGGATCCTAGCCCCGCGAGACCGGTCCGCAGGATTCGCGGGCTCCGCAGGTTCGCGGGCTCCGCAAGTTCACACGATCCGCGGATTCGCACGATCCGCGGATTCGCAGGATTCGCGGTTTCGCAGCCCGGAGCTGTCCGGATTCCGCGGATTGGCCTGCTGGATCCCCGCCCGCCGGCGCGGCAGCCTGGAGCGTACGAGCCCGTCAGGGCGGTCCCGACACTCCCGAGGAGTCCCGTGATCGAGCACCACGTCCGCGTCCATCCCAGCGCCGACCGGCTGCCGCGAGAGGAGCAGTTGGCCTGGAAACTGGCCGCCGTCGCGACCGCCACCGAGGAACTGGACCCGGCCGCCGTGGGCATGGCCGTCAACCGGGTCGTCGACAACGCCTCGGTGGCGGTCGCGTCGCTGCTGCGCCGGCCGGTGGCGGTGGCCCGGTCCCAGGCGCTCGCGCACCACGGGGCGCCCGGCGCCCGGGTGTTCGGCAGCCTGGCCAGGGTCTCCCCCGAGTGGGCGGCCTGGGCCAACGGCACCGCCGTGCGCGAGCTGGACTTCCACGACACCTACCTCGCCGCCGACTACTCCCACCCCGGGGACAACATCCCGCCGCTGCTGGCCGTCGCCCAGCACACCGGGCGCACCGGCGCCGACCTGCTGCGCGGCATCGTCACCGCCTACGAGGTCCACGTCGCCCTGGTCAAGGGCATCTGTCTGCACGCCCACCGGATCGACCACGTCGCGCACCTGAGCGCGGCCACCGCCTGCGGGCTCGGCGCGCTGCTGCGGCTGCCGACGGAGACGGTGTACCAGGCGGTGCAGCAGGCCGTGCACACCACGACGGCGACCCGGCAGTCCCGCAAGGGCGAGATCTCCAGCTGGAAGGCCTTCGCCCCGGCCTTCGCCGGCAAGGCCGCGATCGAGGCGGTGGACCGGGCGATGCGCGGCGAGACCTCGCCCTCCCCGGTCTACGAGGGCGAGGACGGCTTCCTCGCCTGGATGCTCGACGGCCCGGACGCCGACTACACCGTGCCGCTGCCCGAGCCCGGCGAACCACGCCGGGCGATCCTGGACACCTACACCAAGGAGCACTCCGCCGAGTACCAGGCCCAGGCGGTCATCGACCTGGCCCGGCGGCTGCGCGAGAAGACCGGGCCGCTGGAGCGGGTGCGCTCGGTGGTGCTGCACACCAGCCACCACACCCACCACGTCATCGGCTCCGGCGCCAACGACCCGCAGAAGTACGACCCGACGGCCAGCCGGGAGACCCTCGACCACTCGATCCCGTACATCCTCGCCGTGGCCCTGGAGGACGGCGGCTGGCACCACGAGCGCTCCTACGCCCCCGAGCGGGCCGCCCGGCCGTCGACCGTCGCCCTGTGGCGGAAGGTCAGCACGGTCGAGGACCCGGAGTGGACCCGCCGCTACCACGACCCCGACCCGCAGCAGCGGGCCTTCGGCGGCCGGATCGTGATCACCCTGGACGACGGCTCCGTCATCGAGGACGAACTGGCCGTCGCCGACGCCCACCCGGCCGGCGCCCGCCCCTTCGACCGCCCCGCGTACCAGCGGAAGTTCCGCACCCTCACCGAGGGCGTCGTCACCCCCGCCGACCAGGACCGCTTCCTGTCGGCCGCGGCCGGTCTCGCCGAGCTGACGGCCGCCGGCCTCGACGAACTGTTCCCAGCCGTCGACTTCGAGGCCGTCCGCGAGTTCGACCGCACCCTGCACGTGGTTGGGACGGGTGCGGGGCCGTCCCAGCCCGGTTCTGGGTACTCGTATCGCGTCCATGACTACGAACTCTTCGGTCGGTCACGGTCCGTCGGGTCGATACTCGGCCTTCCTGTCGGCGTCCGGGGCACGCTGGAGCCGCTTCGCGCACAACCGACCAAGCTCGCCGACCGCGGCTGGCTGCGCAAACTCGCCGACGGCCGGTTCACGATCGGGGTTGAGAGGATCCGACAGTGGAATAGCGCTGGACGGGCCGGAGCGCGTGGATCTTCACGAACCGCGCGGCGCGTTTCTTAGGTCGGTTCGTTGAGACAGCGCGCGAACACGCCAGTGAAACAGCGATGAAGCATGTACAAGGCGCTGACGTTGCTAAAGGTTCTTCCTCGGTCCGATCCTCCTCGACCCGTGAAGCGGGCTACCACGCTCTCGACACCCGCGCCGGTCCGTGACTTTCTGAACAACCTCGGCTCGAATCCCGCCGCGGCCAGGTGGGTGAGCTCGCGCGTCTGGCGAACGTGGCGAGCTCGTGGTCGGCGATCGTTCTTCTCACCCTGCCCTACCGTCCACCCGGCGCGAGTCCGGCCTCGAAGGCGATGATCGCCAGGTGGACGCGGTCCCGGGCCTCGAGCTTGGCGAACAGACGCGCGACATGGGTCTTCGCCGTCGCCGCGCTGATCACCAGCCGCTCGGCTATCTCAGCGTTCGACAGCCCCTGTCCGACCAGTGCCAGTACCTCGCGCTCCCGGTCGGTGATCCCCGCGATGGGACTCGAGTCCGCGGCGGGCTCGGTGTCCGGTTCGGGGGCCGTGGGGGTGGCGGGGGTGGAGGAGGTTCCGGCGAAGTCGGCGATCAGCCGTCGGGTGACGCTCGGCGCGATCAACGCATCGCCGGCCGCCACCACACGGATCGCGTCCAGGATCGCGTCCAGGGCCATGCTCTTGAGCAGGAATCCGCTGGCGCCGGCGCGCAGAGCGCCGTAGACGTACTCGTCGTCGTCGAAGGTCGTCAGCACCAGCACCTTGGGCGGGTCCGGCTCGGCGGTTGCCTGCCGGGTCGCCTCGATCCCGTCCATGCCCGGCATCCGGATGTCCATCACCACGACGTCCGGCCGCAGCCCACGCACCAGGCGCACCGCCTCGCGGCCGTCGCCGGCCTCGCCCACCACCTCCAGGTCGTCGGTGTCGCCGATCAGGATCCCGAGCCCGACCAGCATCAGCGGCTGGTCATCGACCAGCAGCACCCGCACGCTCATGCCGGGAGCCTCGCCGTCACCCGGAATCCGCCCTCCGGACGCCGGCCCGCGCTGAACTGGCCGGACAGCAACGTCACTCGCTCGCGCATGCCGAGCAGGCCGAAGCCGCTCCCGCCGGCCGCCGCCCAGGGCCTCGGACGGCCGGGCCCGCCGGGACCGTCGTCCCCGTCGTCCACCACCTCGATCCTCACTCCTTCCGACTCGTAACCGACCTCGACCCTGCACGTCCGCGCACCGGAATGCCGTACCACGTTCGTCACCGACTCCTGGATGATCCGAAATGCCGACAGTTCGATCTCCGGCGGCAGCGGACGCCGCTCGCCCCGCCAGTCCACGTGGACCCGCACCCCGGTGTCGGCCGTACGTTCGGCGAGCCGCGGGACATCGGCCAGGCTGCCGGCCGGCGCCAGCGGAGCGGCCCCCGGCATGGCCTCGTCCGGCTCGGCGCGGCGCAGCGCCCCGAGCATGCGCTGCAGCTCCAGCAGCGTCTGGCGGCTGGTGGACTCGATGCCGCTCAGCGCCTGCCGCGTCTGCTCGGGCTTGGTGTCCACGACCCGCGCCGCCGCTCCCGACAGCACCGTGATGATCCCGATGCTGTGCGCGACACTGTCGTGCAGTTCGCGGGCGATCCGCAGCCGCTCGGCCATGACGGCGCGGGCCGCCTTCTCCTCGTGCAGGGCTCCGAGGTACTCACGGCGCTTGCGGTACACCCCTCCGAAGATCCACGCGACCGCGAACCACAACGCGAACCCCCCGGCCCACTGGACCGCGTCGCCGACGGACTGCTCGCGGTCGTGGATGTCGTTGACGAAAGCGGCCACGACGCCCGCGACGGAGCCGACGGCGGCAGCCTTCGGCCGCCGGACGGCGAGATACCCGCCCAAGGCGACGAGCAGGACCAACATGATGACGGGCCGGGCGCCGAAGGCGTCGCCGAGGACCGATTCGCCCAGGATCACCGCGAAGACGGTCGCCGGCAGACGGCGCACCAGCAGAACCGGAAGGGCGAGCACGACGCACAGACCCAGCATCTGGACGGGCTCAAGGTCGGGGAACCCGAACAGGGAGTGCTCAGGATCCGGGGTCCCCATCGTCAAGGGGATCATCAGCGCGTACAGGCCGGCGGTGGCCAGCACCACGGCCTGTGACGTCAGCCGGGTCACGCGCTTCGATGTCGAGAG
Organism: Kitasatospora sp. NPDC056273; assembly: GCF_042268845.1. Classification (NCBI taxonomy): domain Bacteria; kingdom Bacillati; phylum Actinomycetota; class Actinomycetes; order Kitasatosporales; family Streptomycetaceae; genus Kitasatospora; species Kitasatospora sp. NPDC056273. The sequence continues at coordinate 24,774 of NZ_JBHJSJ010000072.1, read as the reverse complement.
ACGTTGGAGGAGCTCTTCCATGCGGAGATCGTATTCAGTGGCGTGGGCTCCGCGCGTCGCCCCGGGGATGTACGCGGGGTACACCCCCGGGCCGACGGCCTGGGGAACGCGAAATCCACCGGCCGACGCGATGGATCATGGTCCGTTCCTAGGTTCATGGCCATGACGAATCCGCCGATGATCGCTCTCCAAGACGCGATAAAGCAGTACGACGACGGCCCGCCCGCGGTGGCCGGTGTGACCTTGTCCGTGGCGTCCGGTGATTGTGTGGCGATCCTCGGCCATTCCGGCAGTGGGAAGTCCACGCTGCTGAACCTGATCGCCGGTTTGGACAAGCCCTCCAGCGGCAGTGTCACCATCGACGGCACGCGCGTCGATCAGCTTGGTGAGGCCGGATCGGCGAAGTACCGCCGGGCCTCGATCGGCATGATCTTCCAGTTCTTCAACCTGCTCGACGATCTGACCGTGTTGGACAACGTCATGGTTCCGGCGCAGCTGGCTGGGATGGGCAAGGGTGAGGCGAAGCGCCGGGCCGTCGACCTGCTCGGCTCGCTGGGTATCGAGCGGCATGTCAAGGCCTGTCCGCAGCGGCTGTCCGGTGGTCGGCGGCAGCGGGTGGCGGTGGCCAGGGCCCTGATGAACAAGCCGGCGTTGTTGCTGGCTGACGAGCCCACCGGCGCGCTGGACTCGAGCTCGGTCGAGGACGTGCGCCAGCTGCTGCTGGACCTGAACGCCGAGGGCCAGACCATCGTGCTGGTGACCCACGACGTGCAGCTGGCCGCCACCACCGCGCACCGCACCATCGAGTTGGTGGACGGTGCGGTCGCGCGGGACGTCGTCAACAGTGGCAGCGGTGCCGGCCTGGCCGCCCACGCGCGGCTGACCCGTCCGGCGGGAGCGCTCGGATGACGCTGCGCAAGCCGCCGATGCCCCGACGCCTCTTCGAGGCCGGATTCCACGCCATGGCCCGCATGCTGCCGGCGGTGAGCCGGTGAGCGCGCTCGGCAACGTCGTACGCTCCGGCGTGGGCCGGCGTCGGGCCCATTCCCTCGTCATGGCCTTGACGACGTTCACCGCGATGTTGTCATCAGTACTCTCCCTCGGCCTGCTGACCGGCGTTCATTCGCTCCGTCTGGTCCGCGTGGACGCCGGTTCGGGCTCCGGTGTCCCGCGGATCCCTCCGAAGGCCGCGGCCGCTTTCACGTTCCCTCTGCTGCTTCGCCGGGCGGCCACGGTCCTCACCGTGCTCGGGCTGGCGATGATTCCCTGGCTGGTCTTCCTGCACACCGGGCTGCCGGCCACAGCTCAGGCCTCGCACTGGGCCTGGACGTGGACGGGTCTGGACAGCTTTGAGGCGCTCGGCCTGCTCTCCACCGGACTGCTCCTCAGGCGCGGCGACTGCCGGGCCTGCCTGACCTCCGCCGCGACCTCGGCCGTGCTGCTGGTCGACGCCTGGTTCGACACCATGACGGCTGCCCCGGGTTCGGACTTCAAGCTGGCGGTGCTGATGACGGTCTTCGCCGAGTTGCCGCTGGCGGTGGCCTGCGCGGCTCTCGCGACCAGGACCTTCCCTCGGCCGGGCCGCTGAGCGGAAGAGCTCGTGACGTGAGTCCGTCGACGACCAGGTGGAGTTTGCCGGTCAGCCCGCCTCGGGAGCGGCCGAGCGCCTGGTTCTGGGTTCCCCTTTTCGTGCCCCGGCGGCACTCTGGCGGGCTCGCACGACGGTGGAGTCGACCGATACGAGCCAGTCGATGTCGCCGGCCGCGTCCGCCTGCGCTTGCGCGGCCCGCAACATCCGCTCGAAGGTTCCGTCCTCGGCCCAGCGCCGGAACAGGGTGTGCAGGGTGGCCCAGGAGCCGTACCGCGGCGGCACATCCCGCCAGGCCACCCCGGTCCGGAACCGTCGTAGGTCCAGCGGTAGGGCTTGGCGTCGTGTTCGTCGTAGGCCAAGACGAAGGTGGCGCTCGACGATGCCGGCGAAGGGAACCCCGCGCCGCACGACATACTCCCGGCGGATTACTCCGGTACCTCGCGGGGGCTACGAACGACACCAGAATGGTTACATCCACGGGCCGATTCGATACGGAGCCGCGGAACCTAGCGTCGATCCCATGAAACGCAATCGCCGTATCAGCGCCGTCGCGGCGCTGGCGCTCGCCGCCCTCGTCACCGGAACCGGCGCCGGGTTCGCCGCCACGACCACACCGTCGGCCACACCGGTGGCCACGCACGCGTTCGACACCGCACCGGCCACGGCCACCGCGCCCACGCGGTCCTTCCACGGCACGCTCCCCGCGCCGACCGGCCCATACGCCGCCGGCGAGGACGTCATCCACCTCACCGACACGAGCCGTCCCGACCCGTGGGTGCCGTCATCCGGCCCCCGCCAACTGGCCGTCACGATGCTCTACCCGGCCGTCCCCGGGACCGGGACTCCGGCCCCTTACATGACCCTCGCCGAGGCAGCCGGAGCCATCCAGCTCCGGAAGATACCGACGAGCTCTGGCATCACCCCACAGAACCTTTCCAGCGTCGCCACTCACGCCTTCGACGGCGCGCGGCCGCGGAGCGGCAAGTATCCGCTGGTAGTCCTCTCGCCCGGGTTCGAGCACCCGCGCATGATGCTCACCTCGCTCGCGACCGACCTGGCCAGTCACGGCTACGTCGTCGCACTCGTCGGCCACACCTACGAGGACAGCGGCGAGACGCTGGCGAACGGCCGGACGCCGCCGTGCGCGATCTGCGATGACCCGAACCTCGACATGGGCACGGTCACCGCCAGCCGCGCGCTGGACGTGTCCTTCGTGATCGACCAGTTGACGCATGGCAATACCGCGTGGCGCCTGGCACACCTCATCGACGAACACGAGATCGGCATGGCCGGACACTCCATCGGCGGAGCGGCGGCCGTCACCACGATGATCGCCGACCCGCGCGTACGGGCCGGCGTGAACATGGACGGCACCTTCGCCCCGGCCCCGACGCCCGGCCAGATCAACCGGCCGTTCCTCATGCTGAGTTCGCCCGACAACCACCCGGCCGGCGGCGGCGACACCACGTGGGGGCAGGCCTGGGACGCCCTCGGCGGCTACAAGAAGTGGCTGACGGTCGCCGGCGCCGACCACACCAGCTTCACCGACCTGGACCTGCTTCTGGAGGAGGCCGGGTTCCCGATGCCGCCCCTCTCCCCGGAACGCGGGGTGGTGATCACCCGTGAGTACGTGACAGCGTTCTTCGACCAGACGCTGAAGGGGATCCACAGTCCGCTGCTGGACGGCCCCTCGCCGAACAATCCGGAAGTACTCTTCCAGCACTAGTGCAGCGCCGCGTCCGCTTGCCGTTGACCGACAAGGTCTGGATGGTGACGGTGGCTTCCCGGGTTGCGATCTCCACGCCGGGAGAACGCCGGACAGGGCAGTCGGCTGCGGCTGTCGGCCCGGGTTCGCGCGTTCAGGTGACGGTTCTAACGCGGAGGGCGCTGGCCGATGGGGACGACCGTAGGGTCGTCGGCGACCACACGGGCGCGCAGGCTCTGGTTCTCCAGGGTGAGCTGGTCGACGACACGGACCAGCGCCTGGACGTCGCCGCGGAGCTCGCCCAGTTCCTTGTTCTTTGCGGCGAGGGTGCGTTTCAGTTTGGCGATCTCCGCCTTCTGGCGGGCTTCGGAGTCGGAAACGGCACCGCGCTGCCTGACCCCTTCGTAGAACTCGTTGCGCAGGTCGGGGTGCCGCTGGGTGAGCGCGTTGCGCGGGACCCGGGCCTCCTGGGCGAGGGCCACGATCGTCAGCGCGCCGTTCGAGTGCTGCGGGGCGCCGGTGAGGATGCGGTGCGTGGCGGCGCGGATGCTGTCGCGCTCGTCAGGGGCGGGGGTCATCGCGGTGCCGTCTCCTGCTTGGCGATGCGGGTGCGGTCGTGCTCGTCGGCCCAGGACCGGAGCCGGTCGGCGTTGGCCCGCAAGCGATCGGCGACCGGGCCGGGTGTGTGAAGGGCTCGTTGGTCAAGCTGGTTGGCGCGGGCGCGCAGTTGGTCGGCGTGGTGATCGGTACGCACGCTGTTCCCGCAGCCGGGTACGCACCGGTCGAGGGTGGGGACGTCCCGGACGCCTTCCCTCGCGCACAGGGCCGCGTCGTGCCGGTAGAGGCACAGGAGCAGGGCGTGCGGGTTGTCGTAGAGGGATAGTTCCGTCCCGGCCGAGGAAGGTGCGGGCGAAGCGGGCGGTGATCCGGCGGCCCTCGAACCGGGGCGTGCTTGCGGCCTGGACGAGGGCTCGCCGGGCTGCCGGGCCGGACACGCCTCCGCCAGCGGTGAAGTGGTCGTGCAGGTCGGCGGCCGTCTCGGCGACGCTCAGGGCGGTCTCGACGTCGACCAGGCCGTGGACTCCGCCGCGGGCGCGGGTGCCGTATCGGCCGGAGGCCTCGGTGTCGAGTGCGGTGCGCAGGTGCCGGAAGTGCGAGCGGGTGATGAGATAGGCGGTGTCCTCAGACGCCGGATCGCCCTCGGCCTCGGGATCGGAGCCGGTGGATTCCGGTGCCTCCGCGACGCGGATGAGATGCCGGGCGGGGGGCGCCGTCCGGAGGGTTGGCGGCGGGATCGGGGCAGCAGCCGGAGCGCAGGGCGAGGACTTCCTGCGGACGCATACCGGTCAGGTAGGCGCAGACGATGAACGCGGCCGTGCCCAGGTGCCGCATCAGGGTGATGGTCTCGGTGTGGTCCAGATGTTTGCGCCAGGGCCGACCGGCGATGAGGCCGAGTACGAGGCGTTCCGCAAGGCCGTCGACGTGCCGCTGCTCGCGAACCTCACCGAGTTCGGCAAGACCCCGCTGCTGGACACCCGCACCCTGGAGAGCCTCGGCTACAGCATCGCCCTCTACCCGGTCACCCTGCTGCGGCTCGCCATGGGCGCGATCGAGGACGGGCTGCGCACCATCGCCACCGAGGGCACCCAGGAGCCGCTGCTGCCGCGCATGCAGACCCGCTCCCGGCTGTACGAACTCCTCGGCTACGCCGACTACGCGGCCTTCGACTCGGCCGTCTTCGACTTCACCCTCCCGCCCGCGTGCTGCGCACCGCCGTCAGCTTCTTCGGCGCCGAGGACCCGACCGAGGACGACGGCCGCCCGGCGTCCGGCCTCGCCAAGTCCCTGCCCCTGCCCCTGCCCCTGCCCCTGCCCCTGCCCCTGCTGGCGAGACTGCCCACCGTCGTCGCCGCCGACCAGCGCCGTCGGCGGGGCCTGGCCCCGATCGCCCCGGGCCCGGACCTCGGGTACGCGGAGAACTTCTTCCACATGTGCTTCGGCACGGTGCCCGCCCCCGAGGTCGTGCGCTGCTTCGAGATCTCCCTCGTGCTGTACGCCGAGCACAGCTTCAACGCCTCCACCTTCACCGCCCGGGTCGTCACCTCCACCCTCTCCAACCTCTACAGCGCCGTCACCGCCGCGATCGGCGCGCTCAAGGGCCCGCTGCACGGCGGCGCCAACGAGGCCGTGATGCACATGCTGGAGGAGATCGGCGACCCGGCCCGCGCCGCCGACTGGCTCGACGACGCCCTCGCCTCCCGGCGGAAGGTCATGGGCTTCGGCCACCGGGTCTACAAGCACGGCGACTCCCGCGTCCCGATCATGCAGGCCGCCCTGCACGCGGCGCTGCGCGAGGCGGTGCTGGACCGCAAGGGCATCCACCCCAACCTCGACTACCCGGCGGGCCTCGCCTACCACCTGATGGGCTTCGACACCCCGGTCTTCACCCCGCTCTTCGTGATGAGCCGGATCACCGGCTGGACCGCCCACATCACCGATCAGCTCGCCCACAACACCCTGATCCGCCCGCTCGCCTCCTACGACGGGCCGGGCCAGCGGCCGGTGCCGGCCTCCGCGTAGGAGACCGGCACCGCCGTCCGGTCAGGCCCGCGGGGTGGTGAAGCGGTAGCCGGAGTCGATCAGGGAGGGGAGGAAGCGCGCGAGGGCGGCCACCGTCTGCGAACGGTCGCCTCCGCCGTCATGGGTGAGCACGATCGCTCCCGGGCGCATCTCCTTCGTGAGCCGGCCGAGGATCACCTCCGTCCCCGGCTCGGCCCAGTCCTCCGGGTCGACCGTCCAGCCCATCGGCCGCATCCCGAGCTCCCTGCTCGTCCTGAGCGTCCTCGGGGCCCAGTCCCCGCCCGGGGCCCGGAACCAGGCGGGCGACTTGCCGGTGATCCCGGCGAGGAGGTCGGAGGTGCGCGTCAGCTCGTCCCGCACCTGGGCGTCGTCGGGAAGGTGACGGAGGTCCGGATGGCTCCAGGTGTGGTTGCCGATGCGGTGCCCCCGCGCCGCGATCTCCCGGACCAGGTCGGGACGGGCGGCCGCGTTCTCGCCGATCAGGAAGAACGTCGCCCGGATCCCGTGCTTCTCCAGCAGCGCCAGGACGTCGGGGGTGTGGCGCGGATGGGGTCCGTCGTCGATGGTGAGGGCCACCACCTTCCCCTCCTCGGCGAGTTCGAACAGCGGCCGGCTCTCCGCCTCGGTCAGCACCCTGGGGGCTTCCGGAACGGCCTCCGGTGCGGCCTCCGGGGCGGTTTCAGGCGCGGCTTCCGGCGCGGCCGCCGGGGGTGCGGCCGCGGGCGGCGGCCCGGCGTTCCCTCTCGGCGCGGTACCGGGTTCCCCGGCCCACCGTGCTCCCCCGCACCCTGCGGCGCCGAGGACCGACAACCCGGCCGCGGCCAGGATCAGCCTTCGCGAGACAATCTGATGATCTGACATTTTCTGGGTGTCCCCCCGGGCCTGACGCCCCCTCCCGGCGTTCACCCCGAGGGACCCACATCACCACCCGGAAGGACCCAGGGCCACACGGTCGGCGGCACGGTGCCGGATCCGTCGCCGTCGCCCGACCGCGGCACCCGGGTGCCGCCCGCCGCCCGCCGTCTCGGCGGCACCGGTCAGCGGCGCCCCTCCCGATCGCTGTGACGGCCCTCGGCGACGACCGGGTAGGGCACCCTGGTACGCCGGTCCGGGTCCACCACCAGCCGGCCGCCGACGGGGGGCCGGGCCCGCTGGGCGCAGTCGGTGCGCTCGCAGATCCGGCAGCCCAGGCCGATCGGCGTGGCCGCCTCCCGGCCGTCCAGGGCGATGCCCTCGGCGTAGACCAGGCGGTGGGCGTGGCGCAGCTCGCAGCCGAGCGCGACGGCGAACTCGCTGCGCGGCGCGCGGTGGCCGAAGCCGCCGTGGGTGACGGTGCGGGCGATCCAGAAGTACCGCTTGCCGTCCGGCATCTCGGCGATCTGGGTGAGGATCCGCCCCGGCGCCGAGAAGGCCTCGTAGACCGTCCAGAGCGGGCAGGTGCCGCCGAGGCGGGAGAAGTGGAAGTCGGTCGCGGACTGCCGCTTGGAGATGTTGCCCGCCCGGTCGGCGCGCAGGAAGGAGAACGGCACGCCCCGGCGGCCGGTGCGCTGCAGGGTGCTCAGCCGGTGGCAGACCGTCTCGAAGCCGACCCCGAAGCGGGCGCCGAGCAGGTCGATGTCGTAGCGCAGTTCCTCGGCGGCGGCGTGGAAGGCCGAGTAGGGCATCAGCAGCGCACCGGCGAAGTAGGTGGCGAGGCCGATCCGGGCGAGGTCCGCCGCCTGGGGCGAGGTGAGGTCGGGCCCTGCCGCCGAGACCAGCGCGTCGAGCAGCGGCCGGTGCTCCAGCAGCGCGAGCTGGGTGGCCAGTTGGAAGGCCCGCTGACCGTCGGTCAGCCACGCGGAGAGGCGGAGGGTGCCGCTCACCGGATCGAACCGGCGCATCTCCGCCTGCTGCCGGTGATCCGAGTCGACCACCCGCACGCCGTGCCGCTCGCCGAGTGCGGCCGCCAGCGCGGCGGCGAGGCCGCCGGCCGTGGTCGCCCCGAGCGCGGTCGCGGTGCGCTCGGCCTCCTCGTCCAGGGCCGGGATGTGGTTGTGGTGCGTGTAGAAGAAGTCCCGTACCTCGTCGTGGGGTTCGGCCGGGCTGAGCGCGGCGGTCCCGGCAGTGTCGCCGAGATCGGCGACCCTGGTGGCCGCCTCCCGGTAGCGGCGGTACAGCGCGACGAGCGCCCGGGCGACGTCGGGGTGGTCCCGGCTCACCTCCGCGACGTCCTCGGCCGGGACGGGGGCACCGCACGCCTCGTCGGCGAGGGCGGCGCGCAGGTCGGCGGCGAGGCGCTCCTCGTCGGCCTCGGAGAAGAACTCCGGGTCCACGCCGAACACCTCGGCGATCCGCAGCAGCACGGCGGCGGTGAGCGGGCGCTGGCTGTGCTCGATCTGGTTGAGGTAGCTGGTCGAGATGCCGAGCTCGTGGGCCAGCTCGACCTGGTTCATGCCGTGCTCGCGGCGCAGCCGGCGCAGCTTGGCGTGGGCGAAGATCTTGCGCCCGACGGGACGTGCCATGGTGCGACGCACCCCTCTTCTCTGTTCTTCCCCGGTCTTCTCTTCCCCCGGATGGTTGCGAAGGCCTACACCGGCACCCGGCCGGCGGTCGCCCGGTGGGCCCGCACGGCCGCCTCGACCCGCACGGCGTCGGCGGCCGCCCGCACCTCGTGGACCCGTACGGCCCAGGCGCCCTGCGCGGCGGCCAGGACGGCGGCGGCCGAGGTCGCGTCGTCCCGCTCCCGGGCCGGGCGGGGCTCGCCGGTGGCCGGGTCGGCCAGCAGTTCGCCGAGGAAGCGCTTGCGGGAGGGCCCGACCAGGAGCGGGCGGTCCAGCACGGCCCAGGCGTCCAGGGCGGCGAGCAGCGCCCAGTCGTCACTCCGGCCCTTGGCGAAGCCGAGGCCGGGGTCGAGGACGACCTGCTCCGGGTCGACGCCGGCCGACACCACGGCGTCCAGTTGGCGCCCCACTTCGGCGACCACCTCGGCGACGACGTCCCCGTAGTCCGCCAGGTCGTCCATCCCCTGGGACTGCCCCCGCCAGTGCATGACGACGAACGGCACGCCGGCCCGCGCGGCCGTCTTCGCCATGGCCTCGTCCGCCCGGCCGCCGCTGACGTCGTTGACGATCCGGGCCCCGGCGTCCACCGCGGCCTCGGCGACCCGGGCGCGCATCGTGTCGATGCTCACCAGAACGCCTTGCCGGGCGAGTCCGCGCACCACCGGCAGCACCCGCGCGAGCTCCTCCTCGACCGGCACCCGACGGGCGCCGGGGCGGGTCGACTCGCCGCCCACGTCCACCATGTCGGCCCCCCGCGCGGCCAGCGCCAGTCCGTGCTCCACCGCCCGGCCCGGGTCCAGCCAGCATCCCCCGTCCGAGAACGAGTCCGGGGTGACGTTGAGGATTCCCATGACCGCGCAGCGACCCCAGTCGGGAAGTCCGGGAAGGGCGTACGAATGTCTTTCCATGCCCCTATTGTGCAGCCTCCGGAGGCCGCTCCGCGACCACCCCCGAAGGCCATCGACCATCATTGGCGAAAACCCGCGTATCACACTGTGGACTTTCTACCACGCCATTCCGACCGGGCGTATACCGTCCTGTCATGACACTCGGGAAACCCTCCACGCGCACCGACCGGGCGGCAACCGTCCGCGATCTCCTGGCCACCGGAAAGCACTCCTATTCGTTCGAGTTCATGCCACCGCGGAACGCCGAGGCGGAAGCCGGCCTGTGGAACGCGATCCGCCGACTGGAGGCGCTCTCCCCCACCTTCGTTTCGGTGACCTACGGTGCGGGCGGCTCGACCCGGGAGCGGACGGTGAACGTCACCGGCCGCATCGCCCAGGAGACGACCCTCACCCCGGCCGCGCACCTGACCGCCGTCGGCCACAGCGTCGGCGACTCAGGAACATCCTCGGGCACTACGCCGACCAGGGAGTACGGAACATCCTGGCCCTGCGCGGCGACCCTCCGGGCGACCCGCTGGGCGCCTGGGTCCGGCATCCGGGCGGGGTCGAGTACGCCGCCGACCTGGTTCACCTCATCAAGGACTCGGGCGACTTCTGCGTCGGGGTGGCGGCTTTCCCGGAAATGCACCCGCGGTCACCGGACTGGGACTCGGAAATCCGGCACTTTGTCACGAAGTGCCGTTCCGGGGCCGACTACGCGATCACCCAGATGTTCTTCGAGGTGGACGGATACCTCCGTTTCCGGGACCGTCTCCAGAAGGCCGGATGCGATATTCCGGTGATTCCGGAGATCATGCCGGTGACCAGCATCCGGTCACTGCGCCGAATTCCGACCCTGAGCACCGCTGCCATTCCCACGGCCCTCTCCGACCGCATGCTGGAACAGCAAAACGATCCCGCCGCCGTGCGCTCGATCGGGATCGAGCACGCCACCGCCATGTGCCGGCGGCTGCTTTCCGAAGGCGTGCCCGGGCTGCATTTCATGACCATGAACTTCTCCACGGTCACCACCGAGATCTACCAGAACCTCGGCCTGCCCCGGTCCGGCTGAACGGGCATGCGGGCCGCGCCGCGACGCGGCCCGCATGCCGTGGCGGGCGTACCGAACCGGCGGAGGATTCCCGCCCGGCCGCGTCAGCCGGCGAGCTCCGCGCGCAGCAGGCGGGCGGCGCCGACCAGGCTGTCCAGCGAGGCCCGGGTCTCCGGCCAGCCGCGGGTCTTCAGTCCGCAGTCCGGGTTGACCCAGAGCCGTTCGGCCGGGATCGCGGCCAGGCCCGCGCGCAGCAGGGAGACGGCCTCCTCGGTGCTGGGGACGCGCGGGGAGTGGATGTCCCAGACGCCGGGGCCGACCTCGCGCGGGTAGCCCGCCTCGGCCAGCTCGCCGGCGACCTCCATGTGGGAGCGGGTGGCCTCCAGGGAGATGACGTCGGCGTCGAGGTCGTCGATCGCCGTCATGATGGCGCCGAACTCGGCGTAGCACATGTGGGTGTGGATCTGGGTGTCGGCGCGGACGCCGGAGGTGGCGAGGCGGAAGGCCTCGGTGGCCCAGTCCAGGTAGGCCGGGCGGGCGGCGGCCCGCAGCGGGAGGGTCTCGCGCAGGGCCGGCTCGTCGACCTGGACGACGGCGGCGCCCCCGGCCTCGAGGTCGACGACCTCGTCGCGCAGGGCGAGGGCGACCTGGCGGGCGGTGTCGGCGAGCGGCTGGTCGTCGCGGACGAAGGACCAGGCGAGCATGGTGACCGGGCCGGTGAGCATGCCCTTCACGGGGCGGTCGGTCAGGCCCTGCGCGTAGCGGAACCAGTCGACGGTCATCGGGTGCGGCCGGGAGATGTCCCCGGCGAGGACCGGCGGGCGCACGTACCGGGTGCCGTAGGACTGCACCCAGCCGTGCCGGGTGGCCAGGTAGCCGGTGAGCTGCTCGGCGAAGTACTGGACCATGTCGTTGCGCTCGGGCTCGCCGTGCACCAGGACGTCCAGTCCGGCCTTCTCCTGGTACGCGATGACCTCGCGGACCTCGGCCTCCATCCGCTCCCGGTACGTGGCGCCGTCGATCCGACCGGCCGTCAGGTCGGCCCGGGCGACGCGCAGTTCGGTGGTCTGCGGGAAGGAGCCGATGGTGGTGGTCGGCAGCAGCGGCAGGCCGAGCCGGGCGCGCTGGGCCTCGGCCCGCTGCGGGTAGGCCTGGGCGCGGCGGGCGTCCGCGTCGGTGACGGCGGCGATCCGGGCGCGCACCGCCGGGTCGCGGGTGATCGGCGAGCCCGCGCGGGAGGCCAGGTCGGCCCGGTTGGCCGCGAGGTCGGCGGCGATCGCGCCGGTGCCCTCGCGCAGGCCGCGGGCGAGCAGCGCCGCCTCGGTGGCCTTCTGCTTGGCGAAGGCCAGCCAGCGGGCGATCTGCGGGTCGATGTCGCGTTCGAGGGTGGCGTCGATCGGCACGTGCAGCAGGGAGCAGGACGGCGCGACGTCGACGGTGTCGGCGAGGCCCAGCAGGGTCGCCAGGGTCGTGAGGGACTTCTCCAGGTCGTTGATCCAGATGTTGCGCCCGTCGATCACCCCCGCCACCAGTCGCTTGCCGGGCAGGCCGCCGGCGGCGGCGAGGTCCTCCAGGTTGGCGGCGGCCGGCCCGGTGAAGTCCAGTGCCAGGCCCTCGATCGGGGCCTTCGCCAGGACCGGCAGGGCGTCGCCGAGCCGGTCGAAGTAGCTGGCGACCAGCAGCTTGGGCCGGTCGGTGAGGGCGCCCAGCTCGCGGTAGGCGCGGGCGGCGGCGTTGAGCTCGGCCGGGGTGCGGTCCTGGACCAGCGCGGGCTCGTCCAGCTGCACCCAGTCGGCGCCGGCGGCGCGCAACCCGGCCAGCAGCTCCGCGTAGACGGGCAGCAGCCGGTCCAGCAGGGTGATCGGCTGGAAGTCGGCGGCCACCCCGGGCGCCGGCTTGGCGAGCAGCAGGTAGGTGACCGGCCCGACCAGCACCGGCCGGGCCGCGTGGCCGAGCAGCAGCGCCTCGCGCAGCTCGCCCACCGCCTTGGCCGGGTTCGCCGTGAACACCGTGTCCGGCCCCAACTCCGGCACCAGGTAATGGTAGTTGGTGTCGAACCACTTGGTCATCTCCAGCGGGGCGACGTCCTGGTTGCCGCGCGCCATGGCGAAGTACCCGTCCAGCGGGTCGGCTTCGACGGCGGCCCGGTGCCGGGGCGGGATCGCGCCGACGGCGACGGTGGTGTCCAGCACGTGGTCGTAGAGCGAGAAGTCACCGGTCGGGACCTCTTCGACGCCGGAGTCGGCGAGCTGCTGCCAGTTCCCCCGGCGCAGGTCGGCGGCGGTCGCCAGCAACACCTCGGCGGTGACCGAGCCCTTCCAGTAGCCCTCGATGGCCTTCTTGAGCTCCCGGCCCCGGCCCTGGCGGGGGTAGCCGTACGCGGTGGCGACGCTCGCCGCGGCTGCGGACTTCGTGGTCAAGGGACTCTCCTTCGCGAGTCTGTTCTCCTCAGGTACCCGGAGACGGCACGAGGGCGCGAAGGGATGACGTACCCGGCGGCGGCCGTCACGGGAACGTACGGGCCTGGTCCGCCTGGTATGGTCGCCGACCCGCCCACGAGGTCACCGGATAGCCGCGCGCGGGTCGTCCGCGGGCGGGCAGTGGCAGGTCTTCGGACTCGCGGGCGCGTCCGTCCCGTGAAGGGCGGACACCTACTGGCCGTCGCTTCCCAGACCCGTCCCGGGTCCAGTGCGTATGACGGCGGTCGTTCCCACTCACCGCTGCGGGGCAGTCCCGGACTGGCCAGTCGAAAGGCGTCACCGGGTTCCCTCTTGCGACGCCCTGCCTGGCGGACAGGGCGAACCAGCTGCGCCGTCAGCTTAGGGGCAAAACACCGGGCCCGGCGCGGGAATCTCGGAACCCGTCCGGATGGTGGGACGCCACCACGGCTCGCGGGGCCGGTGGTCAGGTCCGCGTCGGGGTGTCCGGCGTGCCGGGCAGGGCGGCGCGGATGTCCGCGAGCAGTCCGGTCAGGCCGCGTCCCGGCCCCAGCCGGGCGTCCAGTCGCGCGCGCTGGTCGGCGGGGATGCCCGCCAGTAGCCGTTCGGCTTCGCCCAGCAGCCGCCGTCCCCGCTGGAGGTCTGACCTCATCCTGGCGACCTGCGCCTGCGCCCCGCCCAGCTGGCGGCGGGCGGATTCCAGTGCGGCGTGCTGTTCCGGGGTCAGGACGACGACGACGACCCCGTCCAGCGTCATCGTCCGGTGCTTCGCGGGCTTGGGCACGATGGTCGGCCTTTCGGTTCAGGGGTGCGCCGGGCCGGTGGGCCGCGCGGCGGTCGGCGGCCCCGCCGTGGTGTCCGGGCCGGGCGTGGCGTCCTGGCCGGATGGGGCGTGCGGGCCGGGCGGGGCCTCGAAGCGCACCGTGGGCTCGAAGTTGGCGCGGCGGGCCGCGCGGCGGAAGACGGTGAGGACGGCCGGCCCGACGACGAGCACGGCGGTGAAGGTGGTGACGGCGCGGCCGGTGTCCCAGCCGAGCGAGGTGGCCAGGTCGAACAGCAGGTAGCGGTGCCACTGCTCGGTGAAGGGCAGGCCCGGCAGGTAGGCGATCGAGCTGTTCGGGTCGGTGGAGAACGGCCAGAAGGAGAGGTTCAGCAGGAAGCCGAAGAGGTAGCCGGAGAACGCCCCGTACCCGGCCAGCAGCGGCACCTCCCAGCGCCGCCCGGCCCCCGGCAGCAGTCCGGCGAGCATGCCGACGAAGGCGCAGCCGAACATCTGGTACGGCATCCAGGGGCCGACGCCGCCGGTGAGCAGCGCGGAGGCGAACAGCGAGGTGCAGCCGAGGGTGAAGCCGAAGCCGGGGCCGAAGACCCGGCCGGCCAGCACCAGGATGAAGAAGACCGTCTCCACTCCGGCGGTCCCGGCGCCGAGCGGGCGGAGTCCGGCGTTGACGGCGGACAGGACGCCGAGCATGGCGAGGGCCTTGGCGTCGATGCCGCCCGCGGAGATCTCCGCGACGACGACGGCGAGCACCAGGACCAGCAGGGCGCCGAAGATCAGCGGCGGGGCGTAGTTGGAGCCGAACCGCCCGGGCGCGACGACGAACGGCCAGGTGAAGGCCACCAGCCCGATGAAGGCGGCCAGGGCGACGACGACGCGGGCCCGGCCGGGGATCCGGACGGCGGTCACCGGGCGGCCTCCACCGCTTCCACGGCCGCCGCGACCTGACGTGCCGTCAGGTAGCCGAGCGGGGCGAGGATCTTGGCGGTCTGCGGGGCGAAGGTGGGCGAGGCGACGATGACCTCGGCGGTGGGCCCGTCGGCGACGATCTCGCCCTCGGCCATCACCACGACGCGGTCGGCGGCGGAGGCGACGAACTCGACGTCGTGGGTGGAGACGACGACCGTACGGCCTTCGGCGGCGAGGGCGTCCACGATGCCGGTGAGCGCCTCCTTCGCCTGGTAGTCGAGCCCCCGGGTGGGTTCGTCCAGCAGCACGACCCTTGGTGCGGCGGCGAGTTGGATCGCCAGGACGAGGGCCAGCTTCTGCCCCTCGGAGAGGTCCCGGGGGTGGGTGCCGTCCGGGATCCCGGGAGCCAGGCGGTCGAGGACCTGCCGTGCGGTCGGCCCGCCGACGCCGTCGGCTTCGAGGTCGCTCTGGGCGAGTTCCTGGGCGACCGTCTCCAGGTACAGCAGGTCGGTGGGGGTCTGCGGGACGAGCCCGACCAGCTGCCGGGCCCGGGCCGCGGGCAGCCGCTTGGGGTCCGCGGCCGGGCCGCCCCCGGCGCCGGTGACCTTCACGCTACCGCCCTGGCGGGGCCCGGAGCCCTGGAGCGCCCACAGGAGCGAGGACTTGCCGGAGCCGTTGCGGCCCATCAGCGCCGTGACCTCGCCCGCCCGCAGCTCCAGCCGGACGTCCCGGACGGCGGCCACCGGCCCGTACCGGACGACGACCCCCGTCGCCTCCAGCACCGGTTCCCCCGCCACCGCTGCCCGGCGCGGCGGGGGAACCGGCAGGTCCGTGAGCCGCTCCCGCAGCGGCGCGGCGGCCCGGCGGGCGTCCCGGACGGACAGCGGCAGCGGCCGCCAGCCGGCCAGTCGGCCGAGGTCGACGACGGGCGGCGCGATCGCGGTGTCCCGGAAGACCTCGGCCGGGGGGCCGTGCACGACCGTCCCGTCGCCGGGCAGGTAGGCGACCCGGTCGGCGTACTGGACGACCCGCTCCAGGCGGTGCTCGGCCAACAGGACGGTCACGCCGAGGTCGTGGACCAGCCGGGTGATCGCGGCCAGCACCTCCTCGGCGGCGGTCGGGTCGAGCGCGGAGGTCGGCTCGTCCAGCACCAGGACGCGCGGGTGCGCGGTGAGCACCGAGCCGATGGCGACGCGCTGCTGCTGGCCGCCGGAGAGCTCGTACAGGGCCCGGTGGCGCAGGTCGGCCAGGCCGAGCAGGTCCAGGGTCTCCTCGACCCGCTTGCGCATGGTCTCCGGCGGGATCGCCAACTGCTCCATGACGTACGCCAGTTCCTCCTCCACCGTGTCGGTGGTGAAGCCGGCCAGCGGGTCCTGCCCGACCACGCCGACCACGTCGGCGAGTTCGCGCGGCGGGTGGTGGGCGGTGTCGCGGCCGTCCACGGTGACCCGGCCGCGCAGGGTGCCGCCGGTGAAGTGCGGCACCAGGCCGTTGACGGCGCCGAGCAGGGTCGACTTGCCGACGCCGGTGCGGCCGACCACCAGGCAGAGCTCGCCCTCCGGGATGTGCAGGTCGACGTCGCGCAGGACGGGCGTGCTCTCGCCGTCGTACACCACGCCGACCCGGTCGAATCGGATCACGTGCTCACCTCGGAGGTCGTGCGGTCGGTGCGGTCGGTGGGAGCGGCATCGGGACGTGCGGCCGGGCGCGGCCCCGGCCCGGCGGCGGGTCCGGGCGTCCGGCCGGGCGGCGGCGAGACGATCCCGGCCGCCCCCGCCAGCAGCAGGGCGAGCACCGGGACGAGCGGCAGAGTCGGCCAGGTCAGCGGGTACAGCGACGGGTTGAGGTCGGTGGCGTCGTAGCCGACGGTGGCGAACAGCAGCACGGCGGCGGTCACCCCGCAGCCGGCCACGCCCCACTCGGCGGCCCGCCAGCGGTCCGGCCGGTAGGTGGTGCGCCGCACCCGCCGCCCGCCGAGCAGCAGGCCCGCCACGCAGAGCACGGCACCAGCGAGGAAGGCGGGCAGGCCGAGCGCGGCCGGGGCCGTCCCGTCCAGCAGCCCGTACACCCCGGCGCACAGGCCGCACATGCCGAGCAGCATCAGCGCGCCGGTCAGCCGGCGGGAGCGGCGCGAGGCGGTGCCGGAACGCCCGTAGCCGCGCGAGTCCATCGCGGCCGCGAGGCTGAGCGAACGCTCCAGCGCGTCCTCCAGGACCGGCACCACGATGCTGCGCAGGGCGCGGACGCCCTTGCGCCGCCCGGCACGCAACCGCCGTGCCCGGGCGACCCGTTGGACGCTCTGCACCAGCTGGGGCGCGACGCTGAGCGACACCGTCACCGCGACGCCCAGCTCGTACAGGGCCCCGGGCAGCACCCGCAGCGCCCGCTTGGGGTTCGCCAGGGTGTTCGCGGCGCCGATGCAGCAGATCAGACAGGCCAGCCGCAGCCCGTCGAAGGCCGCCGAGAGCGTGGCCTCCAGCGAGACCGGGCCGCCGATCTCGATGCCCGCGTACCAGGCGGGGGTCGGGATGTGCGGCAGGGAGAAGAGCAGGTGGTCGTGCGGGGTGACACCGGTGGCGAAGACGCACCGGAAGACCACCCGGATCGCCACCACCGTCAGGGCCAGCCACAGGTAGTAGGTGAACCCGCGCGCCCACGGCGCCTCGCTGCGGCGGGCGGTGACCACGAAGCCGAGCACGGCGAGGACGAGCAGGAGCAGCAGCGGGTTGGTGGTGCGGCTGGCCGCCGTCGCCAGGGCGAGCGCCCAGGCCCACCAGGCCAGCGGGTGGAGGTTACGCGGGATGCGCCGGCCCCCCGCGGCCCGCCCGGGGGCGCGCTGCGGGGAGCCGGACTCGCGCTTGTCGAGCGTGCCCACCGGATCACTCGGCCCGTCGGCGGCGGCGCCGGGCGGCCACCACCGTGGCCACACCCAGCGCCACGACGAGGACCGAGCCGAGCACGGCGGGGACCATCGACCCGGAGTCGTGCGGGGCGTCGGCCACCGGGTTGGCGTCCACCACCCCGCCGGGCACGGCTGCCGCGGACGTGGGCCCGGCCTCGGCCGCGGCCGTCTGCGGTGTCGACTGGTCGCTCGGGGCGTCGGTCGGCGGGGCGGTGGACGGCTCGGCCGGCACCGGCGTGGGGTCGGGCACGCCCGACGGGGCGACGCCGTCCCCGGGGGTGGCGGCGGGGTCCGTCCCCGGGGTCGCGGCGGACGCGGGCGGACGGGCTCCGCCGGGCTGGGGTGCGGCGGGGGCCGGGGCCCGGCCGCCGGTTGAGCCAGTGCCGCCGGTTGAGCCGGAGCCGCTGCCGCCCGTCGTACCGGATCCGCCTGTCGTACCGGAACCGCCCGCCGCTCCGCCGGAGCCGCCCGTCGTGCCCTGGCCGGGGTCGGCCAGCTGCCCGCCGGGACTCGAGTTGTGGGCCCGGACGCTGTCCGGCGAGAAAGTCGGACGCCCTTCGGTGCCCTCGACGTTGGTGCCGCCGAAGATCCACAGGTCGACACTGCCGGGCTTCGGCTGGTAGAGCATCGCGCCGAGCTGGCTGTAGGACCACTCGTTCTGGCCCGGATCGGCGTGCCAGTACGACCAGTACGCGGTGGCCGGGGGCGTCAGGACGCACTTCTCCTGGTCCGGCGTCGGGTACTGCTTGCCGCCCTGGAAGCCGCTGTAGCCGATCCGGCAGATGAAGGCCGGGCCGTCGTGCCCGGTGCCGGTGGTCTTCCAGCCGCCCTGGTTGAGCAGGGTGAACCCGGTGGTGGGCGTGGTCCCGCAGGAGCGCAGCAGCGGGCCGCCCCACGTGCCGAAGTCCACGGCGAGTACGGCACCGGAGGTGGTGGTGCACTGCTCGATCGGCAACGGGGTCGCGGCGGCCGGGGCGGTGCCCGCGGCGACGCCGCCGAAGGCGAGGGCGAAGGTCAGCGACGCCGCCCCGGACAGCCGGGCGAGGCGCGTGCCGAGCCCCCGGCTCACCGGTGACGCCCCGGGGCGGCCGCGGTGCGGCGACGGGCGACGAGGACGGCCCCGGCGCCGAGCGCGGTCAGCGCACCGGCCCCCGCCGTCAGTGCCAGTACCTGGCTTCCGGTACTGGCCAGGCCGCCTGAACCGGTCCGCACCGTCACGCCCCCTGCCCCGGCGGCACTGTCACCCTTCGGGGTGTCGATGCCGCCGGACGAAGGGGTGTCGGTGGCCGGGATCGGCGCGGTCGTCGTGGGCGAGCCCGCCGGGGTGCCGGTCGGCGTCCCGGTGGGACTGACCGTCGGGGTGGGCGTTCCCGTCGGGGTGGTGGTCGGAGTCCCGGTGGGAGTAGGCGTCGGCGTGCCCGCGAGGTCGCGGGACAGCGTCCCGAAGGAGATGCCGGTGGCACCGCCCAGCACCTGCGTGGACGCGCGGACGTCCGAACCCCGCTGCCCGGCGGCCGCGACGTTGAACCCGCCGTCGCCGTTCTGCTGCCCAGCGAGGAAGTCGAGCGCCTTGGCGATCTGTCCACCGTAGGCGGCCTGGCGCAGCGTCATGCCCTGGACGGCCAGCGCGGCCGAGTTGGTGGAGTCGCCGGACGCGCCGGGGAAGCCGCCGTCGGGCAGCTGCCGCGCGGCGAGCCAGCCGAGCCCCTGGTCGACCGCCCGGGCGGCCTCGTCCCCGGGGACGAGGGCGAGGGCCATGACGGCCATCGCCGTGCTGTCCACGTCGGAGTCGCCGGTGGCGGGGATCAGGCTCGGCCAGGAGCCGTCCGGGTGCTGGAGGCCCTTCAGGTAGGCGATCGCGGGGGCGACGCTGGTGGACTCCCCAGCCCGGAGCTGGGCCATGACGGCGAGCGCCTGGGAGAAGACGGAGGTGGCGTAGGCGTAGTTGCCCGGGGCTGCGCAGCCGGTGGTCGCGTCGGC
Organism: Kitasatospora sp. NPDC056273; assembly: GCF_042268845.1. NCBI lineage: Bacteria > Bacillati > Actinomycetota > Actinomycetes > Kitasatosporales > Streptomycetaceae > Kitasatospora > Kitasatospora sp. NPDC056273. The sequence goes on along the minus strand of NZ_JBHJSJ010000072.1, from coordinate 5,414 downwards.
CTTGGCGCACACCAGCGCGGCGAGGGCGGCGATCAGGTCGTGGCCGCCGAAGTCCCGCGGGTTGCGGCCGACGGCCTCGGCGAGCAGCGCCTCCTTGCCGATGGACCCGCCGCCGGCGTACTCGGTGCCGATCGCGGTCCAGTCGTTGACGGTGCGCTCGCTCGCGTCCTTGCCCTGCTGGTCGAGGAAGTCGACGATCCGGCGCAGCGCGGCGTCGTCGGTGCCGGTCGCGGCGAGGGCGTAGGCCCCGTCGATGGTCAGGCCGAAGTCGGCGAAGGCCGGGAAGCCCTCGTAGTAGTGGCCGTCGATCAGGCGGGACGGGTCGGTGAGGTAGGCGCTCCCCTTGGCCGCGTCGGGTTTCCTCCCCGCGGGCGCGCTCAGGGCCACCGCGGGCGAGGGCGACGCCGACGGGGAGGCGGAGGGCGAGGGGCCGCCGTTCCTGGCGCGGACGGAGTCCGGGGTGAAGTTCGGCGCCCCGCTGGTGCCGCCGATGTCCGTGCCGCCGTAGACCCAGGCCTCGACCTCGCCGGGCTCGGGCTTCTGCGTGCCGGCCCCGAACCGGCTGTAGGACCAGGCCTGTTGGCCGGGTTCGGCGATCCAGTACGACCAGTACGCGGTGGCCTGCGGGGTGTTGACGCACGGCTCCTCGGCCGGTGTCGGGTACTGGGCGCCGCCGTTGAAGGTCCCGGTCCCGAGCCGGCAGATGAAGGCCGGTCCGTCGTGCTCGGTGCCGGTCGTGGTGAAGCCGGCGTTGTGCAGCAGGTTCATGCCCGTCGTGGGGTGGGCGTCGCAGCCCCGGACGACGCCGCCGCCCCAGTGGGTGAAGTCGACGGCGACGATCGCGCCCGTCGTCGCCGTGCACTGCTCGATCGGGTCGGCCGAGGCGGTACCCGGGTACCCGAGCAGGACCGTGCCGCAGGCGGCGACGGCGACGGTGCCGGCGACCACCAGCGAGGCGAGGTCCCGGTTCCTGTGACGTGTGCGATTGCTGCTGACCCTCACGACGACTCCCTGGTCGGTCGACACGCGAGGCGACGGCGCAGCCGACGGTCGCCCGCGGGCACGGGGGCCGTCGAAACCGCGTCGTAGTCCGCGACGACGCAAGTGCTCTGTGAACAGACCCCCGGTCCAGGCATTCCGGCTCACCCACCTCAGGTGGGTCCACGGTTGCGGGTCAGCGCCGGAGTTGGACCGGCTTCCCCTGAATGCCGAGGGCAAAAAATCGGTTCATCAGACCACGCTGACCGACGGGCAGTCAACGGGGCGTCAGGTCGATCACATCACCTCGTCGGGCGACAGACCTGTGCGGTCGCGTCCGCGGTGGCCGAGCGGGGGAACCCGGTGCGAACCCGGTGCGAACCCGGGGCTGACGCGCAGCGGTGTGGGGCGGTGACCGTACCGTCCCGAGCCCGAATGCCCGCCCGGCCACTGCGGAACTGAGCCGGTGTCCCGGCTGGCCGATCGTCACTGCCCGGCGGACAGCTCCCAGTCCATCGCCCACGCCCGCACCGAGCCGTCCGCACAGCCGAAGAGCAGCAGGCTGTCGTCCGCGGTGGCGGTGAGACTCCACACCTGGCCGCCACCCCCTTCCAGCTCGCGCAGGCAGCGGCCGGTGTCGGCGTCCCAGATCCGCACGGTGCCGAGCCGGTGGCCTGTATAGGCGAACCGGCCGCCGGCGGAGAGGTGAAGGACCGACAGCTCATCCGGCCCGGTACCGGCGTCCCACGGCAGGACCTCGAAGTCGAAGGCGCGGAGGAATTGCCCGGTGCCGGCGTCCCACAGCCGCAGCGAGCGGTCGCCGTACGCGCTGCCGGACAGCAGCCGGTGGCCGTCTGCGTCGAACGAGAGCCAGCCGCACGCCGGATGACTCAGCGCCAGCGGCGGAGCGCCGAGCCGGGCGTGCAGCTGGATCTCGCCGAACAGCGCCACGCTCGCTGCCCGGGTGCCATCCGCGCTCATCGCGGCGGCGGTGGTCGGCCGCTCTCCGTCGCCGGTGAGCACCCGCACGCAGCGGCCGCTGTCCAGGTCCCACAGCCGCAGCGCGCCGTCCCGGCCGATCACCAGGGCCTGCCGGGCATCGGCGGTGAACAGGACCGAGTTCCCGACCACGCCCGCCTCGCCGCTCTCGGCACGGCCGTCGGGCCCACGGGCGTCGACCCGGCCGAGCGGTCGGCCACCGGGCAGCTCCCAGCTCTGCAGCACCGCGTCCCCGCCGGCCACCGCACGCAGGCCGTCGGCGCTCAGGCCGACCGAGCCGACCCGGGGCTTGTCCAGCGCGCGCAGCGGGGTGCCGTCGGTCGGATTCCACAGCCCGACCCGGCGGTCACCGCCGATCGCCGCGGTACGCCCGTCCGCCGACACGGCGAGCGAGGACACGTGGCCCTGCCCGCCGAGGGTGTGCACCGGCCACGCCCCGCGCAGCCCGGTACGGCGGACGGATCTCCCCAGCCGCCGCCATGCGGCCAGCACCTCCGGCGCACGCTCATAGCCGGGCGTCGAGCGGGCCCGGGTGAGCAGGTCGAGCGCGGCGGCGTACTGCCGAGACCCGAACGCCTGCTCGGCCTCGGCGAGCAGGGCCCCGACCTGCCCGCCGGCCCGCTCGATCTCTCGGTGGCGGCGGGGCCGGCTGAGCTGCATGCTCGCCCGGAACCGGCGCTCCGGGGTGATCCGCCACCAGCGCGCGGTGTTGTCCTGCCCGGCGGACACCGCCCAGTCGGCGTCCCCGCCCATCATCACGGCGGCGACCGGCTGGCTGTGTTCGCGGAAGGTGCGCACACAGCGGTACAGGGCCAGGTCCCAGAGCCGCACCGCGCCGTCCTCGCCGCCGGTGACGGCGTACCGGGAGTCGCCGCTCAGCACCAGCGAGCGGACCTCGCCGATCGGCGAGGTCACGGTGCGCACCGCGCGGCCGCTGCGCAGGTCCCACAGCCGGATCGTCAGGCCGGGCGAGGCGGTCGCCGCGGTGCGGCCCTCGGGCTCCAGCCAGATCGCGGTGGGACCGCGGCCCGGCATCGTCATCGTCTGCCGCAGCTCTCCGGTGTTCAGGTCCCACAGCTGGAGGGTGCCGCGCGCGTGGCTGCTGACCAGGGCGAGACCGCCGTCGTGGCTCAGTTCGACCCGGTGGGAGTCCTCGGCCCGGTCCGTGACGGGTCCGAGCCGCAACCGCTGCCGGCCGCTCGGGAAGTCCCAGACCAGCAGCCGTCCCTCCACCACGGCGACGGCGGTCCGCGCCCGGTTGTCGATCCGCAGGGCCTGCACCCGGAACAGCTCGCGGCGGCCGGGCGGGGTGAAGGCCAGCAGGCAGCGCTCGCGCGCCAGGTCCCAGAACCGGACCTCGTTGTCCGGGCCGACCGAGACCGCGTACCGGCCGTCGGAGACGTCGAGGCTGCTCACCCAGGACTCCAGGCCGCCGACGGTGCGCAGCAGCTCGCCGCGCCGCAGGTCCCACAGCTTCAGCCCGCGGTCCTTGTCGCCGTGGCCGCCGTAGCCGGTGACCGCGTACCGCCCGTCGGGGGTGATCCGGGCGGCGAGCCGCGCGGGGCCGTCGAACAGCTGGTACCAGCGGGCGGTGAAGGCCGGGGCCGCCCGGTTGTCGGGGGCGCTTGAGAGGTCGAGACGTTCCACGGCGGCGCGCCGCTCGGGGTCGTCGCCGCACTCCGCGGTGATCCCGGCGAGCAGCTCGCGGGCGGCCTCCAGGTCGCCGCGTTCCAGGTGGACCTCGGTCAGCCGGTGGCGGGACTGCCAGGAGTCGCCGTGCACGAGCCGCAGCTGCTCCAGGTCGGCGACCAGGGTGTCGTCAGTGGTCTCGCCGCGCCGCCAGCGCAGCAGGCCGCCGTTGTAGGCGGCGTCCAGGTGGCGCGGGTCCGCTTCCAGAGCGTCGGCGAAGGCGCGCTGCGCGCCGGGGATGTCCTCGAGGTCGAAGAGCGACAGGCCGCGGTTGTTCAGCTCGTCGGCGCGCAGCCCGACCGCGCTCGGCACCGGGCGCGCGTACCGGGTCCCGGTGGCCCGGTGGTAGTGCTCGGCGAGCTCGGCGGCGACCTCGGCCATCGAGGCGGGTCGCTGGGCGGGGTCGTGGCGCAGGCAGCGCTCCAGCAGCTCGGCGACGCCGGGCGGGATCGGCGGGCGGCCGTCGCGGCCTCGGGTCCCGCGGAAGGCCGCGAGGGTCTCGCTCGCGAGTGGTCCGACGTACCAGGCCACGCCGCCGGTGAACATCTCCAGCACCGAGACGGCGAAGCTGTACAGGTCGCTTCGCCGGCCGAGCTGCCGCTGCCCGTACTGCTCGGGCGAGGCGTACACCCTGGTCATCCCGCCCGCGGCGACCAGGACGGTGGCGTCGGCGCCGGGCCGATCGCCTGCGCCGCCGGGCCACGCGGCGAGCTGCCCGGCCCGGGCCAGGCCGAAGTCGGTGATCCGGGCGGTACCGTCCCGGTCCAGCAGGATGTTGCCCGGTTTCACGTCCTGGTGGACCACGCCCTGCTGGTGGGCGTGGTCCAGCCCCCGGGCGGCCTGGACCGCCAGGTCCAGGATCCGGGCGAGGGCTTGTTCCGGGCCGCCCGCGTACAGCCGGCCACTGTGGATCAACTCGCTCAGGCTGCCGCCGTCCAGGTACTCGGCGAACACCCGGGGCGTCCCGCCGATCTCCCGTACATAGTGGCAGGCGCAGACGTGCGGGTGCAGGCCGAGGCCGACCCAGGTCTGCGCCTCGGCGACGAACAGCTCCCGCTCCCGCGCGGACCGGAACAGTTCCGGCCGGGGGGACTTCACCGCCAGGTCGGTCCCCCACCCCAGGTGCCAGACCCGGTACACCAGGCCCATCCCGCCGGCCTCGTGCACCTGGTCGACCCGGTACAGCCCCTCGATCACATCGCCGACCTTCCAGGCCGACGCCGCCCCATTCCGATCGCTCATACCGACGAGTATGCGATCTGACGCCGTGTCATGACAGGCCGCCCCGGGGCCGCCTGGGCCTTCGTCGTGATGTCGGGTCAACCGCGCACGCCGAGTGCGAAGCCGTACCCGCGGGGCCAGGCCGGCACGCCGAGAGGTCGGTCCGCGGGGCCGGCGGCGGAAGTGGACCACCACGTCGGCGTGATCTGGATGCCGACGGCCGGCCCGGCCGGGACGAGAACACCGAAACCCATGACGATGGACCGGATCCTCAGGGAGGACCGCGAGTGGGCGCGGCCGTCGAATGACAGTACGTTCGACGGGCGTCGGCGGGCTGTTCACCGCGACGCGCGTGCCCGACGGCGACGACCCCGCGTGGCTGACCACCGCGGGCACCATGGTCGACACCCTGTTGTTCACGGCCGCCGCGGTGGCAACCGTACGGCTGGTCGGACACCTCGACCGGCGGCGCCGAGCGTCCCGCGGCGCCTGAGCCCCTGGCACCGGCGCCCCGGCCCCTTCCGGAG
>NZ_JBHJSJ010000071.1:0-39539 GCF_042268845.1 Kitasatospora sp. NPDC056273 | reverse complement strand
CCGCCGAACCGGACGGTTCGGCGGGGCCCTCATCGACCGGTCGGACGATCAGACGGTCAGGCGCACTTGATGTCGCGGTTCACCGCGGCCATCCCGACGACCTTCCCGGCGTCCACGGTGAACTCGTACTGCCAGCCCGGCTGCCCCTCGACCGGCAGCACGTACCTGCCGCTCTTGTCCTGCTGGAGGCCCTTGGCGCCGTACGCCTGCTGGAGCGCCTCCAGGGTGGAGCCGGCGCCGATGCCCTCGGCCGTCCTCGCCTCCGCCGGGGCGGCCAGCTCGCGCAGGCCCGCCTCCGCGAAGGAGACCCGGCCGGTGGTCAGGTACGCCTTGTCCTTGGCCTCCTGCGCCACCCTCAGGTCGACCAGGGCCATCGTCGAGTCGGCGATCAGCTTGGCGGCGGCGGCCGAGTCCTTGGCCCCGGCGGCCGAGCCCGCGGCGGCGGCCGCCGCGTCCTTGGCGGAGGCGTTCGGCGGCAGGGTGCCCGCCGGGGCGGGCGCCTTCCCACTGGCCGCGTCGGCCTTGGCGCTGAGGTCCTTGTAGCGGGCCTCGGTGGCCGCCTCGGCGGCCATCCGGGCCTGGTCCGGCGCCGGTCCGCCCTTGTAGACGAAGTCCGTGCAGCCGCCGAGCAGCGAGACCGGCGACGCCTCCAGGGCGCCGGTGGCCAGCCCGGCGTCCTTGGCCATGCCCGGCTTGATCCCCTGGTACCCGGCCGCCGCGAAGGCCTCCGGGCCCTTCGTCGTGGGCGCCGCCGAGGGTGCCGCGGCGGCGCCCCCGGCCTTCGCCGAGTCCTTCTTGTCGTCGGACGAGCAGGCCGCCGCCGAGGCGGCCAGCAGTACTACCGAGATGCCCACGCCCACCGCGCGGACCATGGCCCGGTTCTTCCCCATGTCACAAACCCCCACATGATCTTTCGAGGGTCACCGTACCGAGGGTGCGGCCACGATCCACAACCGGTTTCTCAGGCGCAGTAGGTGTTGTGCTTCACCAGGGCGAGCCCGGCGACCTTGCCGTCGGCCATGGTGAACTCGTAGAACCAGTCCGGGCCGCCGCTGCCGCTCTCGGACGGGAGCTCGTAACCGCCCTCCTTGATCGGCTTGAGGTCCCTGCCCTCGTAGGCGCGCTTGAGCTCCTCCTCCGTCGAGCCGGCGCCGATGCCCTCGGCGGTGCGGGCGCCCGCCGGGGCGACCAGCTGGCGCAGGCCCTCGGTGCCGAAGTTGACCCGGCCGGTGGTCAGGAAGGCCTGGTCCCGGTTCTTGCGGGCGGGCCCGAGGAGGTCCAGGTCCTTGTAGAGCACGGCCATCTCCCGCCGCCCCGCCTCGGTCTGGTCGAGCTGCTCCCGAAGGCCCGCGAGGTACTCCTGCAGCTCCTTCGACGAGGCCCCGGACGGCGGGGACGCGAGCGGCTTCCTGGCCGCCTTGATCTCGTCGATCCTGGCCAGGGCCTTGTCGGCCTTCGTACGGACCTCCGCCTCGGCCGCCATCCGGACCGGGTCCGGCGCCGGGCCGCCCTTGTACGCGTAGTCGGTGCAGCCGTTGAGCAGCGAGACCGGCGACGGCTCCAGGGCTCCGGAGGTGAGCGCCTCCTCCTTGGTCATCGAGAGCTGGAGCCCGCGGTAGCCGGCGGCGCCGAACGGCTGCGGCGGTGTACTGGCCGCCGCCTCGGCAGCGCCGCCCCCGTCTCCCCCGCAGGCCGCCGCTCCGGCCATGACCAGCGCCGTCGTCAGTACGGCCCCGGCCACGCGCCCGCCGCGCGTCGTCCCCACCATGATCATCTCTCCTTCGTCGACCGCACACGGTAGCGAACGTGCGGGCACGATCGACAACCGGCTCCCCCCACGCACGGAAGAGGCCCGCGTCCGAGGACGCGGGCCCCTTCGCGCACGCACCGGTCAGGAGGCCGGCCCCCGGTCGGCCAGGCTCCGGGTGTAGTGGGCGGCGGCCAGGACGGAGGCCATCAGCTCGGAGTCCAGCACGGCGGCGTCGGCCAGCCGGGTGGCCGACGCGTGGGAGGCGAGCAGCGTCTTGGTGACCCGCAGGGCCGCCTCGGAGCGGCGCGTGATGGGGCGGGCCCACTCGGCCACCGCCTCGTCCAGCTCCTGCTCGGGGACGACGCGCTGCAGGATGGCGAGCTCCCGCGCCTCCACCGCGCCGACCGGGCGGCCGGTCAGGATGATCTCGCGGACCCTGGCCGCGCCGACCTCGTGCAGCAGCCGGGGCAGCAGGCCACCCCAGGCGACGGGCAGGCCCAGGGCCAGTTCGGGCAGCCGGAAGACGGCGTTGTCGGCGCCGGCCCGCAGGTCGCAGGCGAGCGCCAGGGCGAAGCCGGCACCGGTCGCCCGGCCCTGGACCCGGGCGATGGTGACGGCGGGGCTGTTGACGAGGGCGTCGCAGACCCGGCGGGCCTTGTCCCCGTAGGCCCGTATGCGGCCGCCGGTCGGGTCCTCGTCCAGGCCCGCGAGGAGTTCGTCGCGGTCGCCGCCGAGGCAGAAGTCGCGGCCTGCCGCGGAGAGCACGATCACCCGCACGGCCGGGTCGGGGACGGCGAGGAGGGCGAGGAGTTCGTCCAGCATGGCCGAGGTGACGGCGTTCCCCGTCCCCGGGCTGTCCAGCTCGACGTGGAGCACCGCGCCCCGGAGCTCGGAACGGACCGTACGGGCGGGCGCGGGTTCGGGGACCACCGCGGCCTCGGAAGCGGAAGCGCCTTCGGGAGCGGGAGCACCTTCGGGGACCGGCGGGGACTGCGGGACCGGCGCGGACTGAGGGGCCGGCGGGTACCAGCCGGTCGTCGTCGAAGGGTGCGGGACGTACGGCGGCGGCTGCATCGCGTACGGGGGGTACTGGGGAGCCTGCGGGGAGACGTTCATGCGGACACTCTCAGGGACGTCACCCGGTGGAAGACCATCCGGGGCGCGTGCTCCGGTGGGCTCACCGCCCGCAGCGTCGGGAAGCGCTCCAGCAGTTGGCCGATCAGGGCCCGCGCCTCCAGCCGGGCCAGGCCCGCGCCGAGGCAGTAGTGGGCGCCGCCGCCGAAGGTGAGGTGGGTGCCCCGGCGGAGCGGGTCGAAGGCGTGCGGGTCCGGGTTGCGGCGCGGGTCGCGGTTGGCCGCGCCGTACATCACGTGGACCATGGTGTCCTTGGGGAGGAACGTTCCGGCCAGCACGGTGTCCTCGCCCGCGACGCGGCTGTTGACGCGGATCGGCGGGTCGTAGCGCAGCGCCTCGTCGATCGCCTCGTCGATGTGCTCGGGCCGCTCCCGCAGCCAGTCCCACGTCCCGGGCGACCGCAGCAGCTGCCACACCAGCGAGGAGAGCAGCGTCGCCGTGGTCTCCAGCGAGGCGATGGTGACGAACATGGTGAGCTGGTAGACCATCCGGTCGGTGGCCTCGGGGTCGGACTCCAGCGCGTCCCAGGTGCGGATCCAGCCGGCGATCACGTCGTCGCCGTCGTTGTCGCGGCGCTCCCGGACGAGCCGGGTGAAGTACTCGCGAAGGTCCATGGTGGCCTGCTCGGAGACCGCCAGCTGGCTCTTGGTGGGCAGCAGTTCCTGGGCGTGCACCTGGTTGTGGGTCATCGTCAGGATGTGCGGGTAGTCCGCGCGGGGGATGTCCAGCCAGCGCCCGATGGTGCCGATCGGCAGCTGCTCGCTGACCACGGAGGCGAAGTCCGCCTCGCCGTCCGCCTGTATTCGCTCGGCCAGGCGGTCGAGCAGTTCGGTGGCGTCGGCCTCGATCCGCGGCGTCATGTCCCGGAGGGTGTTGCGGTCGAAGAGGCTGCCGAGGCTGCGCCGCTGCCGGGTGTGCTCGGGGGCGTTGAGGCGGGAGAGGGTGCGGCTCATCTCCTGGGTGGCGACGGCCTCCCAGCGCTCCGTCCCGGTCTGCCGCTCCTGCCAGGCGAAGTCGGGGACGAGCCAGGTCCTGCCGCGCAGGACCTGGTCGCACGCCTCGTAACCGGTGACCAGGTAGCCGCCCCAGGGCGCCGGGACGAGGTCCCCGAGCGCCCGCAGCCCGTCGTAGACCGGGCTCGGGTCGGCGAGCCCCTCGGCCGACCGCAGCCTCCGCAGCAGCGGGACGGCGGCACGGCGGTCGACCCTGCCGTCAGGGTGCTCCGACTCCGCGGGGCGGGCTTCCAACATGGCGGTCACACGGGCTCCTTCAACACGCGGGCGGGCAGTACGGCGGCGTACTACCCAGCACCAGCGCGCTCAAGCGTCGATCCGTGTTGCCCCCGTCACGTACTGCACCGTCGTCGCACGCCGTTCACCTCGCGGTGACCGAACGTCCGGTGACCGAACGGCTGGTACCCGAACGGCCCGTGACCGAACAGCCGGTGACCGAACAGCCGGTGACCGGACGGCCCGTGACCGAACGGCCGACGGCCGGGCGGCCCACGACGGCGGGTCGGGCCGGGGAGCCCGGAGCCCGGGACGCCTCAGACCCGGAAGACGTCCAGGAAGGAGCTCCACCAGCCCTTCTTCTGCGGGGCCCGGGCCGGACCGGCGGCGGCCTGCGGGTACGCCTGCACCTGCTCGGCGGCGGCCTGCGCGGGCGCGGGAGCGGGGGCGGTGTCCGCGCCCACGGCCGGCCCCGCGGTGCGGGCGGCCACCGGGCTGAACCGCACCGGCAGCGAGACCAGGCCGCGCTGGAACGGGCCCGGCCGCCACTCGACGCTCTCCGCGGGCACCGCGAGCGTGACGTCCGGGAGCGCGTTGAGCAGGCACTCGATCGCGCTCAGGGCGATCAGCTGGGCCGGGGACTTGGCCGGGCAGGCGTGCGGGCCGGCGCCCCAGGCCAGGTGGGCCCCCTTGCTGAGGGTCAGTCGGGCGTCGGTCAGCACCGGGTCGCTGTTGGCGGCGGCGAAGCTGATCACCACCGGGCTGCCGGCGTCCATCGGGACGCCGCCCAGGTTGAGGTCCTGCATCGGGTAGTGCGTCGCGTAGTTGGCGATCGGCGGGTTGTTCCACAGCACGTCGTCGAGGGCGTCCTCGATGCGCAGTCCGGCACCGCCCTCGCCGGACAGCAGCAGGAGCAGCGCGTTGCCGATGAGGTTGCGCTCGGGCTCGACGCCGGCGCCCATCAGCATGACCAGCTGGTCCTTGAGCTCCTCGTCCCGCAGCCCGGCCGGGTGCTGGATGAGCCAGGAGGTGATGTCGTCGCCCGGCTGGCGGCGCTTCAGCGCGACCAGGTCCATCAGGCAGGAGGTCAGCTCCTCGTTGGCCTGGATCACGTCGAGGCCGTCGAAGAGCGCGGACATGCTGCGGGTCAGCCGGTCGCCGATGTCGGCCGGGCAGCCGAACAGCTGGTTGAACAGCAGCAGCGGCAGCAGCTTGGCGTAGTCGTTGAGCAGGTCGGCCCGGCCCAGCGCGCTGAACTGGTCGATCAGGTAGCCGGCGATCCGCTCGACGTGCCGGTTGAGCCGGTTGTCGTTGAGCCGGTCCAGGCTCTCGGTGACGGCCTTGCGCAGCCGCAGGTGCTCGGCGCCGTCCGTGAAGAGGCAGTTGGGCCGGTAGAACATCATCGGCAGGACGGGGCTGTCCATCGGCACCCGGCCCTCGTTCAGCGCCGCCCAGCGCCGCGAGTCCCGGGCGAACATGCCCGGGTTCTGCAGCACCCGCAGCGCGGCCTCGTGCGAGGTGACCAGGGTGGCGTCCACCCCCGGCGCCAACTCCACCGGCGCGGCCGGGCCGTTGGCGCGCAGCTTGTCGTAGACCGCGCCGGGGTCGGCCGAGAACATCTCCCCGTAGAGCGGCGTGCTCACGCCGGCGTGCATCGGGCAGCCCGGCGGAGGCGACTGCGGTACGGGTCGCTGCAGAGATTCCATGGGTCGTTCCTTGGAGGAGGCCCCGGGCGGGTGCGGGACCCGGGAGACGTGAGGGGAGGAAGGCGTGGGGGAGGGAGGAGCCGTGGGGAGGTCAGGAGGCGCGGTCGAGCAGGTGCCGGACGAGCGTCAGCAGGGCGTTGGCCGAGGAGCGCTGGTCCCGCGCGTCGCAGAACACCACCGGCGTGTGCGGCAGCAGGTCGAGCGCCTCGCGCAGCTGGTCCTCGGTGTACCCGCTCTCCCGGTCGAAGCTGTTGACCGCGACCGCGTACTCCAGGCCGTACTGCTCGATCAGGTCGATGACGGGGAAGGTGTCCGCGAGGCGGGTCGGGTCGGCCAGCAGCAGCGCCCCCAGCGCCCCCCGCGCCATGTCCTCCCAGAGCTGCATGAACCGCTGCTGGCCCGGCGTACCGAACAGGTACAGCACCAGGTCGTCGCCGAGCGTCAGCCGACCGAAGTCCAGGGCGACGGTCGTGGTCTTCTTGTCCGGCACCCCGCGGAGGTCGTCGACGCGGATGGACGCCTGCGTCATGCTCTCCTCGGTGCTCAGCGGGGCGATCTCCGACAGGGCCCCGATGAGCGTCGTCTTGCCGACCGCGAAGTGCCCCACGACCAGGATCTTGACAGCGGTCGTCACCGCGCCCGGGACGTAGATGTCCTCAGGCGAACCGGCGTTGAAGTCCATGCAGTACCTTCTCTAGAAGTCTCGGGTCCGGGGCCTGGGCCGGGGGCGGGGCCGACCGCCGCAGCAGCCGCCCCTCACGGATCAGGTCCGTCAGCAGCAGCCTCACGACCCCCACCGGCAGCTCCAGCCGGGCCGCGACCTCGGCCACCGAGAGGTAGCCGCCGGAGCACAGCTCCCAGATCGCCCGGGTCTCCGGGCTCGGCAGCGCGGGGAGGTCCTGCTCGGGCGCGATGGTGACCAGGGTGATCAGAGACAGGTCGTCCGCACTCGGTAACGCGCGCCCACCGGTGATGACGTAGGAGCGGATGAAGCCGCCGGAGACCCGCTGTTCCTCGCCGCCGGTCGTCATGAGCCGCTGAGCGTGCTCTGGCGCGGCGCCGCCGACATCGCCCGTCCGAGCGCGCCCACCTGCTGCTGCATCCGGAAGGACATCGCCTCCATGTCGACGTCGGGAGCGGTGGAGGCGGCCAGGTACGCGCCGCTGCCGGCCGCGATCAGGAAGATCCAGCCGTGGTCGTACTCCAGGAGGGTCTGGCGCCAGACCCCGGCGCCGCCGCCGACGAACGGGGCGACCGCGCGGCTCAGCGACTGCATCGAGCTCATCGCGGCGGCGTTGGTCTCCGCCTCGTCACGGCCGATCTCGCTGGACCGTTCGAGCAGGAGGCCGTCGGCGGAGACGAGGATAGCGTGCCGGGCGCCCGGTACCTGGAGTACGTCGTTGAGCACCCAGGAAAGATCGCGGCTCACTGGATCTCGGTTCCTTCCGTGGTCATGGTGTTGCGCCCGGACAGCGTGCCGCGCTGGAACGCGCCGAGGCGGGACGGCGTGTACTGGCCGGTGCCCCGCGGATCCTCGGCCCGACCGGGACCGGGCTCCTGCGGGGTGGGGACGACCGACACGGGACGCTGGCGGCGGCGCCGGGGCAGCAGTCCGTCCGCGGTCGTCTCCGGTCCCGCCGTCGCCGCGTACGGCGTCGGCACCGGGGCCAGGGGCGCCGTCGGCTCGGACAGCGACACGAGCCGCTGGCCGGCACCCGGCGCCCAGGCCTGCGCGGGCTGCTCCACCGGCGCGGCCTGGTAGTCGGTGTGCTCGGCGACGGGCGGGGCCGCGACCTCGCTGCTCAGCAGCTCGGCCGGCAGCAGCACCACGGCCCGCACGCCCCCGTACGGGGAGACGGAGTCGACGGAGACCCGGAAGCCGTAGCGGGCGGCCAGCATGCCGGAGACGGCGAAGCCGAACTTCGGGGGGTTGCCCAGGCTGGTGAGGCTGATCGGCGCGCCCGGGTTCAGGAGCAGCGACGCGCGGTCCTTCTCCTCCTGGCCCATGCCGAGGCCGGCGTCGTCGATGATCAGGCAGACGCCGGTGGGGACGGCCTGGACGCTGACCTCCACCGGGGTGTCCGGGGCGGAGTAGTTGGTCGCGTTGGCGAGCAGCTCGGACAGCACGACGGCGACCGGCTCGACGACCTTGCTGGCGAGCGAGACGCTGACCCGGGAGTGGATCCGCACCCGGTCGAAGTGCCGGATCCGGCCCTGGGCGCTGCGGACCACGTCGAAGACCGAGGCGACGCTCTCACGGCGGCCCAACCAGCCGCCGCAGAGCACCGCGATGCCCTGGGCACGCCGGCCGAACTGGCTGTTGGTGTGGTCGATCGTCATCAGGTCGGCGAGGATCTGCGGGCTGTCGCCGTACTTCCGCTGCACCTTGTCGATGACGATCTGCTGCTCGTCGGCCAAGCCCTGCAGCGTCCGCATCGCCGCCTTGAGGACGGCCTTGGTGTCCTCCTCGGCGTCCCGGCGGACGGCCGTCAGCTCGGAGGCGTGCTGGCCCTGCAGGCGGTCGTGCAGCACGGCGAGTTCCTCGCGCTGCCGCTGTGCCAGGGCGCTCTCCTCCTCCAGCGAGGCGTTGCGCCGTCGCAGGGCGAGGTTCGTCCGGCGGGCCTGGAGGGCCGCTCCGACGGATACGAGCATCACCACGATGAAGACCCAGAAAAAGGGTTCCTGCACAAATGACGTCATGAAACTCTCTTCAGGTGGCATCGCGTGGGGCCGGTCCGGGCCCCGGAACGCGAATGGGACTGGCGGCCTGAACCTCTCCGAAAGGCACCCGATGTCACACCACATCGAAGTGCGTTCCGGTACGAGACCTGCGGCGACGCCTATCGCGGAGTCAGCCTACTGCACCTCATGCCATGTCAGAACAGATAGCAAAAAGGGCAGTTGGGGCGAAATTCCACGACTTGCTGGGAACTCTGACAAGAAATGGCGGCATTCGTGACGCCGCGTTAACCATAGGGACACATCCCGACCACACTTCGATTCGCGCGCAGCGTGATTCCGCTGTCACGCTCCGGAATTGACGGACCTCAGGACGGACCTCCGGACGACCCTCGGCGCGACTTCTCCGGAGGGCCGTCGGACGGCCCTCCGGGCGGGCGGCCGGACATGCGGAAGGGGCCCGCGTCCGTGGACGCGGGCCCCTCCGGTACAGCCGTCCGTCAGCGCATCGAACCGGTGCGCAGCAGGGTGCGGATGACGCGCATCGCGACCGAGAGGCTGGACAGCTCGTAGTTGTCCGAACCCCTTATGTCGTCGAGGGTGCTCTTGGCGCGGTTCAGCAGGGTCGCGTTGAGCTCGGCCCAGGCGGTGTACCGCTCCTCCGGGGTCGCACCCTCGGGGCCGCAGGCCAGGATGTCGGCGGTCAGCGCCGCGTGCGCCGCGAAGAGGTCCTCGCGGATCGCGGCCCGGGCCATCGACGACCAGCGGTCGGTGCGGGGCAGCTCGATGATGCGGTCGAGCAGGTGCGAGATCTGGAGCCGGTCGCCCAGGTCGTAGTAGAGGTCGGCGACCTCGGCGACGTCCTTGCCGGAGCGGTCCGCGACCTCGGCGACGTCCAGGGTCGGGAAGACCGAGGAGAGGCCGGCGATCCGGGTGGCCAGCTCCTCCGGCACCCCGGCCGCGGCGAGCTCGCCGTAGATCGACTCGAACCAGGTCAGGTCCTCGCCGCGGAGCGGCTTGGGCAGCGACGCCCAGACCTGGTTGACCCGGTCGTGGAAGAACTCGATGGTGCCGGCGATGTCGAGCGGCTGGCGGCGGTTGTTGAGCATCCACCGGGTGGCGCGCTCGACCAGGCGCCGCGAGTGCAGCCGCATCTTGGTCTGCACCCGGGCCGGGACCTTGTTGTCCAGGTCCTCGATCTCGGCCCAGATCGGCTCCAGGTCGAAGACGGCCCGCGCGGCGGTGTGCGTCCGGGCGATCTCCTCGTAGGTCGCGCCGGTCTCCTCCTTCAGGCGGAAGGCGAAGGTGCAGCCACCGCGGTTGATCGTGTCGTTGACGATCAGCGTGGTGATGATCTCGCGGCGCAGCGCGTGGTTGTCGATCGCGTCGGCGAACCTCGCCCGCAGCGCGGTCGGGAAGTACTCGTGCAGCGAGGTGCGGAAGAACGGGTCGTCCGGCAGCTCGGTGGCCAGCAGCTCCTCGGCCAGGATGATCTTGGTGTAGGCGAGCAGGACGGACATCTCGGGCTGCGAGAGGCCGCGGCCGTTCTGCTGGCGCTCACGGATCTGGCGCTCGGCGGGCAGGAACTCCAGCCCGCGGTCCAGCCGGCCGGCCGACTCGAAGCGGCTGATCATCCGGGCGTGCACGTTGACCATGCTGTGCGCCTGGGCGACGGCGTTGGCCAGCACCACGTTCTGCGCGTAGTTGTTGCGCAGCACCAGGTGGCCGACCTCGTCGGTCATCTCGGCCAGCAGGACGTTGCGCTGCTTGACCGTCATGTCGCCCTCGGCGACCACCTGGTTGAGCAGGATCTTGATGTTGACCTCGTGGTCCGAGGTGTCCACACCGGCCGAGTTGTCGATCGCGTCGGTGTCGATCCAGCCGCCGGTGCCCTCCGGGCCGCCGGTGGCCGCGTACTCGATGCGGCCGAGCTGGGTGCAGCCGAGGTTGCCGCCCTCGCCGATGACCCGGGCCCGGACCTGCTCGCCGTTGACCCGGATGGCGTCGTTGGACTTGTCGCCCACCTCGGCGTTGGTCTCGGTGGAGGCCTTGACGTAGGTGCCGATGCCGCCGTTCCAGAACAGGTCGACCGGGGCCTGGAGGACGGCCCGCATCAGCTCGGCCGGGGTCAGCTTGGTCGCCGACACGCCGAGGGCGGCGCGGACCTGCGGGGTCAGCTGGATCGACTTGGCGCTGCGCGGGAAGACCCCGCCGCCGGCCGAGATCAGCGACCGGTCGTAGTCGTCCCAGGAGCTGCGCGGCAGCTCGAACAGGCGGCGGCGCTCGGCGTACGAGGAGGCCGCCTCCGGGTTCGGGTCCAGGAAGATGTGGCGGTGGTCGAAGGCGGCGACCAGGCGGATGTGCTCGCTGAGCAGCATGCCGTTGCCGAAGACGTCGCCGGACATGTCGCCGATGCCGATGACGGTGAAGTCCTCGGTCTGGGTGTCGACGCCGAGCTCGCGGAAGTTGCGCTTGACCGACTCCCAGGCGCCGCGGGCGGTGATGCCCATGCCCTTGTGGTCGTAGCCGGCCGAGCCGCCGGAGGCGAACGCGTCGCCCAGCCAGAAGCCGTAGGACTCGGCGACGCCGTTGGCGATGTCCGAGAAGGTCGCGGTGCCCTTGTCGGCGGCGACGACCAGGTAGGTGTCGTCCTCGTCGTGGCGGACCACGTCGGCCGGGTGCACGACCTCGCCGCCGACCAGGTTGTCGGTGATGTCGAGCAGCGCCGAGATGAAGGTCTTGTACGAGGAGACGCCCTCGGCCAGCCAGGCGTCGCGGTCGACCGCCGGGTCCGGCAGCTGCTTGGCGACGAAGCCGCCCTTGGCGCCGACCGGGACGATGACGGTGTTCTTGACCATCTGCGC
Organism: Kitasatospora sp. NPDC056273; assembly: GCF_042268845.1. NCBI lineage: Bacteria > Bacillati > Actinomycetota > Actinomycetes > Kitasatosporales > Streptomycetaceae > Kitasatospora > Kitasatospora sp. NPDC056273. The sequence continues at coordinate 28,177 of NZ_JBHJSJ010000071.1, read as the reverse complement.
CTTGACCAGGCCCAGGATCTCGGTGCGGAAGTCCTCGCGCCGGTCGGACCAGCGCAGACCGCCGCGGGCGACCTTGCCGAAGCGCAGGTGGACGCCCTCGACCTGCGGCGAGTAGACCCAGATCTCGAACGCCGGGCGCGGGGCCGGCAGGTCCGGGATGGCCTTCGGGTCGAACTTCATCGACACGTAGGAGTGCCACTCGCCGGAGGCGGCGTGCTGGAAGAAGTTGGTCCGCAGGGTGGCCTTGATGAGGTTCAGGAAGGAGCGCAGGATGCGGTCCTCGTCCAGCGAGACGACCTCGTCGAGGGCGCCGGACAGCTCCTCCAGGATGCCCTCGGTCAGCTCCAGGGCGCCCGCGCGGTGGCTCGGGCTCAGCCGGGCCTCGAACAGGTTGACCAGCAGCCGGGTGGAGTGGGTGTTGTTGCGGAGCGCGTCCTCCATGTAGTCCTGGGAGAACGTGGAGCCCGCCTGGCGCAGGTACTTGGCGTACGCGCGCAGCATCATCGCCTGGCGCCAGGTCAGCCCGGCGGTCAGCACCAGCTCGTTGAAGCCGTCGTTCTCGGCCTTGCCGGTCCAGGTGGCGGCGAAGGTCTCCTGGAAGCGCTCGCGGGCCTCGTCGGTGAGCTCGGTGGCCTCGCGCAGCTTCAGGCCGAAGTCGTAGACCCACGCGGTGCTGCCGTCGGAGCGGCGCAGCGCGTACGGGTGCTCGTCCAGCACCTCGACGCCCAGGCGCTGGAGCACCGGCAGGACCTCGGTCAGCGAGATCGGGCCGCCGACCCGGTAGATCTTGAAGCGGCGCTCGTCGTCGCCGGCGCCGACCGGCTGGTACAGGTTCAGGCGGAAGTCGCCCTCGCCGTGCAGCGACTCGATCTGCTTGATGTCGGCGACGGCGGTGCGCGGCGGGAAGTCGGCGCGGTAGCCGTCGGGGAAGGCGTTGGCGTACTTGTGGCCGAGCTCGGCGGCCCGCTCCTCGCCCAGCTCGGTGTGCAGCTGGTCGTGGAAGCCGTCCATCCAGAACCGGGCGGCCTCGGCCAGGCGGTTCTCGATCCGCTCGATGTCCGTGTCGCTGAGGTGCGGCAGCGCGGTGCCCGGGGCGACCCGGACGACGAAGTGCAGACGGGTCAGCACCGACTCGGTGGCGTACACCGTGTAGTCGATGGTGGCGCCGTTCAGCTCCTCCTTGAGGATGTCGGTGATCAGCAGCCGGATGCGCGTGGTGTAGCGGTCGCGCGGCAGGTAGATGAACGCCGAGAAGTAGCGCCCGTACTCGTCCTGGCGCAGGAACAGCCGCAGCTTGCGGCGCTCCTGGAGGTAGAGCACGCTCGTCGCGATGGAGAGCAGCTCGGAGGCCGGGGTCTGGAAGATCTCGTCCCGCGGGAAGGTCTCCATGATCTGGAGCAGGTCGCGGCCGTCGTGGCTCTCGCTGGAGAAGCCGGAGTCCTCCAGCACCTCCTGGACCTTGCGGCGCACGACCGGGATGCGGGTGACCGACTCGGTGTAGGCGGCGGAGGAGAACAGGCCGAGGAAGCGGCGCTCGCCGACCGGCTCGCCGGCGGCGTTGAACTTCTTCACGCCGACGTAGTCCAGGTAGGCCGGGCGGTGCACGGTGGACCGGCTGTTGGCCTTGGTCAGGACGAGCAGCTTCTTCTCGTGGGCCTTGGCGCGCACCGGCGCGGAGAGCCGGCCGAAGGCCTCGCTGACGGCGTGGTGGGCGTCGTCGTGGCTGTGCGGGTCGGAGCGCAGGATGCCGAGGCCGGTCCCGGCGACGGCCTTGAGGACCTCCTCGCCCTCGTGCTCGACCAGGTCGTACTCGCGGTAGCCGAGGAAGGTGAAGTGGTCGTCGGCGAGCCAGCGCATCAGCTCCCAGGCCTCGCCGACCTCCTGCTCGGGCAGGCCCGCCGGGGGCTCCTCGGCCAGCTCGTCGGCCAGGCGCAGCGCGCTCTCGCGCATCTTGCCCCAGTCCTCGACGACCTCGCGGACGTCGCCGAGCACGCGGCGCAGGTCGGCCTCGATGGCGCGCAGGTCCTCGCGGTCGGTCTCGCGGTCGACCTCGATGTGCATCCACGACTCGACGGTCGCGTCGGCGGGCCACTCGGTGCCGGCGGCCTGGCTGCGGGAGCAGGCGTCGACGTCCAGGATCTCCAGCAGCTTGCCGGTGATGTCGCGGCGGACGACCAGCTGGGGGTGGATCACGACGTGGATCGCGCGGTCCTGGCGGGACAGCTCGTTGGTGACGGAGTCGACCAGGAAGGGCATGTCGTCCGTGACGACCTCGACCACGGTGTGGCCGCAGGACCAGCCGTTCTCCTCGACCGAGGGGGTGTGGACCCGCACCTCGGCGGTGCCCTGCGGGCGCTTGAGGCCCAGGCGGTAGTGGGAGGCGGCCGCGCCGTACACGTCGACCGGGTCTCTGTCGACCAGGTCGTCGGGCGCGGTGTGGAGGTAGTAGTGGTGCAGGTACGCGGTCAGAGCGCCGTTGCTCAGACCCTCCCCCGGCGCCGCTCCCCCCACCTGGCTGTTCTCAGCGGCTGCGGCTGCCTTCTTGAGCAGTTCGGCCTTGGCTGCGTCCAGCTTGGTCTGCATGACTTCTTGGCTCCTGTCGCGCGCCGTTGCGTGACTCGGTGGTGTGTGGATGTACACCGACGGGTCACCGCAATCCTGCCGCACCATCCGACTGAAAGGGGCTCATGGCACGCATGAAACGCCCTCCCAGCGGGTAGGACGTTCCGTTCGTCCTGCAGCCACCCGACGACGCCAGCCAGCCTAACCGGATCAATCGAAGGTGGACAGGGACAGGTCGGCGCAAACCCGCAGGAAGTCGGGTCCGTCCTGGACAGCATGTCCAAACCGGAGCCCGGTGTTCACTCTCAGCCCATGTGCGGGTGGCCGTGGTGGGTCGGCGGGACGAAGGTCTCCTTGATCGACCGGGCCGAGGTCCAGCGCAGCAGGTTCTGCGCGGCGCCCGCCTTGTCGTTGGTGCCGGAGGCCCGGCCGCCGCCGAAGGGCTGCTGGCCGACCACCGCGCCGGTCGGCTTGTCGTTGATGTAGAAGTTCCCCGCGGTGAACCGCAGCTCCTCGACGGCCTGCGCGATGGCGTAACGATCCTGCGCGATCACCGAGCCGGTCAGGCCGTACGGGGCGCCGGCGTCGACCCGGCGCAGCACGTCGTCCCAGCGGGAGTCCTCGTAGACGTGGACGGCGAGGATCGGACCGAAGTACTCGGTCCGGAAGATCTCGCCCCGGTGGTCGGAGGAGACCAGCACGGTCGGCCGGACGAACCAGCCGATCGCGTCGTCGTACTGTCCTCCGGCCGCCAGTTCGATCGTCGGATCGGCCTTCGCCCGATCGATGGCGTCCCGGTTCTTCTCGAAGGCGCGCCGGTCGATCAGGGCGCCCATGAAGTTGGACAGGTCGGTCACGTCGCCCACCGCGAGCGCGTCCACCTCGGCCAGGAAGTCGTCCTTGATCCGCTGCCAGAGGCTGCGCGGCAGGTAGGCGCGGGAGAGCGCCGAGCACTTCTGGCCCTGGTACTCGAAGGCGCCGCGGATCAGCGCGGTCCTCAGGATCTCCGGGTCGGCCGAGCGGTGGGCCAGCAGGAAGTCCTTGCCGCCGGTCTCGCCGACGATCCTCGGGTACGTGCGGTAGCCGCCGATGTTGGCGCCGACGGTCTGCCACAGGGAGCGGAAGGTGGCGGTGGAGCCGGTGAAGTGCAGCCCCGCGAACGCCGGGTCGGCGAGCACCACCGGGGAGACCTGGAGGCCGTCGCCGGTCACCAGGTTGATCACCCCGGGCGGCAGGCCGGCCGCCTCCAGCAGCCGCATCAGGTGGTACGCGGCCAGGGTCTGGGTCGGCGCGGGCTTCCAGACCACGGTGTTGCCCATCAGCGCGGGGGCGGTCGGCAGGTTGCCGGCGATCGCGGTGAAGTTGAACGGGGTGACCGCGTAGACGAAACCTTCCAGCGGGCGGTGGTCGGTGCGGTTCCACACGCCGGGCGAGGAGATCGGCTGGTCCGCCAGGATCTGCCGGGCGAACCCCACGTTGAACCGCCAGAAGTCGATCAGCTCGCACGCCGAGTCGATCTCCGCCTGCTGCGCGGTCTTGGACTGGCCGAGCATGGTGGCCGCGTTGAGCGTCTCCCGCCAGGGCCCGGCCAACAGGTCGGCGGCGCGCAGGAAGACCGCCGCGCGGTCGTCGAAGGAGAGCGAGCGCCACTGCCGGCCGGCGGCCAACGCCGCGTCCACCGCCGCCCGGGCGTCCTCCCGGGTGGCGTTGCCGAGCACGCCCAGCTTGGCGGCGTGGTGGTGCGGCTGCACCACCTCGATCCGCTCGCCGCCGCCGAATCGCTGCTCGCCGCCGATCGTCATCGGCAGCGGGACCTGCTCGGCCGCCAGGTCGTCCAGCCGCCGCACCAGCCGGTCCCGCTCCGGACTGCCGGGCGCGTACGCCCGCACCGGCTCGTTGACCGGGACCGGCACCTCGGTGACTGCGTCGATGGGCATGGCGGGCTCCGTCCTGGGGCTGGTCGGGTGTGACACCAGCCTGACCAGCCGGGGCGCGATCCGCCCGCTCAGACACGCGGACGGCGGACGTGGCGCCCGCCACGTCCACCGGTATCCCGTCCGGCCCGTTCCGGACGGGCCCCGGGGTTCAGCCCGTGATCCGGCCCGCCAGCTCGACCGCCTCGGCCAGGCTGTCCACCACCGGGACGCCGACCGGCTCCAGCTTCTCCCGGGTGTGCGAACCGCCGGTGTAGAGCACCGCGTGGGCGCCCGCGCCCAGCGCCGCCAGGGCGTCGTCCGCGGCGTCGCCGATCAGCACCGTACGGGCCGGGTCCACCCGCTCGCCCAGCGCGGCCAGGTGCCGGGTCAGGTGCTCCGCCTTCTGGCCGCCGGACGGGCCGCTGCGGCCGTCCACCCGCAGGAAACCGCTGCTCAGGCCGAAGGTGTCGACCAGCGGCACCAGCTTGTCGTGCTCGTACATCGACAGCAGCGACTGGCTGTTCCCGGCCTCCCGCCAGCCGTCCAACAGCTCGCGCACGCCCTCGGTCAGCCCGCAGGACGGGCTGAGCTCCCGGTAGCGGTCGTGGAACGCGTCGTCGAGCCTCAGCCACTCCTCCGCGGAGGGCGTCCGGCCGAGCAGGCGCTGGTAGAAGCGGGGAATCGGGATCTCGTACTGCTCGCGGTACTCCTGGAGCGTCATCGGCCCGACGCCGATGGTCGCGAACGCGGCGTTGCTCGCCCCGAGCACGGCCTCCATGTCGTGGAAGAGCGTGCCGTTCCAGTCCCAAACGATGTGAGTGCGCACGGGGTGAAACGGTAACCCGGCCGGGTGACACGCCGGTAGGGCGGAACTCACCCGAGCAGGGAGGGGATCTCCTGGGTCGCGAACCAGAGCAGGTCGTGGTCCTCGGCGCCGTCCACGGTGAACTGGGCGTCCTGGTCGCCGGCGTCGGCCGCGGCCACCGCCGCCACCGCCGCCGCGACGTCCGTGACCACCTCGTCGTCGGACACGTCGGCGTGCACCGCGGCCGCCTTGGCCAGCCGCACCGGGCCGGCCAGCACCACCCGGCCGAGCGAGGCCTGGTCCTGGTACTCGTCGCCGGGGAACGGCCGCACCGACCCGTCCGCCACGTCCAGCGCCACCACCACCCGGCGGCGCGGGGCCCCCGGGTCGGCGGCCAGCAGCCGCAGCGAGGACTGGGCGGCCCGGTTCAGCGCCGCGTACTCCAGCTCCTCCAGGTCGTCGCTGACGTACCACTCGCGCAGCGCGGGCGTCACCGCGTACGCGGCGGACTGGTCCAGGGCGCCGCCCTCGTGCGCCGCCGCCAGGCCGGCCAGGGTGGTGGGCACGTACACGCGCATCGGGGGCACTCTCCGGTTCGTCCAGCGGGGTTCGTCCAGCAGCACAGTCTCCAGCGCCCCAAGAATAAGCGCCGCCGGGCCGCCCGTGATCACCCCTGGTCCGGGGGCGGGCGCCCGCGGCCGGGGCCGGCTGGGGCCGGGCGGTGCCCGTGCCGGGCCCCCGCTAGGCCCGGAGCGCCTCCCGGCTGGTGCGCAGGGCGCTCTCCAGGACGGCGCCGCGGCGGGCCGGGTCCATCATGTTCGGGCCCATCACCGCGAGGTCCGCCAGGGTCGGCGCGAGCAGCCGCACCCGGACGCCCTCGGCCCGCAGCTGGGCGGCCTCGCGCAGCAGCTGCCGGGTGACGGCGTGGCGGTAGCGGCTCACCAGCTGGGCGAGCACGCCGCGCGGGCGGTCCCGGGCGCGCCACTCGCGCAGGGCGACCAGGGTGTCGCGGCCGCCCCCGAGCCGGCCCTCCCGGCCGTCCTGCCCTTCCCGGTCCTCCCGGCCCCGCCGCCCGGCCCGCCCCGGCCTCGGGTCCAGCCGCAGGGCCATCGGGGCGAGCACGTACACCTCGTCCAGCCCCCGGCCGAGCATCAGGTCGGCGTTGGTGGCGGACCAGCAGCCGCCGTCCACGTACGCCGAGCCGTCCAGCCGCACCGGCGCGAACCAGCCGGGGATCGCGCAGGAGGCCATCACCGCGTCGGGCACCGGGACGGCCGGGGCGTCCGGGTCGCCGAAGACCACCCGCCGGCCGCTGCGGTAGTCCACGGCCACCACCCGCAGCGGCGATCCCCCGCCGCCGGGCTCCGGCCCTCCCCCGTCGCCGAGCAGGCCGCGCACCAGCTCGCCGACCGGCGCCAGCGAGCCGCGGCCGTGCGGCGCGATCGCCGAGACCATGGTCAGCAGCGGGTACTCGCGCGGGTGCCGGACGGCGTCCCGCAGCAGGCCGGGCGAGCCGATCCCGGCCCGGGGGCGGGGCGGCAGCGCGCCGCCGACGGCGGTGTCGTAGTCGAAGGCCGTCCCGGACAGCGGCCCCTCGGTGATCGGCAGGCCGCGCTGGTGGTCGCGCAGCTGCTCGGGGCGGACGCCGCCGGCCAGCATCGCGGCGAGGATCGCGCCCGCCGAGGTGCCCAGCAGGACGTCGGCCCCGCCCGGCTGCCGCCCGGTGGCCTCCTCGACGGCGCACAGCGCGCCGACCGTCCAGGCCGCGCCGAGCATCCCGCCGCCGCCCAGCACCACGCCGTACCGCGGCACGCCTTCGCCGGCGGGCGGGGCGGTGCCCGCGGCCGCCGGGGCCGCCACCCGTGTCGTCATACCGGCCGTCCCTCGTCGTGGGAGCCCGGCGGTCCGCTCCCGGTCAGGCTCCGATGGTGCGCGCCGCGCCCGTACGGCGCAATGCGGCGGCCGGGCGCCGCCACCCGGTCCGCCCAGCCGGAGCGTCCCCTTTTGGACCGTACGGCCCGTCCCCGCACGTCAACCGGGCGCCGTCGGACGGCCCCTCCGGCCCGGCGCCGCACAGGCCGGTTCCCCCGGATAGGTGAACTCGGCGGCCCGTCCCGGCCGCCCCGGAAACCCGTTGCCGCCCCGCGCGGGACGCCCCCAGCCTGGACCCGTCCGTACCCGCACCACCCAGCCGAGGAGCCACCCCGTGACCGTCCGGTACAGCGCCCACCCCGCCGCCCGCCCGTACCGCCGTCCGCGTGACGCCGGCGGCTGCGAGCCGGCCGGCCGCCGCCCGCGCCACCCGCGCGCCGCCTGCACCGGCGCCCCCGGGCCGGGCTCGGGGCCGAACGCCGGGCCGGGCTCCGGAGCCTTGGCCGCCCGGTTCGCCCGCCAGCTGGTCGAGGTGCTCACCGGCGCCCGGCCCTCCGGCCAGCTGATGCGGCACACCAGCCTGGACGGCTACGGGCAGCTCGCCTCGCTGGTCCGGGCCGGCGCGCTGCGCCGCGGCGGCCCCGCCGACCGGCCCCGGCTCGGCCCGGTGCACGACCGCTCGCCCTCACCCGACGCGGTCGAGGCCTGCGTGCGGGTCGACCTCGGCCGGCGCCACCACATGGTGGCCTTCCGGCTGGAGCAGCGCGGCCCGGCCGGGCAGTGGCAGTGCACCGCCGTGGAGGCCCGGTGAGCGCCCCGCCGCGCGCCCGTCGGTACGGACCACACGCCCGGCGGTACGGAACGGCGCAGGGCGCCGTCCCGGTCCGGGAACGGCGCCCTGCGTGGCGTCCTGGCTGGTGGCCGGCGGCCGGCTCAGCCCTTGCGGCGGCGGCCCTTGGCCGACTTGGCGGCCTTGCGGCGCTCGGCGCGGGTCATCCCGTCGCCCTCGTCCTCCGGCGCGAGGTCGTCGAAGTCGCCCTCGATGACACCGCCGCCGACCTCGTCCGAGGGGGCCGTGTAGTGCAGCCGCTGCGGCTTCGGGGCCTCCAGGCCCTTGGCCTTGATCTCCGGGCGGGCGGCGTCCTTCTCCAGCTTGTCGAGCGCCACCTGGGCGTCCTCGACCGGGACCTCCTCGACCTGCTGCTCGACCTGGACCTCCAGGTTGAACAGGTAACCGACGGACTCCTCCTTGATGCCCTCCATCATCGCGGTGAACATGTCGAAGCCCTCGCGCTGGTACTCGACCAGCGGGTCGCGCTGCGCCATGGCCCGCAGGCCGATGCCCTCCTGGAGGTAGTCCATCTCGTAGAGGTGCTCGCGCCAGCGGCGGTCCAGCACCGACAGCACGACCCGGCGCTCCAGCTCGCGCATGATCTCCGCGCCCAGCTGGTCCTCGCGGGCGCCGTACTGGCCCTGGATGTCCTCCTGGACGGACTTGATCAGGAACTCGGGGGTCAGCCCGGCCGGGCCGCCGGCCTCCTCCTCCAGCTCCTCCAGGTCCAGGGTGACCGGGTAGAGCTGCTTGAGCGCGGTCCAGAGCTTGTCCAGGTCCCAGTCGTCCTCGAAGCCCTCGCCGGTGGCCGCGCGGACGTACGCCTCGACGGTGTCGTCCATGAAGTGGCCGACCTGCTCCTGGAGGTCCTCGCCCTCCAGCACCCGGCGGCGCTCGCCGTAGATGACCTCGCGCTGGCGGTTGAGCACCTCGTCGTACTTGAGGACGTTCTTGCGGATCTCGAAGTTCTGCTGCTCGACCTGGGTCTGCGCGGAGGCGATGGCGCGGGTGACCATCTTGGACTCGATCGGCACGTCCTCGGGGACGTTGGCCATCGAGAGCACGCGCTCGACCATGCCGGCCTTGAACAGGCGCATCAGGTCGTCGCCCAGCGACAGGTAGAAGCGGGACTCGCCCGGGTCGCCCTGACGGCCGGAGCGGCCGCGCAGCTGGTTGTCGATCCGGCGGGACTCGTGCCGCTCGGTGCCGAGGACGTAGAGGCCGCCGGCCTCCTTGACCTCGTCCTGCTCGGCCTTCACCGAGGCCTTGGCCTTCTCCAGCGCGGCCGGGAAGGCGGCCTCGTACTCCTCCGGGGTGTCCGTCGGGGTGAGCCCGCGCTGCGCCAGCTCGGCCGCCGCGAGGTGGTCGGAGTTGCCGCCCAGCATGATGTCGGTGCCGCGGCCGGCCATGTTGGTGGCGACGGTGACGGCGCCCTTGCGGCCGGCCTGCGCGACGATCTGCGCCTCGCGCTCGTGGTGCTTGGCGTTCAGCACCTCGTGCGGGATGCCGCGCTTGCGCAGCTCCTGCGACAGGTACTCGGACTTCTCGACCGACACGGTGCCGACCAGCACCGGCTGGCCCTTCTCGTGCTTCTCGGCGATGTCCTCGACCACGGCGGCGAACTTGGCCGGCTCCGACTTGTAGATCAGGTCGGGCTGGTCGATGCGCAGCGGCGTCTTGTTGGTCGGGATCGGCACCACGCCGAGCTTGTAGATCTGGTGGAACTCGGCGGCCTCGGTGGTGCCGGTACCGGTCATGCCCGCGAGCTTGTCGTACAGGCGGAAGAAGTTCTGCAGGGTGATGGTGGCCAGGGTCTGGTTCTCGTTCTGGACCTCCACCCCCTCCTTGGCCTCGATCGCCTGGTGCATGCCCTCGTTGTAGCGGCGGCCGGCCAGGATGCGGCCGGTGTGCTCGTCGACGATCATGACCTCGCCGTTCATCACGACGTAGTCCTTGTCCCGCTTGTACAGCTCCTTCGCCTTGATGGCGTTGTTCAGGAAGCCGACCAGCGGGGTGTTCACCGACTCGTAGAGGTTGTCGATGCCCAGGTAGTCCTCGACCCGGCTGACGCCCTCCTCCAGGATGCCGACCGTGCGCTTCTTCTCGTCGACCTCGTAGTCCCGGTCGATCTTCAGGCGCAGCACCAGCTTGGAGAAGTCGGCGTACCACTTGGTCGCCTGGTCCGCCGGGCCGGAGATGATCAGCGGGGTACGGGCCTCGTCGATCAGGATCGAGTCGACCTCGTCGACGACCGCGAAGTAGTGGCCGCGCTGGACGAGTTCGTCCTGCGACCAGGCCATGTTGTCGCGCAGGTAGTCGAAGCCGAACTCGTTGTTCGTGCCGTACGTGATGTCCATCCCGTACTGGCGCTTGCGCTCGGCGGGCGTCATGTTGGCCAGGATCACGCCGACTTCGAGGCCGAGGAAGCGGTGCACCCGGCCCATCCACTCCGAGTCGCGCTCGGCGAGGTAGTCGTTGACGGTGATCAGGTGGACGCCCTTGCCCGTCAGCGCGTTCAGGTACGCGGGCAGCGTGCCGACGAGGGTCTTGCCCTCACCGGTGCGCATCTCGGCGACGTACCCGTGGTGCAGCGCGGCGCCGCCCATGAGCTGGACGTCGTAGTGCCGCTGGCCGAGCACGCGCTTGGCGGCCTCACGGACGGTGGCGAACGCCTCGGGGAGGATGTCGTCCAGGGTCTCGCCGTCCGCGAGCCGCTGCTTGTACTCGTCGGTCAGTGCGCGCAGCTCGGCGTCGGTGAGGTTGACGAAGTCCTCTTCGATGGAGTTGACCTGGGCGGCAATCCGCTGCAGCTTGCGAAGGATCTTGCCCTCGCCGGCGCGCAGGATCTTGTCGAAGACGGACACGATGAGCGGGCTCCTTGCCTGTATTGGCACTGGACGACTGCACGGCGGGTCCACCCCACCGCACGGGCCATCGTATGCGAGGAGTCCAACCCCCCGGGAGGTGCGTCAGCACGGTATTCCCGTGTCACCCTGGCGAGCACATGGCCCGATAGCACCGTCCACCGGGACAAAACGGTCGGCGGGTCGTGGAGTTGGACGCCGAGGCGGGCGAATAATCGGATGCCCGCCTTCCTCCCCTGGCGGAATAATCCGTTCATGGACGAACTTCGCGCCGAACTTCCCGCCCTCACCACCGACCGACTGGTCCTGCGCCCCCCGCAGGAGTCGGACATCGACGCGGTCTACGCCGCCTGCCAGGATCCGGAGATCCAGCGCTGGACGGTCGTCCCGTCGCCCTACCGCCGCGAGGACGCCGAGTTCTTCGTACGCGATCTCGCCATCGAGGGCCGGCGCACCGGGGCGAACCTGATCTGGTGCGTGTTCGAGCGCGAGTCCGGCACCCTCGTCGGCTCCCAGGGGCTCGTCCTGCGCCCCCAGGACCCGGGCTGCGCCGAGATCGGCTGGTGGGCCGTGAAGGAGTTCCGCGGCCGCGGCTACACCACCGAGGCCGCGCGCGCCGTCTCCCACTACGGCCTGCGCGAGCTGGGCCTGCGCCGCCTGGAGTGGCTGGCCTACGTCGGCAACGACGGCTCCCGCGCGGTCGCCGAGAAGGCCGGCTACCGCTTCGAGGGCACCCTGCGCTCGTACGCCGAGCAGCGCGGCGCCTTCCACGACTCCTGGATCGCCTCCCTGCTGCCCTCCGACCTGGCCTGAGCCCTCCGTCCGGACCCAGGCCCGCGCTGTCGGTGCCCCGGACTACGCTCCCCGGCATGACCGCTGCCGCCCGCCCCGCCCCCGCCGCCGTCCTCAGCGCGGACGACGCCCGCCGGATCGCCCTGCGCGCCCAGGGCCTGCTGGGCGCGCCGGACCGCCGCGGCGGGGTGCGCGGGGTGCTGCGGCACCTGGGCGCCGTCCAGCTGGACACCATCTCGGTGCTCGCCCGCTCGCACGAGCTGGTGCCGTACGCCCGCCTCGGCGCGGTCGGCCGCCCGGCCGTCGAGGCGGCGTACTGGGGCGGCGGCACGAGCTTCGAGTACTGGTCGCACGCGGCCTGCCTCCTGCCGGTCGAGGAGTGGCCGCTGTTCGCCTTCCGGCGCCGCCGCTACCGCGACCGCGGCCACCTCTGGGGCCACCAGGTCCCGCCCGAGACCTACCGCGCCGTGCTGGACAAGCTGCGGGCCGAGGGGCCGTTGACCTCCACCGAGCTGGGCGGCGCCAAGAAGACCGCCGAGTGGTGGGACTGGTCCGACACCAAGATCGCGGTCGAGCGGGCGCTGGCCTTCGGCGACGTGGTCTGCACCGAGCGCCGGAGCTGGAAGCGGGTCTACGCACTGGCCGAACAGGCCATCCCCGACGCCCTGTTGGGGCAGGAGCGGTCGGACGGGGAGTGCGTGCGCACCCTGGTCGCCCAGGCCGGCGCCGCGCTCGGCGTGGCCACCCGGGCCGACCTGCTGGACTACCACCGGCTGCGCGCCGAGCAGTTGGACCCGGTGCTCGCCGACTGCGGGCTCGTCCCGGTCGAGGTGGCCGGTTGGGGCCCGGACGGCGCCCCGGCCCCGGCCTGGGCCGACCCGGCCGCCCTCGCCACCGCCCCGCGCGGGCGCCACCGCACCACACTGCTCTCGCCGTTCGACTCCCTGGTCTGGGACCGCGCCCGCACCGAGCGGATCTTCGGCATGACGCACCGGCTGGAGGCCTACACGCCCAAGCACAAGCGGGTGCACGGCTACTTCGCGATGCCGCTACTGGCCGGCGGCCGGCTGGTCGGCCGGGTCGACCCGGCCCGCGAGGGGCGCACCCTGGTCGCCCGGCAGGTCTCCCTGGACGGTCCGGGGCGGGGCGCCCGGCACGTCGAGGCGCTGGCGACGGCGCTGCGCGAGGCGGCCGACTGGGTCGGCTGCGACGCGGTGCGGGTCGGGACGCTGCACGACGAGCGGCTGCGCCCGACCCTGGAGAAGCTGCTGGCGGACCGCTAAGTCCCGCCAGGCTCACCCTATTTCGAGGATCTTCTCCCGCATCGCGTACACCACCGCCTCCATCCGCGAGTGCAGCTGGAGCTTCTCCAGGATGTTGCGCACGTGGTTCTTCACGGTGTTCTCGCTGATGAACAGCTCCTTGGCGATCTCCCGGTTGTTCATCCCGGTCGCCACCAGCTTGAGCACCTCCAGCTCCCGGTCGGTGAGCCGGGGCGCGGGCACCAGGTCCCGGTCGTCGGAGCGGCGCTGGATCATCGACTTGAACTCGGTGAGCAGCTTGGACGCCATCGAGGGGCTGATCTGCGACTGCCCGTCGGCGACCGCGCGGATCGCGGTGGCGACCTCGTCGGTGGAGATCTCCTTGAGCAGGTAGCCGGTGGCCCCCGCCTTGATCGCCTCGTAGAGGTCGGCCTCCTCGTCGCTTATCGTCAGCATGATGATCTTGGTGCTCGGTGCCACGTCCTTGATCGCCGTGCAGGCCTCGATCCCGCTGCGGCGCGGCATCCGGACGTCCATGAGGATGATGTCGGGCAGCAGGTCGGCGGCCTTCAGCACGGCCTCGGCGCCGTCCCCCGCCTCGCCGACGACCTTGATGTCCGGCTCCTCCGCGAGGACGATCTCCAGCCCCCGACGGAACAGCGCGTGGTCGTCCACCACCAACACGCGGATCGGTTCACCCCGGTGCGGCTCGTACGCGGGCTCATCCTCCGCCCCCAACGGCAGCCCTGGCCCGACCCCGGGCCCCAGCCCGAAGTGATCCCCCATCCGCTCCTCCCCCTTCGCGGGTCGTCGTGCGCCAATCATTCCACGCCCCGGCGCCGCCCCGGTCACGCTCCGATGCCGATTCCCCCGCAACGGGTGACCCGTCCGTCCGGGGCGCGAGACCGCCCTCGACGCACCGCCGTTGGAACCGCACCGCACCCTCGACGCACCGCTGTTCGAACCGTGCCGCCGTTCGAACCCAACCGCCCCCGAACGCCGGTGACCCCGGCGGCCACGGCCGCCGGGGTCACCCCTCCATCGCTGTTCGGACGGTCAGTCCTCGTCGTCGGCCCCGCCGATCGCGCCGCCCGCCCCGCCACCCGGGCCGGCCGCGAGGTCGGTCTGCAGGTGGATGACGCCGTAGTGGTAACCGTGCCGGCGGTAGACCACGCTCGGCAGGCCACTGTCCTTCTCCACGAAGAGGTAGAAGTCGTGGCCGACCAGCTCCATCTCGTAGAGCGCCTGGTCCAGCGCCATGGGGGCGGCCGGGTGCGTCTTCTCCCGGACCACCAGCGGGCCTTCGCCCTCCACTTCCAGGGATCCCATCATGGTCTTGCGGACGGCGCCGTTCGTCTCGCCCTCCGGCGCCGTCGTCTCCGGCAGCGCGGCCAGGGCCGCGGTCGCCTCGGCGACGCTGATCGGGGTGCGGCCGTTCGCGCCGCCCTTGTGCACCCGACGCCGGTCCGCGGACTTGCGCAGCTGCGCGTCGAGCTTCGCGGAAGCCAGGTCGAGCGCCGCGTACGGGTCACCGGCGGCGGCTTCCGCCCGGATCACGGGGCCGCGGCTGCGGAGAGTGATCTCCACCCGGTCGGAGCGGTCGGCCTGCCGCGGGTTGTGTTCCTTGGACACCTCAACGTCGAGGCTGATGGCCTTGGCGTCGAACTTCTGGACCTTCTCCAGCTTCTCGGCCACGTGCTCGCGGAACCTCTTGGGCACCTCGGTCTTGCGGCCCTTGACGACGATGTCCACGCAGAACTCCGATCCCTCGTGCTGACGCCGATCCGGGTGCTACCGGACCGGACTGAGACCCAGCTGGACCAGCCCATCCACTGCCGGCCCCCCGTCCCCGCCGCCAGCGGCGGAAACGACTGGCCCTCACCTCACTTCCTCCCCACCAGGGACGTTTGAAACCCCCTGGGCCTTATCGAACACCTCACACGGGTTTTTCGCCTCCCCAGGCGATAAGGAGGGTATGACCCGATACTGCGGTCGGGCGGTCAAGCTGGTCCACCCTGTCTACCCTCTCGTGGGTGAAGTAAGGGTAAATACCTGGACAACGCCCCCCGTACGGCCGATTCTGTGCTGACTCTCCGTGCCTGCCGCCGCCAGGAGCAGCCGTGCCGCCGTTCCCCTCCCCCGCCCGTCCGCCGTCCGCCCAGGGGCCGTTCGGCCACGCACTGGCCGGGCTGCTGGACGTCCTGCTGCCCGCCGACTGCGCGGGCTGCGGCAGCGAGCGCACCCAGCTCTGCCCGGCCTGCCGGCACGCGCTGGCCACCGCACGGCCCGCCCCCACCCCGCTGCCCTGGACGCACGCCGCCGCGCCGTACACCGGTCCGGTCCGGCAGCTGCTGCTCGCCCACAAGGAGCGGGGCGCGCTGCGGCTGGCCGCGCCGCTCGGCGAGGCCCTCGGCCGGGCCGTGCGCTCCGCCCTGGGGGCGCGCGCCGGGGCCGCGCCACTGCTGCTGGTCCCGATGCCCTCGGCGCGCTCGGCCGTCCGCGCCCGCGGGCACGATCCGACGCTGCGGCTGGCCGGGGCGGCCGCCCGCTCGCTGCGCAGGGCCGGCCTGGACGTCCGGGCCGCGCCGCTGCTGCGGCACGCCCGGCCGGTCGCCGACCAGGCCGGGCTGAACGCGGCCGAACGGCGCCGCAACCTGCACGGCGCGCTCACCGTGCTGCCGCGTGCCCGGACCGGGCGCGCGGGCCTGACGGGACCGGGGAGCGTGGTGGGACCGGGGAGCCTGGCGGGCCGTCACCCGGTGCTGGTGGACGACCTGGTGACCACCGGGGCCAGCCTCGCCGAGGCCGCCCGGGCGCTGGCCGACGCCGGCCTCCCGGTCCGGGCGGGCGCCACCGTCGCGGCCACGGTGCGCCCGTCCGACTGACCGTCACCGCGGCCGCCGACACCCCGCCGGGCCGGGCCGGAGGCCCCGCCCGGACGCGGCGTCAGCCCGCGTAGAAGAAGGACCGCGGCTTGTCGATCAGCGAGGTCTCCCGCCACTGGTTGTTGACCAGGCGGAAGGCCTTGATCTCGCTCGGCTTGCCGTCCGTCTGCTTGACCTCGCCCATCGCGAGCACCGGCGGCGTCTGGGTCAGGCTGTCCCCGCGGGACTCCGAGGCCGAGACGGTCAGCATGCTCTCGGCGCTCTGCAGCTGGGTCTCGGTGCTCTGCGAGCCGTCCGTGCTGATGAAGTACAACTGCTGGGTCCGGTCGGCCTCCTTGCCGAGCACGAGCAGCTGGTCGGTCTCCGCCCAGGACACCGAGGCGACGTCGGTGAGCGTGGGAGCGGCCCGGTGCAGCGCGGTGATCTTCACGGTCGGCGCCTGCGGGGTGCCCTCGTGCACGACCAGGCCGAACCACAGCGAGCGGACGGCCGAGCCCGGGGTCCTGGCCACCACGGCGACCCGGACGCCGTCCGAGGAGATCTTCAGCGCCTGCACGGTCTGGCCGGTCAGACCCTCGACCGGCACGGTGTACGACTTGGCGCCGCGCACCATCACCACCCGCGGGGCCTGCTTGTTGCGGTCCACCACCCAGAGGTCGCCGCGGCCGTCCCAGGTGGGCGAGGCGAAGCCGTCCTCCTTGTCGCCGCCCTTGGCCGGCGAGGTGAGCACCGGCTCGCCCATGGCCACCGCGCTGTCCGACAGCGGCACCGACCAGACCTGGTGGCCGTCCTCGCTGATCGCGGCGGCCTGGGAGCCGGTGCGGCTGACCGCGAAGGCGCCGAGCGGCGGCTTGGTGTTCGACTGCGGCTTGCCGAGGACCCCGCGGACCGGATCGCCGGGGCGCACCTCGTCGGTCGCCACCAGGGCTCCGTCGGCACGCTGGTAGTACTGCGTCGCCGTCGTCGACCCGGCCAGGGCACCGGGGCCGGTGGACGGCGAGTCACCGCGGGCGGCCGTGCAGGAGCCGTGCGGCCCCTTCAGCTCCAGCCGCGTGATCTGGCCCTTGCCCTGGTCGGCGACGGTGTAGAAGAGCTGGGTCGCCATCCGCCGGCAGGCCATCGGCTCACCGGTGTCCGCCTTGCCGAGCTGCACGTGGGCGACCCGGTTGTCGTCGATGCTCACCTTGTCGACCGTGGTGCCGGCCGGGAACGCCGTGCGGACCACCGGCGAGAGCCAGACGGAGGGGCCGTCGACGAGCGCCCGGACGGCCGAGGTGAGCGGGTCTATCCGGCGCCGCAGGTAGACCGGGTCGGCGAGCAGCACCTCCTGGCCGGTGCTCCCGGACACCACCGAGGACGGGTCGGGCGCGGTGTAGAAGAACCGCTCGACCTGCCGGAAGCTGTTCCGGAAGTTGGTCTCGTTCATGATCACGCCGGGCGCCAGCTTGTCGATCCGCCACTCGCCGTCCTTCTGCCGGACGAAGGTGAAGTCGGACGAGTCGTTGTTCTGCCCGGCGACCCGCGCGTACGAGTGCCGCTCGTCGACGCCGGCCACCAGCTGCCCGCTCACCTGCAACGACGCCGTGGTGTCCGCGTCGGTGACGTCCTGGCCGACCGGGATGCCGGTGGCGGAGAGCACCTTCGTCCCGGCGTCCGGATTCCAGGTGGCGGCGGCGCTCTCGGTGAGGTACTTGCGCGCCGTGTCGTACCCCTCGTCGGCGGTCACCGCGTCCAGGAACCCGTTCAGCAGCTCGCGCGGCTTGGCGCCCCGGGCGGGCGCCACCGGGTAGACCCGGGCCTGCAGGTCCTTGTCGGCCGAGCCCTGGGACAGCTCCACCCTGGTGATGCCGCCGGAATCCGGCATGGCCGCGCAGCCGCTCGCCACCAGGGCGCCGAGCAGCCCGCCGACCACCGCGAGGAGCCGCGGCTCAGTCCTGTTGCTCGTCCTTCGCACGCTGCGACCCCTCCGCGTCCGTCGTCCCACCCGTCGCGTCCGGCTCCGCCGTCCGCTGTGCCACCGACGGCCGTCCCGGCGTCGGGTCCACCATCACCTGGGCGCCGGTGGCCCCGTACCCGGCGGCCGTCCACACGCCCGAGGGGTCCGCGCGCGGACCCTCCGGCAGCTTGCGCCGGCCCAGCCCGGGGCCGATGTTCAGCACCCCGCCGAGCCCGCTGCCGAGGCCGCCGCTCACCGTCTCCGGCGTCTCCGCCTGCTCCTCGACGGCGGCCGTCGCCGTCGAGCCGGCCGGGCTGATCGCCCGCCGGTACGGCGTGCCCTGCGCGCCCAGGCCCCGGTTGTTGCGGGAGTCCTCCGGCTCCAGCCGGAACGGCGCCCGGCTGATCTCGCCGCCGCGGGTGCGCGGCAGGGTGAGCCGGAAGTGCGAGCCGCCGCCGGGCTCGCCCCAGGCCTGGAGCCAGCCGCCGTGCAGGTGGGCGTCCTCGACCGCGATGGACAGGCCGAGGCCGGTGCCGCCGGTGGTCCGCACCCGGGACGGGTCGGCCCGCCAGAAGCGGTGGAACACCCGGGACGCCTCACCCGGCTTGAGGCCGATGCCGTAGTCGCGCACGCCGACCGCGACCGCGCCGTCCGCCGAGCCCAGCCGGACCACCACGTCGCGGCCCTCGCCGTGCTCCAGCGCGTTGACCACCAGGTTGCGCAGGATGCGCTCGATCCGGCGGGAGTCCACCTCGGCCAGCACCGGCTCGCCGTCGCCGCGGATCACCACGGCGCTGCCCTTGGCCTCGGCGAGCGGTTCGGCGGCCTCCACCACCCGGGCGACGATCTCGCGCAGGTCGACCGGCTCGGCGTCCAGGATCGCGGCGCCGGCGTCGAAGCGGCTGATCTCCAGCAGGTCGGCGAGCAGCGACTCGAAGCGGTCCAGCTGGCCCTGCAGCAGCTCCGCCGAGCGGGCCGCCATCGGGTCCAGGTCCTCGCGGCTGTCGTAGATGAGGTCCGCGGCCATCCGGACCGTGGTCAGCGGGGTGCGCAGCTCGTGCGAGACGTCCGAGACGAACCGCCGCTGCACCCGGGACAGCTCCTCCAGCTGGCGGATCTGCGCCTGGAGGGCGTTGGCCATCCGGTTGAAGGACTCCCCGAGGCGGGCGATGTCGTCCGTCCCGGTGACCTTCATCCGCTCTTCCAGGTGCCCGTCGGCGAGCCGCTCGGAGATCCCGGCGGCCATCCGGACCGGGGTGACCACCTGGCGCACCACGACCCAGGCGATGCCGCCCATGAGGATCACCACGAACACCCCGGCGGTCGCCAGGGTGCCGGTGACCAGGTTGAGGGTGTCGGTCTCCTGGCCGAAGGAGAAGACGTAGAACAGCTGGTACGAGGTCTCCGCCGGGCCGCGGAACTGCATGCCGAGGGCCAGCCCTGGCTCGGACGTGACGCTGCTCCCGGGCGAGCGCTGGATCCGGGTCGGCTGGTCGAACATCTGGCCGGGCTCGGCGGCCAGCTTGGCCCGCAGGGTGTCCGGGATGCTGATCGGCTGGATGTCGCCCGAGTAGCGCGGCGCGAAGCCGCCCCCGTCGGGGACGACGGCGCCGGTGCCGGGGGACATCGCGATCACCGAGTAGACGGTCTGCCCGCTCCCGGCCAGGTCGTTGACCTGCCGCAGCAGCCAGGTGCCGATCTCGTCGACGGTCGGGTCGGCGGTGCCCCGCAGCTTCTGGTCCCGGGCCTCGTCGATCTTCTTCTGCTCGACCTGGAAGCCGATCCGGGCCTGCGCGCGGGCGGCGTCCGTCTTGGTTCCGAGCAGGCCGGTGCGCACCTGCGCCACCACGACCACGCCCAGCACCAGGACGACCGCGATGGACGCCAGCAGCGACACCGCGACCACGCGCAGCTGGATCGACCGACGGTACAGCGCGGCCACCCGGTGCGTGGGACGGCGCAGCTGACGCTTCACCAGCGCGAACACGCCGGAAGGGCCGCGTCGGCGACGGGTGGTCGAACTCAGCACGTCGCCGCGCACGGCCCCCGCCCCGTCGGTCGCGGAACCCGACGGGGTGTCGTCTGCCCGCTCCGTCACGTCAGCTGGGTCCCGCCTTGTAACCGACGCCGCGGACGGTCACCACGATCTCGGGGCGCTCCGGGTCCTTCTCGATCTTGGAACGCAGGCGCTGCACATGGACGTTGACCAGACGGGTGTCCGCCGCGTGGCGGTAGCCCCAGACCTGCTCCAGCAGCACCTCGCGGGTGAACACCTGCCAGGGCTTGCGGGCCAGCGCGACCAGCAGGTCGAACTCCAGCGGGGTCAGCGGGATGCCCCGGCCGTCCCGCTTCACGGAGTGGCCGGCCACGTCGATCACCAGGTCGCCGATGGTCAGCTGCTCGGGCGTCGGCTCCTCGGCGCGGCGCAGCCGGGCGCGAACCCGGGCCACCAGCTCCTTGGGCTTGAACGGCTTGGTGACGTAGTCGTCGGCCCCCGACTCCAGGCCCACCACCACGTCGACCGTGTCGGTCTTCGCGGTCAGCATCACGATCGGGATGCCGGACTCGGCCCGGATCTGCCGGCACACGTCGATGCCGTCCCGGCCGGGCAGCATCAGGTCGAGCAGGACCAGGTCCGGCTTGGTCTCCCGGAAGGCGGCTAGCGCCCTGTCCCCATCCGCGACGAAAAACGGCTCAAAACCCTCACCCCGCAGCACGATACCGAGCATCTCGGCCAGTGCGGAGTCGTCATCAACGACGAGGACGCGTCCCTTCATGCGTCCATCTTCTCATTACCGGATTGTGACCTGCCGCACAGCAGTGCCAATGCTCCAGAACGGCCAACTCCCCCACCGGTGCATTCCGGCCATACCGGGCGAATGCTCCCCCGGAAACGCCTCCGGACCCCCGCGAACCCGCGCCGGACCACCGCCCGACCCGCCGCGGAGGACCGTTGCCGATCAGCAACCGGATCGCCATGGGGCCGGTTTCCGGCCCCATGGCACGATGGGCGCTGCGCGCGGGCGGAAGATCCGTTCGCAGTCGCGCCCGTGACGCCCTCCGAGGAGCAGTGATGACCGACACCCCGGGCTGGGCCTCGCCCAGCTCGTCCGAGCCGCCCCGCGACGACGCCCGGCCCCCGGCCGACGCGCCCGCCGCCGTGCCCGGGCCGTCGGCACCACCACAGGCCGCCCCCGGCTGGACCGGCCCGGCCGGCGCCCCCGGGAACGGACAGCAGTGGGGACAGCGGTGGGGCCAGCAGCCTCCCGGCGGCCACCGCCCGTACGGCTGGGGCGCCCCGGCGAGCCCCAAGCCGGGCGTCATCCCGCTGCGCCCGCTGAGCTTCGGCGAACTGCTCGACGGTGCCGTCACCACCGTCCGCCGGCACTGGCGCACCGTGCTCGCGCTCTCGCTCGGCCTCGCCGTGGTCGCCCAGGCCGGCAGCCTCCTGGTCAACCTGCTGGTCAAGGGCAAGACCGGCGAGGCCACCCAGACCCTGCGGATGCTGGCCGGACTGCCGCTCGAACTGCTGCTCAACGTGTTCGCCACCGCGCTGCTCACCATCGTGGTCAGCCGCGCCGTCCTCGGCCGGTCGGCGACCGCCGGGGAGGCCTGGCGCGACGCCCGCCCCCGGCTGCTGCAACTGCTCGGGCTGACCCTGCTCACCGTCCTGCTCGGCCCCGGCGTGGTCCTGCTCGGCTTCACCCCGCTGATCGGCTACACCCTCGCCGGCCAGGGCTCCGTCGCCATCGCCGGCCTGCTCACCCTGGTCGGCCTGCTGACCGTGCCGGTCGCCGTCTGGCTGTGGATGCGCTTCAGCCTCGCCGCGCCCGCCCTGATGCTGGAGAAGCAGGGCGTGCTGACGGCGCTGTCGCGCTCGCGGCGGCTGGTCCGCGGCGCCTGGTGGCGGGTCTTCGGCATCAACCTGCTCGGCCACGTGCTGGCGCTCGTCGTCGCGATGGTCGTCGTCGTCCCGTTCCAGTTCCTCGGCCTGCTGCTCGGCTTCGAGAGCCTCGACGCCCAGGGCCTGCCCGACACCGCCGACCAGGGCGTGGCCATGCTGCTCCTGCTGGCGGTCGCCGGGATCATCGCCGGCACCTTCACCACCCCCTTCATCGCCGCCGTCGGCGTGCTGGTCTACATCGACCAGCGGATCCGCCGCGAGGCCCTGGACATCGAACTCGCCCGCGCGGCCGGCCTGCCCGAGCAGAGCGGCACCGGCTGGGGCGCGCAGGGCGACCCGGCACCGGCGAGGCGCTGAACCGGATGCCTAACTGGGGGGACAGGCTCCTCGCCGCGGGCGGCGCACCCGTCACCGTGCCGCGTGACCCGGCGCGCGAGGCCGCCCGCGACGAGCTGCTCGACGCGGAGTACCACAAGCACGACCCGTCCGTACTGCAACGCGTCACGGACTGGATCTACGACCACATCGCCAAGGCGCTCGACAGCATCTCCGGCGACGGCACCACCGGCACCACCGGGCTGGTCCTCTTCCTGATCGTCGCGGTGCTGATCGGCGGCGCGGTCTGGTGGCGCCTCGGCGCACCCCGCCGCGCCGCCCGCACCGTCCAGGACGTGTACGGCGCCGAGGGCCCGCGCAGCGCCGACCAGTACCGGACGGACGCCGCCGGGCACGCCGCCGCCGGACGCTGGACCGAAGCCGTCCGCGAACAGATGCGCGCCCTGGTGCGCGGCCTGGAGGAGCGCACCCTGCTCGACAACCGCCCCGGCCGCACCGCCGACGAGGCCGCCGCCGAGGCCGGCCGGGCGCTGCCCGAGCACGCCGCCGCACTGGCCGCGGCCGCCCGGACCTTCGACGACATCGCGTACGGCGAGCGCACCGCCGACCAGAGCGCGTACCGGCTGCTGCACGAGCTCGACCGGACGCTGGAGCGCACCCGCCCGGTCCTCGCGCCCCCCGCACCGGCTCCGGCTCCGTCCTCGGGAGGAGCGGCATGACCGGTTCCGTCCCCGCCCCCGCACCCGCGGCACCACCCGTCGCCGAGCCGCCCGCCGCCGCCGCGACCAGCCTCGCCCCGACCACCCGCGGCCTGTGGCGCCGCGCCCGCTGGTACCTGGCCGTCCTCGCCGCCCTGCTGATCGGCGCCGCCGCCGTGTCCGCCCTCGGCCAGGACCGCCGCTACCCACCGCTGGACCCGCGCTCGTACGACCGCGACGGCGCGCACGCCGTCGTCGCCCTGCTCGAACGCCAGGGCCTCAAGGCCGAGTTCACCACCGACCCGGCCACCGCCCCGGCCGGCCCCGACACCCTCGTCCTGCCCGAACCCGACCTGCTCGACCCCGCCCAGCTGCGCGCCGTCGCCGCCGCCCGGCACCGGCGCCTGGTACTGGTCGCCCCCGGCCCGGCCGCGCTCACCGCGCTCGCCCCCGGCATCCGGCTGTCCGACGACGCCGGCGGGCTCCCGTACGCCTCCGTCCGCTCCACTCCCCCGGAGTGCGCCCTCACCGAGGCCGTCCGGGCCGGCAGCGCCCAGCAGGGCGGCATGCTCTACACCAGCGGCAGCCGCGGCACCGGCTGCTACCCGCGCGCCCACGGCTACCCGCTGGTCGTCCTCCCGGCCGGCGACGGCGACCGCGACGTCGTCGTGCTCGGCAGCGGCACCTTCCTGCACAACGGCGAACTCGCCAAGGACGGCGACGCCGCCCTCGCCCTCGGCCTGCTCGGCTCGCAGCCCCGCCTCACCTGGCACCTGCCCGACTACTCCGCCCCGCTCCCCGAGGGCGCCCGCACCAAGAGCTTCGGCGACTTCCTGCCGAGCGGCTGGCACTGGGCCGGCTACCAGCTCGCCGTCGCCGCCGTGCTCGCCGCCCTCTGGCGCGGCCGCCGGCTCGGCCCGGTGGTCAGCGAGAACCTGCCCGTGGTGGTCCGCGCCGCCGAGACCACCGAGGGCCGCGCCCGCCTCTACCGGCGCGCCAAGGCCCGCGGCCGCGCCGCCGAGGCCCTGCGCGGCGCCACCGCGCACCGCCTCGCCCCCGCCCTGGGCGTCCCGCTCCAGGCCGGCGCACCCGACCCCGACGCGCTCTGCGTCGCCCTGGCCGACCGGCTGTCCGAACGGCCCGCCGGGGACGTCCGGGCCCTGCTGTACGGCCCGCCCCCGACCGACGACGCCGCACTGCTGCGGCTCGCCGACGACCTCGACGCCCTCGAAAGGCAGGTACGGAACCCGTGACCGACCAGGCAACCGCCCAGCTCCGCCCCGTCCCCGGCACGGCGCCCGCCACCCCCGCCACCGACCCGCGCGCCGCGCTGACCGCCCTGCGCGCCGAGATCGGCAAGGCCGTGGTCGGCCAGGACGCGGCCGTCACCGGCCTGGTCGTCGCCCTGCTCTGCGGCGGCCACGTGCTGCTGGAGGGCGTCCCCGGTGTCGCCAAGACCCTGCTGGTGCGCACCCTGTCCACCGCGCTCAGCCTGGGCACCAAGCGCATCCAGTTCACCCCCGACCTGATGCCCGGCGACGTCACCGGCTCGCTCGTCTACGACGCCCGCACCGCCGAGTTCTCCTTCCAGCCCGGCCCGGTCTTCACCAACCTGCTGCTCGCCGACGAGATCAACCGCACCCCGCCGAAGACCCAGGCCGCCCTGCTGGAGGCCATGGAGGAGCACCAGGTCACGGTGGACGGCGAGGCGCGCCCGCTGCCCGTCCCGTTCCTGGTCGCCGCGACCCAGAACCCGGTCGAGTACGAGGGCACCTACCCGCTGCCCGAGGCCCAGCTGGACCGCTTCCTGCTCAAGCTGGTCCTGCCGCTGCCCGACCGCGACCAGGAGTTCCAGGTGCTCTCCCGGCACGCCGCCGGCTTCGACCCGCGCGACCTCGGCGCGGCCGGCGTCCGCCCGGTCGCCGGCCCCGAGCACGTCGCCGCCGCCCGCGAGCAGATCGCCAAGCTGACCGTCTCCCCCGAGGTCCTCGCCTACATCGTCGACCTCTGCCGGGCCACCCGGCAGTCCCCGTCGCTGTCCATCGGCGTCTCCCCGCGCGGCGCCACCGCCCTGCTCGCCGCCTCCCGCGCCTGGGCCTGGCTGGCCGGCCGCGACTACGTCACCCCGGACGACGTCAAGGCGCTCGCCCTGCCCACCCTGCGGCACCGGGTCGCGCTGCGCGCCGAGGCCGAGATGGAGGGCGTCACCGCCGACTCCGTCATCCAGGCCGTCCTCACCCAGACGCCCGCACCCCGCTGACCCCACCCCGCCGTACCGCCCCCGTTCCGGCCGCCGGCCCACGGGTTCCGACGCACGGGCTTCCGAAGGAGCGCACCGCATGGCCCTCACCGGGCGAACCGCCCTGCTCGCCGCACTCGGCGCGCTCGTCGTGGGCCTGCTGCTGCCGTCCTGGACCGGGATCGGCCTGGTCACCGGCGCGGTGCTGGTCGCCGTCGCGGTCGACCTGGTGCTCGCCGCCCCGGTCCGCGGCCTGCGGTTCGGGCGGGCCGGCGACACCACCGTCCGGCTCGGCGAGCCCGCCACCGTCGAACTGACCGTCACCAACCCGTCCGGCCGGCCGCTCCGCGGCCTGGTCCGCGACGCCTGGGCCCCCTCCGCCTGGCGCCCCGGCACCGCCGAGGCCGCCTCCCGGCACACCCTTGCCCTCCCCGGCGGCGAACGGCGCCGGATCACCACCGTGCTCACCCCCACCCGGCGCGGCGACCACCACGCCCACCGGGTGACGGTCCGCTCGCTCGGCCCGCTCGGCCTGGCCGCCCGCCAGGGCTCGCACCTCGTCCCCTGGACGGTCCGCGCGCTGCCCCCGTTCGCCAGCCGCAAGCACCTGCCCTCCCGACTCGCCCGGCTGCGCGAACTCGACGGCCGCACCTCCGTCCTGACCCGCGGCCAGGGCACCGAGTTCGACTCCCTGCGCGAGTACCTGCCCGGCGACGACGTCCGCTCCATCGACTGGCGCGCCAGCGCCCGCCGCAACACCGTCGCCGTCCGCACCTGGCGCCCCGAACGCGACCGGCACATCCTCGTCGTCCTCGACACCGGCCGCACCTCGGCCGGCCGGGTCGGCGACGCGCCCCGCCTGGACGCCGCCCTCGACGCCGCACTGCTGCTCACCGCCCTCGCCACCCGGGCCGGCGACCGGGTCGACCTGCTCGCCCACGACTCCCGCAAGCGCGTCGCGGTGGCCGGCAGCTCCGCCCACGAGGTGCTGCCCGCCTTCACCAACGCGATGGCCGGGCTGGAACCCGCGCTGCACGAGACCGACATGCGCTCACTGGTCGCCACCGCGCTCAAGATGGCGCCGCAGCGCTCGCTGATCGTGCTGCTCACCGGCCTCGACGCGGCCCCGGTCGAGGACGGCCTGCGTCCGCTGCTGCCGATGCTCACCAAGCGCCACGAGGTCGTCCTCGCCTCGGTCGCCGACCCGCAGCTGGACGCCCTCGCCGCCGGGCGGGGCACCCTGGAGGCCGTCTACGGCGCGGCCGCCGCCGAACAGACCCGGGCCGACCGCCGGGCCACCGCCGAGCACCTCACCCGCCACGGCGTCACCGTCCTGGACGCCCCGCCGACCCGGATCGCCCCGGCCCTCGCCGACACCTACCTGGCGCTGAAGGCCGCCGGCCGGCTCTGAGCCCCGCTCCCCCGGCCGGACTCAGTCCGTCCGACGATCCTTCAGAAGCGTGTTGAGCCGGGCCGCCTGACGGGTCAGATGGTCGCGCTCGGCGAGGTCGGGCGCCCGGTGCGCCGCCTCCGCGTACAACCGGGCCGCCGCCACCAGGTCCCCGTCGCACTCGTGGAGGTACGCCGCCACCGCCGCATACCTGGGCAGCGCGTCGTCCAGCTCCGCGAGCGCCGCCAGCCCCGCGCGCGGACCGTCGGCCTCGCCGACCGCCACCGCGCGGTTGAGCCGCACCACCGGGCTGGCGGTCAACCGGACGAGCTCGTCGTACCACTCGACGATCTGCACCCAGTCCGTCTCCCCCGCGGTGGGCGCGTCGGCGTGCAGCGCCGCGATGGCCGCCTGGGCCTGGAACTCGCCCAGCCGGTCCCGGGCCAGGGCCCCCTGGAGGATGCCGATGCCCTCGGCGATCAGCCCGGTGTCCCACCGGCCGCGGTCCTGCTCGGCCAGCGGCACCAGCGCGCCGTCGGGCGCGGTCCTGCCCGCCCGCCGGGCGTGGTGCAGCAGCATCAGGGCCAGCAGTCCGGCCACCTCGGGGTGGTCGATCACCGCGGCGAGCTGCCGGGTGAGCCGGATCGCCTCGGCCGCGAGGTCGAGATCGCCGGAGTAGCCCTCGTTGAAGACCAGGTAGAGGACCCGGAGCACGGTCGCGACGTCCCCCGGCTGATCGAACCTGACGGCCGAGACGGTGCGCTTGGCCCGGCTGATCCGCTGCGCCATGGTCGCCTCGGGCACCAGGTAGGCCCGGGCGATCTGGCGGGTGGTCAGCCCGCCCACCGCCCGCAGCGTCAGCGCCACCGCCGACGAGGGCGTCAACGACGGGTGGGCGCACAGGAAGTAGAGCTGCAGCGTGTCGTCCACGGCGGCCGCGGGCCCCGGCTCCGGCTCCTGGTCGACCAGGTCCTCCCGGCGCCGGCGGGCGGCCTCCGACCGGGTCGCGTCCAGGAACTTGCGCCAGGCCACGGTGACCAGCCAGCCCTTGGGATCGCGCGGCCGCTCGGCCGGCCAGAGCCGGACCGCCTCGACCAGCGCCTCCTGCACCGCGTCCTCGGCCGCCGCGAAGTCAGCTCCGCGGCGGACGAGGACTCCGATGACGCTCGGCGTGAGACTCCTCAGCAGGGCCTCGTCCATCAGGGACGTCACTCCGTGATGGTCGCCGGCATCGCCAGGAACGGACGCAGCTCCAGCCACTCGTGGATCGGCTCGCCCCCGGCCCCGGGAGCGGCCGACAGCTCCCCGGCCAGCTCGACAGCCCGCTCGTAGCTGTCGACGTCGATCACCATCCAGCCGGCGATCAGGTCCTTGGTCTCGGCGAACGGACCGTCGGTGACCGGCGGACGCCCCTCGCCGTCGTACCGGACCCACGTCCCCTCGGGCGCGAGCGCCTGGCCGTCGACGAACTCGCCGGTCTTCTCCAGCCGGTCCGCGAACTCCTGCATGTACCGGATGTGCGCCGTGACCTCCTCCGGCGTCCACTGGTCCATCGGCACGCAGTTGACCGCGCTCGGGGCACCCCGGTAGTGCTTCAGCAACAGGTACTTGGCCATCGTCTTCTCCTCGGATCCTCGGAGCTGGTGCGACCCATTGTGGCCGCGTCCACTCCGGGGACGGTGCCGGGCACGGGTTCTCGACACGGCCGGCCAAGATTCTTTCCGGCCCGCCCCGCAACCGGCCCACAACGCGAAGAGTCCCTGAAAACGCGAAGAACCCCCATCCGGGTCCCGGATGGGGGTTCTTCTGAAGAATTGTTCGGCGGCGTCCTACTCTCCCACAGGGTCCCCCCTGCAGTACCATCGGCGCTGTAAGGCTTAGCTT
>NZ_JBHJSJ010000070.1:0-41718 GCF_042268845.1 Kitasatospora sp. NPDC056273 | reverse complement strand
CCCTTCGGCGGCGGCCCGGCGGCTATTCCGAACCCCCCTCCGGGGCAACGGCGTTGTACTCGGCGAGGGTCTCGCGGGTGAAGCCGAAGAACCAGGTGGCGAGGAAGCCCGCGACATAGCCGGTCAGCAGCCCGCCGCCGTAGACGGCGGCGCTCGCGAGGAGACCGTGCGGGCCGGCCAGGAGCGGGAAGAGGGCCCAGCCGGAGGGGCCGATGGCGGTGGAGCCGACGGCGTCGCCGAGCTGTCCGGCCACCCCGATGAAGGCGCCGCCGGCCGCGCCGCCGACGCAGGCGGTGACGAACGGGCGCCCCAGCGGCAGGGTGACGCCGTAGACCAGGGGCTCGCCGACGCCGAGCAGGCCGGCCGGGAGCGCGGACCTGATGGTGGCCCGGATCGAGGCGTTGTGGCGCAGCCGCAGGTAGACCGCCACCGCGCAGCCGACCTGTCCGGCGCCCGCCATGGCGAGGATCGGCAGCAGGACGGTGGAGCCCTGCTGCTGGATCAGGGTGGTGTGGATCGGGATCAGCGCCTGGTGCAGGCCGAGCATCACCAGCGGCAGGAAGAGGCCGCCGAGCACGAGTCCGGCGAGCAGGCCGCCGTGGGCGAGCAGCCAGGTGGCGGCGTGGCCGATGGCGGTGGAGACCTCCCCGGCGACGTACATCAGGCCGAACAGCGCGGCCAGCCCACCGAGCAGGACGGTGACGGTGGGGGTGACCAGGACGTCCAGGGCGGCGGGCACCAGCCGGCGGGTCCAGCGCTCCAGGTGGACGGCCAGCAGTGCGGCGCCGAGTGCGCCGACCACGCCGCCCTGGCCGGGCGTGAGGTGGTGGCCGAAGGCCTCCACCTTGGCGACCCCGGCGTAGACGATCACGCTGGCCACCGCGCCGCCGAGCACGGGCGTGCCGCCGAACTCCTTCGCCGTGTTGTAGCCGACGAAGACCGCGATCAGCGACATGAACCCGGAGGAGACCGGGCCCAGGGCGGTGACCAGCGCCGGTGCCCAGCCGAGGTTGGCGAGCGCCCCGGAGAGGCCGGCGACGATCCCGCAGCCGATCAGGGCGGGGATCAGCGGGACGAAGATGTTCGCGATCCGGCGCAGCGCCAGCTTCACCGGGGTGGCGTTGCGCACCCGGCCCTGGGCCCGGATGCGCTCGCCGCGCCCGGCGAGGTCCTCGGCGGTGGGGGCGGCCGCCGGGCCGGGGGCCCCGTCCTGCGGGCCGGGGGGCTCCAGGAGCCGGCGCAGCCCCGCGGTGACCCCGGCGACGGCGGCGGGCCCGAGCACGATCTGGTAGGTGTCGTCCTCGACCGTGCCCAGGACCTCCGGCAGCGCCCGGAGCGCCTCGGTGTCGACCAGGGCGCGGTCCGCCAGGCCCAGCCGCAGCCGGGTCATGCAGTGGGCGACCGAGCGGATGTTGGCGGCGCCGCCGACCAGCGGGAGGATCGCCTCGGCCACGGCGCGGTTCTTCTCGTCCGACATGCCGGAGGACGTACCCGGGCGCTCCCCCGGCTCAACCGCCTTGGTACGCGGCCGTTCTGGGCCCCGCGGCCGGAGCCGGTGCGCCGGCGGCGCCGTCCGTCCGGTCCGGGAGCGGGTCGTCGTCGGCCCCCGTGGCGCGCACCCGGTGCACGTACCGGTCGATGAGGTGGCGCAGCACGGTGGCGGTGGTGACGACGTCCGCCTCGGGGATGCCGTCCAGCGCGTCGGCGAGCCCGATGATGTTGGCCTGTTTCAGGCGGTCCAGCACTTCCCGTCCGCCGCGGGTGATGGCCACCTGGCGGGCCCGCCGGTCCTGCGTGTCCTGGCTGCGTTCCACCAGCTGCTGGCCCTGGAGGCGGTCGATCTGGCGGGTGACGTGGGAGGGCTTGACCATCAGGCGGTCGGCCAGGTCGCTCACCCGGCTGGCCTCCGCACGCTCGGCGAGCGCGCGCAGCAGGTAGACGTCCGAGCGGGCGGCGGTGATGCCGGCCTTGGCGGTGCGGCGCTCGTGCTCCTGTGACCGTGTCAGCAGGTAGGCCAGGGTGGCCAGGACGTCCTCCAGGCCGTCCAGGCCGTTCGGGCCCTGCGGCCGGCAGGCGGTGGTCCGGTCGTCTTCGGCGTCTTCTTCGTCCGACATGGGGGAACTGTAGCGATCCGGTCCGGGCGGCGGCCGGGACGGGGAGCCGGCGCCGGGTTTCGGACAGTTTCGGCCGTCACCCGATCCGCCCTTTCGCCACCACGGAACGCGAGTTAGCGTGACTTTCAGTTAGTTGCTTTGGGCACGTAACTAGGTGCCCACGGCTCGACTCCCGGAAGGGGATCCACCGATGGCCACCGCCGAGAAGACCCCCCGATTCACCCACCCCGCCGCCCGCGGCACCTGCCCGTTCGCCCCGCCGCCCGCCTACGACCAGGCCCGGCAGGAGGAGCCGGTCAGCCGCGTCACCCTGTGGGACGGCTCCACCAGCTGGCTGGTCACCCGCCACGAGGACGTCAAGGCCGTCCTCTCCGACGCCCGGTTCAGCTCCGACTCCACCCGGCCCGGCTACCCGTTCATCAGCGCGGGCGCCCGGCAGCTGAACACCGGACGGCCGACCATCATCCGGATGGACGCCCCGGAGCACACCCACTTCCGCCGGATGCTGACCGGCGAGTTCATGATCAAGAAGGTCGAGGCGCTGCGCCCGGAGATCCAGCGGATCGCCGACGACCTGCTGGACCGGATGACCGACGGACGCTCCGGCGCCGACCTCGTCCACGAGTTCGCCCTGCCGCTGCCGTCCCTGGTCATCTGCCTGCTGCTCGGCGTCCCCTACCAGGACCACGACTTCTTCCAGGAGTGCAGCCGCGTCCTGCTGCGCCGCGACTCCGCCGCCGAGGACGTCGCCGACGCCCAGGCCAAGCTGGTCGACTATCTGATCGGGCTCACCGAGACCAAGCGCACCCACCCCGACGACGGCATCCTCAGCCGCCTGGTGGAGCGCGGCGAGCTGAGCACCCAGCAGATCGGCGACATGGGCCGGCTGCTGCTGATCGCCGGACACGAGACCACGGCCAACATGACCGCGCTCTCCGTGCTCGCCCTGCTGCGCAACCCCGACCAGCTCGCCCACCTGCGCGAGCACCCCGAGTCCGTACCCGGCGCGGTCGAGGAACTGCTGCGCTACCTGACCATCGTGCACTCCGGCGTGACCCGGGTCGCCACCGAGGACGTCGACCTGGGCGACGTGCGGATCGCGGCGGGCGAAGGCGTCATCTGCATGGTCAACACCGCCAACCGGGACGAACGGGAGTTCCCCGACGGCGACGAGCTCGACCTGACCCGCGACGCCCGCCGCCACCTGGCCTTCGGCTTCGGCGCCCACCAGTGCCTGGGACAGCCGCTCGCCCGGCTGGAGTTGCAGATCGCGCTGGCCACCATCCTGCGCAGACTGCCCGGACTGCGCCTGACCGTGCCGTTCGAGGAGGTCCGCTTCCGCGGCGAGATGCTCATCTACGGCGTCCACGAGCTGCCGATCGCCTGGTGACCCGGGCTCCCCCGGGAGCCCCCGGAACCACACCAACCCACCTGCCCCGCACCGGAGTCCACACCGCCGGGGCGCCCGTTCCGAAAGGAAGACCATGCTCGTCCGGATCGACCAGGAGAAGTGCTGCGGCGCCGGGCACTGCGTGCTCGCCGCCCCCGACGTCTTCGACCAGCGCGACGAGGACGGCATCGTCGTCCTGCTCGACGCCCGACCGCCCGCCGAACTCCACCAGGCCGTCCGGGACGCCGCCGCGGTCTGCCCGGCCTCGGCCATCACCCTGGACCAGGCGTGACCGCACTGCGGGACGTGGCCGTGGTCGGCGCCGGCGCGGCCGGGCTGCACGCCGCCGAGGCGCTGCGCCGGGCCGGCTACGACGGCCGCCTCACCCTGATCGGGACCGAGCCCGAACCGCCGTACGACCGGCCGCCGCTGTCCAAGCACCTGCTCGGCGGGGAGTGGCAGCCCGACCGCCTGGCCCTGCGCGGCCCCGAGGCGCTGGAGGAGCTCCGGCTCGACCTGCGCCTCGGGGTCCGGGCCGAGCGGCTGGACCGCCGGGAGCGGACCGTCCGGCTCTCCGACGGCGGGCGGGTGCGCTGCGAGGCCGTCATCGTGGCCACCGGGGTCCGCCCGCGCCGGCTCCCGGGCGCCGACGCTCCCCGGCCCGGGGCGCACGTACTGCGCACCCTCGCCGACGCCCTCGCCCTGCGCGAGGAACTGCGCGCGGGCGTACGGCTGTTGGTGGTCGGCGGCGGGCTGCTCGGCGCCGAGGCGGCGGCCACCGCCGTCGGGCTCGGCGCCGAGGTGACCTGGCTGACCTCCACCGCCATGCCGCTGGCCGCCGTCCTGGGCACCGAGACGGCCGCGCTGCTGGCCGGCCTGCACCGCGAGCACGGGGTGCGGCTGCACCGGGGCGTGGCCACCGGGCTGCTCGAACGGCGCGGCCGGGCCGTCGGCGTCCGGCTCGCCGACGGCTCCGAACTGGCCGCCGACGCCGTGCTGATGGCCGTCGGCTCCGAACCGGCCACCGAGTGGCTGGCCGGCAGCGGCGTCCCGCTGGACGACGGCGTGGTCTGCGACGCCTACTGCGCCGCCGGCCCCGGCGTCTGGGCGGCCGGGGACGCCGCCTCCTGGCCCGACCCGCGCACCGGCCGCCACCACCGCCTCGAACAGCGCACCAACGCCACCGAGCAGGCCATGCACGCGGCCCGGAACCTGCTGGCCGGCCCGGACGGCGAACGGCAGGCCTACCGGCCGGTCCCGTACCTGTGGACCGACCAGTACGGGCTGCGGGTCCAGGTGTTCGGCCGGCCCGGCGGCGCCGAGCGGTTCGAGGTGGTCGACGGCAGCCTGGCGGAGCACCGCTTCGCCGCCGTCTGCGTCCGGGACGGCCTGGTCACCGGCGCGGTCGGGATCGCCTCCGCCCGGGCGCTGCGCGGGCTGCGCGCCCAGGTCGCGGCGCACGGACCGTGGCCGCCCGAGCAGTCCGAGCAGGCCTGAGCCGCCCCGCCGCTGCCGCCCCACCGCCGTAGCCCCGCCGCCGTCGCCCTGCCAGTGCCGCCCGCCGTCCCCGCCCGCCAACCGGGCGAGGCGGCGGGCGGACCGGCATGGTGCGAGGGCCCCGGCACGGCCCCGCCCGGAGACTGGTGGCCCGCCGCCGGCCAGGGGAGAGAGCGCATGGACGACCACAGCCACCGAGCCGCCCGGGGGCCCGCCCCCGCCCCGGGGGTGACCTCGCGGGCCGGGGTCCTGGGCACCGCACTGGCCGCCGTCCTCGCCTTCTCGCTCTCCTCCGGCTCCTGGCAGTGGTTCTCCACCTACCTCGGGCTGACCCTCCTCGCGGTGGTCCTCTCCTCCACCCGCCCGCCGAGCCGCGCGACCGACACCGGGGACGGCTACGCCCGGAGCCTGGCCGCCTACACGCTCGTCATCGGACTGTGCGTGGCCCTCGCCCTGGCCCCGGCGATGCAGCGCTGGTCCTGGCTGTTCCCGATGCCGGGCACCCGCCGCGACTGCCCCCGCCTGGGCGACTACGCCCGGCTGCAGGCCCAGGCCTCCCTCGGCGACCTGGCCACCCGGGACGGCGCCGCGCTCGCCGCCGCCCAAGGCGAACAGGCCCGGCACGCCGTCGCCGACTGCCTGTCCGCGACCACCACGCTCTGGCTGCCCGTGTACGCGCTGGCCGCCGCGCTGCTGGCCGCGCTCGCCGTCCGACTGCTGGACCGGGGCGGCCGCCGGGGGCCCTCCCGGTCCGTCGAGGGGTGACGGAGGGCGGACGGGCGGCGCGCCCCGGACACTCCCCCGCGCTCCCCGTGCCCCGGCCGGGTCTACCGGTCGAACATCCGCCGGACTATCGTTAGTTGGCGGAAGCTATCGAATTCCCCACGCCGACCCGCCGGCCGGCCAGCAGGAGGCAGCGGTGGCGACACGACTCTCCGACGGCGGCAGGACGGGGCGGCCGCACCCGGCCGGCCACGGTGTGGCACCGGAGCACCCCCGGTACAAGTGGGTGGCGCTGTCCAACACCACGCTCGGCACCCTGATCGCCACCGTCAACGCCTCGATCGTGCTGATCTCGCTGCCCGCGATCTTCAACGGCATCGGCCTGGACCCGCTCCGCCCCGGCAACGTCAGCTACCTGCTGTGGATGCTGATGGGCTACATGCTGGTCACCGCCGTGCTGGTGGTCACCCTCGGCAGACTGGGCGACATCCACGGCCGGGTGCGGATCTACAACGCGGGCTTCCTGATCTTCACCCTCACCTCGGTGGCACTCTCCCTCGACCCGCTGCACGGAGGGCCCGGGGCCCTGTGGCTGATCGGCTGGCGGGTCGTGCAAGCGGTCGGCGGGTCGATGCTGATGGCCAACTCGGCGGCGATCATCACCGACGCCTTCCCGGCCCGCCAACGCGGCACGGCCCTGGGGGTGAACATCGTCGCGGGCATCGCCGGGTCCTTCATCGGCCTGGTCCTGGGCGGGCTGCTGGCCGAGTGGAACTGGCGGTCGATCTTCTGGGTCAATGTGCCGATCGGCATCCTCGGCACGGTCTGGGCCTACCGGTCGCTGCGCGAGACCGGGGTGCGCAAGCCCGCCCGGATCGACTGGTGGGGCAACATCACCTTCGGCGTCGGCCTGACCGCCCTGCTCGCCGCGATCACCTACGGCATCCAGCCGTACGGCGGCCACACCATGGGCTGGACCAACCCCTGGGTGCTGGCCGGACTGTTCGGCGGGGTGGCCCTGCTCGCCGTCTTCTGCCTGGTCGAGTCCCGCACCGCCGAGCCGATGTTCCCGCTCTCGCTCTTCCGCGACCCGGTCTTCGCGGGCGGCAACGCGGCCACCCTGCTGGGCTCGATCGCCCGCGGCGGACTGCAGTTCATGCTGATCATCTGGCTGCAGGGCATCTGGCTGCCGCTGCACGGCTACGACTACGCCGACACCCCGCTGTGGGCCGGGATCTACCTCGTCCCGCTGACCGTCGGCTTCCTGGCCGCCGGACCGGTCGCCGGCTACCTGTCCGACCGCGCCGGAGCCAGACTCTTCGCCGCCGGCGGACTGGTGGTGATGGCCCTGTCCTTCGCCGGGCTGCTCCTGCTGCCCACCGACTTCGGCTACCCGTGGTTCGCCCTGCTGGTGTTCGTCAACGGCCTGGGCGGCGGCCTGTTCGCCGCCCCCAACACCTCGCTGATCATGTCCAGCGTGCCGGCCGCCGCCCGCGGCGCGGCCTCCGGCATGCGGGCCACCTTCCAGAACGCCGGCATGGTGCTGTCGATCGGCGTCTTCTTCTCCCTGATGGTGGCCGGCCTGGCGGGCTCGCTGCCGCACACGCTCACCGCCGGACTGACCGCCCAGGGCGTGCCCGCCGCCGACGCGCACGCCATCGCCTCGCTGCCGCCGGTGGGCACCCTGTTCGCGGCCTTCCTCGGGTACAACCCGATCCAGCAGCTGCTGGGCCCGCAGGTGCTCGGGCAGCTGCCGGCGGACAACGTCCGGACGCTGACCGGTCGGGAGTTCTTCCCCCAGCTGATCTCGGGGCCCTTCCACGACGGGCTGGTGGTGGTGTTCTGGCTGGCGATCGCGATGTCGCTGGTCGCCGCGGCCGCCTCGCTGGTGCGCGAGCGGACCCGGCCCGCCGCCGCGCGTCCGGCCTCCGCACCGTCCGGCTCCGTACCGTCCGGCGCCTCACCCTCCGGTGCCGCGCCGACGGCCGGGCGGCCGGCCACCACCGCGCCCGCCCCCGCGCGGCCCGCCGCCCCGCCGACGAAGGAGCCCGGGCCGTGAGCGCGGACGGCGACGGCCGCGGCGGCCTGTCCGCCGAGGCCGTCGTCCGGCTCCGGCTGGCGATCGGCCGGCTCAACCGCCAGCTGGTCCGCGCCTCCGGCGACCAGGACCTCACCGCCGCCCAGCTCTCCGCCCTGGCCCGGGTGGAGCAGCACGGGCCGCTGCGGCTCGGCGAACTCGCCGCACGCGAGGGCGTCGCGGTGCCGTCCATGGTCCGTACGGTCACCCCGCTGGTCGCCGACGGGCTGGTCGCCAAGACCCCCGACCCGCAGGACGGACGCTCCCAGCTGCTCGCCCCCACCCCGCTCGGGCTGGAGACGCTGGCCCGGATCCGCCGCGAGCGCACCGCCCTGCTGGCCCGCCGCAGCGCCCGGCTCAGCCCCGAGCAGTGCCGCGCCCTGGAGGCGGCGCTGCCCCTCCTGGAGCTGCTGCTCGACGAACCCGGCACCCCCTGACCCGGGTCCGGCCCCGGTCCGCCGACGGCCGGACCGCTACCGCTGCCCCGGCCAGGGCACCGAGGTCTCCACCCCGACGGTGTAGTCGACGCCGGGGACGTCCCAGCCGTACAGCTGCCGGAACTGGTTGTAGAACCAGGCGGCCCCGGCCGGGTCGGCGGCCAGCGCGGCCGCCGGGTCGGCCCACAGCTCCCGCACCCGGTCCTGCACGGCGGGGTCGAGCTCCCAGCCGTCCAGGCGGATGCGGCCCCGGTCGTCCAGGGCGGGTTCCCTCGCGCCGGTCAGCTGCTCCCACAGGTCCACGGCCTGGTCGTCGGTCGTGCGCCAGCCGTCCTCGCCGAGGACGTTGCGCAGCAGCGAGGTGTAGAGGGCGATGGAGGGGATGGCGGTGGACGCCTGGGTGACGGCCGCGCCGGCGACGACGGTGAACGCCCGGCCGCGGTCGGCGAGCACCCCGGTCTGCAGCTCCCGGGCGGTGGCCTCCAGGTGCTCCTTGGCGGCGCCGATCGTGCCCTGCCGGTAGACCGGCGCGGTGATCTCGGAGCCGACGTAGGACAGGGCCACGGTGGTGAAGCCGGGGGCGAGCAGGTCCGCCTCGGCCAGCGCCCGCACCCACAGCCCCCAGTCCTCGCCGCCCATCACCTTGACGGTCGCCGCCCGCTCGGCCTCGTCGGCCGGGGCGAGGTCGACGGTGCCGACCCGCGGGGCCCCGTCGTCGAACAGCAGGGACGGCGAGGTGTACGGGGAGCCGATCGGCTTGATCACCGAGTGGTGGACCTCGCCGGTGGCCGGGTCGGTGCGCCGGGGCGAGGCCAGCGAGTAGACGAGGTGGTCGACCGGGCCGTACCGCTCGGCGAGCAGCTTGAGCACCTCGGCGCGGGTGGCGTCGGCGTAGGCGTCGGCGTTGAGGAAGGTGACGTCTCCCCCGCTGCCCTCGGCCAGGGCGGAGGTCGCGGCGGTGCGGTACCAGCCGGCGGTGGCGGTGCGCCGCTCGGTGGCGGCGCCCTCGTAGGCGACGCCGATCCCGCGGACGCCGTGGCGGCGCAGCCCGGCGAGCAGGATCGCCTGGCCGTACCCGGCGCTGGCGCCGAGGACCAGGACGACCGGGGCCCGTCCGGTCGCGGCCGCGGGCTCGATGCGCCGCCACTGGCGGTCGACGGTGGCCTCGCTGCCGGCCGGGTGGGAGTTGACGATCAGGTAGCCCCGCTGCTTGGGGGTGATCTGCTGGATGCTCACGCGGTGGCGCCCTCTCCGATCCGGAGATCGTGATCAAGGTGTCGGTCGTCCGGAGCCTATCCGCGCCGGCGGGCGCCGCCCTTGCCATGCCGTCACGGAAGTTTCGGCCCGCGGTTGTCGGGGGTCGTCATTGCGGCGGGCGTCCGCGTGGGCTATCCCGCTGGGCGGTCCACGAGGTCCCCCGGTCGATCTCCACGAGGTCCCTCCGGTCGGTGACGTTCCCCGGTCGCACCGCGCCGGCCGTGCTGCTGTCCCGGGCGGCTCACCGCGACGGCCGCCCGTTCCGCCGTTGGAGTGCTCTGCCGCCGCCGACCGCGCTCGGCCGCCCCGCGTGCCGTACGGCCCACT
The DNA here is from genome assembly GCF_042268845.1 of Kitasatospora sp. NPDC056273. NCBI lineage: Bacteria > Bacillati > Actinomycetota > Actinomycetes > Kitasatosporales > Streptomycetaceae > Kitasatospora > Kitasatospora sp. NPDC056273. The sequence goes on along the minus strand of NZ_JBHJSJ010000070.1, from coordinate 31,896 downwards.
AGGTTCCTGCCGTGGACGAAACCAGGGCTTCGAACGGGCACCAGCCGTCCGCCGGCGAGCGCGTCACGGCCCGCCTGGACGGGCGGCTGCCGGTCACGGAGGCGGGCCGGGAGCTGCTGCGCAAGGTCTTCCCGGACCACTGGTCGTTCCTGCTCGGCGAACTCGCGCTGTACAGCTTCGTGGTGCTGCTGCTGACCGGCGTCTACCTGACCTTCTTCTTCCGGCCGAGCATGAACGAGGTCGTCTACCAGGGCGCCTACCTGCCGCTCGACGGCGTCCGGGTGTCCGAGGCGTACGCGTCGACCCTGCGGATCAGCTTCGAGGTGCGGGGCGGACTGATGATCCGTCAGATTCACCACTGGTCGGCCCTGTTGTTCGCCTCGGCGATCGGCGCGCACCTGCTGCGGGTGTTCTTCACCGGGGCGTTCCGCCGCCCGCGCGAGCTCAACTGGGTGATCGGGGTGACGCTGTTCAACCTCGCGCTGCTGGAGGGGTTCTCCGGCTACTCGCTGCCCGACGACACCCTCTCCGGCACCGGCCTGCGGATCGCCGAGGGCGTGCTGCTCTCGGTGCCGCTGGTCGGCACGTACCTCACCCTGTTCGCCTTCGGCGGCGAGTTCCCCGGGCACGACGTCATCCCCCGGCTGTTCACCGTGCACGTCCTGCTGGTCCCCGGCCTGCTGCTGGCCCTGGTCGGCGCGCACCTGACGCTGGTGGTGGTGCTGAAGCACACCCACTGGGCCGCCCCCGGCCGTACCAACCGCAACGTGGTGGGGATGCCGTTCTTCCCCCAGTTCCTGACCCGAACGACGGGCCTGCTGTTCGCGGTGGGCGGCGTGATGGCGCTCTCCTCGTTCCTCGCCGAGGTCAACCCGGTCTGGCGGTACGGCTCCTACCGCCCCGACGTGGTCGGCACGGGCGCGCAGCCGGACTGGTACATCGGCTTCATCGAGGGGGCGCTGCGGCTGATGCCGGCCGCGGAGACCAGGGTGCTCGGGCACACCCTGTCCTGGAACGTGCTGCTGCCCGCCCTGGTGGTGCCCGGCCTGCTGTTCGCGGCGCTGTACGCCTACCCCTTCGTCGAGCGGTGGCTCGACCCCGGCACCGGCGAGCACCACCTGTGCGACCGCCCGCGCAACAGGCCCACCCGCACCGCGCTGGGCACCGCCGGGATCACCGTCTACGCGGTGCTGCTGGTCGCCGGCGGCAACGACGTGATCGCGTACGCCTTCGGGCTCGACGTCAACGCGCTCACCGTGGTGCTGCGGACGGCGCTGGTCGTGCTGCCGCCGGTGGTCTTCCTGCTCACCCGGCGCCTCTGCCTGGCCCTCCAGGCCCGGGACCGCGACCGGCTGCTGGACGGCGACGAGACCGGCCGGATCGACCAGGCCCACGACGGCGGCTTCTCCGGCCACCGCCGCCCGCTGCCCGAGGCCGAGCGGTACGTGCTGCTGGCGCGCGCCGAGGCCGAGCCGGTCACCGCCCCGCAGGGGGCGCCGCGGCACGAGCGGGTGCGCGCCGCCGCGAGCTCCTGGTTCCACCGCGACCGGGTCGAACTGCCCGCCACCGCAGGGGAGTCGGAGCGGATGGCGGCCGTCCTCACCGCCCCGGCCCATCCCGCTCCCCCGGCCGGCCCGGCACCCGGGGCGGGCCCGGGCGGCCCGCTCCGGTGGCTGCTGCGCCGGCTCAGCCCGCGCCGTGGTCGCGGTACTGGAAGATGAAGCCGGCGACGGCGAGCGCGAGCACCAGGGCGCCGACGACGATCAGCCAGCGGGCGAACACCAGCCCCAGGGCGAAGACCGTCACGCCGACCGCCGCGAGGACCGGGTAGCCGCTGCGGGCCGGGAAGAACCCCACCGGCCCGGCGGCCTCCGCGATCTCGGCCTCCTCGCGGTCCTGCGCCCGGCCGCCGCCCGACCGCCGGTACTGGACGAACCAGAACAGCGCGACCAGACCGGACATCAGGAACGCCACCGTCAGGATCGCCTTGCCGGCCGGCTCCCGGGCCCAGAGGCCGTAGACCAGCCCGGTCACCGCGAAGAACGCGGTCATCACCGCGAACAGCCACCCCTCCGCCTTCACCGCCCGCTCCCCCGTCCGCCGGTACGGCCGTACGGCACACCGGAGTCGCCGGTCGACGACTCCGCCGCGGACACCTCCGGGTGGTGCAGGTCGAAGGCCGGCGACTCCGAGCGGATCCGGGGCAGCGCGTGGAAGTTGTGCGGCGGCGGCGGGCTGGAGGTGGCCCACTCCAGCGACCGGCCCCAGCCCCACGGGTCGTCCTCGGCGACCTTCTCGCCGTACCTGGTGGTCCGCCAGACGTTGTAGAAGAACGGCAGGTTGGAGACCCCGAGCAGGAACGAGCCGATCGAGGCGCACACGTTCAGGGCCGTGAAGTCGTCCACCGCCAGGTAGCTCGCGTAGCGGCGCGGCATCCCCTGGGCGCCCAGCCAGTGCATCACCAGGAAGGTGGTCTGGAACCCGGTGAACAGGATCCAGAAGTGCGCCTTCCCCAGCTTCTCGTCGAGCATCTTCCCGGTGAGCTTCGGCCACCAGAAGTAGAAGCCCGCGAAGGTCGCGAAGACGACCGTCCCGAACAGCACGTAGTGCAGGTGGGCCACCACGAAGTAGCTGTCGGTGACGTGGAAGTCGATCGGCGGCGCCGCCAGCAGCACCCCGCTCAGCCCGCCGAACAGGAAGGTCACCAGGAAGCCGACCGACCAGAGCATCGGGGTCTCGAAGGAGAGCGAGCCGTTCCACATCGTCCCGACCCAGTTGAAGAACTTCACCCCGGTGGGCACCGCGATGAGGAAGGACATCATCGCGAAGAAGGGCAGCAGCACCTGGCCGGTGGCGAACATGTGGTGCGCCCACACCGACATGGACAGCGCGGTGATGGCGATGGTCGCGCCGACCATCCCGTGGTAGCCGAACAGCGGTTTGCGGCTGAACACCGGGATGATCTCGCTGATGACGCCGAAGAACGGCAGCGCGACGATGTACACCTCCGGGTGGCCGAAGAACCAGAACAGGTGCTGCCACAGCAGCGCCCCGCCGTTCGCCGCGTCGAAGGCGTGCGCGCCGAACTTGCGGTCGGCCTCCAGGCAGAGCAGCGCGGCGGTCAGCACCGGGAAGGCCAGCAGCACCATGACCGAGGTGAACAGCACGTTCCAGGTGAAGACCGGCATCCGGAACAGCGTCATGCCCGGCGCCCGCAGGCAGGTGATGGTGGTGATGAAGTTGACCGCGCCCAGGATGGTGCCGAGGCCGGCCACCACCAGGCCGAACGCCCACAGGTCCCCGCCCGCCCCCGGCGAGAACAGCGGGCCGTTCAGCGGCGCGTAGGCGAACCAGCCGAAGGAGGGCGCGCCCCCGGTGGTGAGGAAGCCGCTCAGCACCGTCAGCCCGCCCAGCAGGAACGCCCAGTAGGTGAAGGCGTTCAGCCGGGGGAAGGCGACGTCCGGCGAGCCGATCTGCAGGGGCATGATCGCGTTGGCGAACCCGGCGAAGGTCGGGGTGGCGAACAGCAGCAGCATGATCGTGCCGTGCATGGTGAACAGCTGGTTGTACCGCTCGTTCGACAGCAGCCCGGTGTCCGGCCCCAGCAGCTGGGCCCGCATCAGCAGCGCGAGCACGCCCCCGACCAGGAAGAAGCCGAAGGCCGTCGCCAGGTAGAGGTTCCCGATGACCTTGTGGTCCGTGGTGAACAGCCAGCGCAGCAGCGTGCTGCCCTGCCGGACCCTCACCCGGGTGCGGTCCCGCGCGGGGGGCGGCGCGGTGGACGAAGCGTTCATGGAACCTCCGCAGCGGAGCCGGTGACGCCCCCGGTCGCGGCGCCGACCCCCTCCCCGGCCCGGCGGAGGGCCCGCCCTCGCACGCCATCGCCGACCCTAGCGGCGGCGGCCCGGGCCGCCGGGGCGCCACGCGGTACGGCCCGTCGACCGGGTGCGGCGCTCCCGCGGACCGGGGCTTCGCTTACGCGGGCCGGGGCTCCGGGGTGTCCGGGCTCAGCGCTCCCGCAGGTCGGGGACCACCTCGCGCAGGCGCTCGGCGCCGATCGCGCCCGCCCGCAGCAGGACCGGCACCTCGCCGGTGATGTCCACGATCGAGGAGGGCACGGCGGCCGCGGTCGGGCCTCCGTCGAGGTAGACGGCCACCGAGTCGCCGAGCATGCCCTGGGCGGCGTCGCAGTCCTGCGGCGAGTCGTGCCCGGTCAGGTTCGCGCTGGAGACGGCCAACGGCCCGGTGGCGTTGAGCAGTTCGATGGCGACCGGGTGCGCGGGCATCCGCACCGCGACCGTCCCGTTGGTCTCGCCGAGGTCCAGCTCGACCGAATCCAGGTGGCGGGCGACCACGGTCAGCCCGCCCGGCCAGAACTCCTTGACCAGGTCCCGCGCGCGCTCCGTCACCTCGACCAGCCCGTCCAGCGCCTCCGGGGAGCCGACCAGCACCGGCGAGGGCATGTTCCGTCCCCGGCCCTTGGCGCGCAGCAGGCGGTCGACCGCCCGCGGTGCGAAGGCGTCCGCGCCCACGCCGTACACGGTGTCCGTGGGCAGGACGACGAGTTCACCGCGGCGCACCGCGGCCACGGCCTCGCGCAGCCCGGCCGCGCGCTCCGACGGGTCCGAACAGTCAAAACGACGAGTCATCAGGGGTCTCCACCGGCGGGCCGCCGGCCCGCCCCGTTCCTCCGGCCCGGCCACCTCTCCGGCCGGACACGACCTGGTCAGCCTACCCGTCCCGCTCCCGCCGCCCGGCCACGCCCCGGGGTCGCGGTGTGCGGGGCTCCTCGGCCGCCCGGGTGGCTCGGGACAGTGCCGCCGTACCGGGCCGCCTTCCCCGGGGGCGGGCGGTGGCGGGCGGACGTAGGTTGCGCACATGACCAGTGACGAGACGGTCCCGGCCGTGGGAGTGCGTCCGCTGGACGAGGTGTTCGCCGCGATCGACAGGGTCAACCGGCGGCCCCGGCCCTGGACCGGCTTCGAGCACGGCGTGCTCGGCGCCTACCGGTGGGCCGCCGGCGCCCAGGTCGCGGCCCCGGTCACCGCCGCCGCCACGGCCGGCTCCATCGGCCCGTGCCTCGCCCAGCTGCTGGCCGAGTGCCAGGCCGCCGCCGTCCGCCTCCACCTCGTCCGCACCCAGGGGGCGGACCACACCTACGTCCTCGGCGTCCACCGGGCACTGGCCTGGCTCTGCGGGCTGCACGAGGACCGTCCCTGAACGACCGTCCCCGAGCCCGGCGGGCCCGGGGCGTCGAACGGGTGGCGCACGGCGGTGAACAGGGCGCAGTCCCGGTCAGTAGTAGTGGCGGCGGCCGCCGACGGCGTGCCCGAGCGTTCCGGCGAGCCACAGGACCAGGCCGACGACGGCCAGCACGATGCCGATGGTCCACAGGATCGAGATTCCGGTGACGAAGCCGATGATGAGCAGGATGACGCCGAGGAGTATCACGAGGGTCTCCCGGGTTGGTGGGTGGCTGTCGGCGGGGGCGGCCCGGTCGGCCCGAACCGGCCGCAGCGGTCGTCCCCGGGGATCGGGGCCTGTCCTGCCCGGCCCGTCTCCACACCCCCCGCGTCTACCGCGCCGCGGCCCGGGCAAACCGCCCCGCCGCTCCCCCGTCAGCGCCGGTGGCGGCCGCCCTGTCGGCGGGGCGGCGCGGCCACCCGGGGCGCGGGCAGGAAGAGCCGGGCCAGCTCGCGGCCCAGGTTGACGCCGATGGCGAGGGCCATCGCCATGGCGGCGGCCCGCCCGATGCCGCTCAGCCCGATCTCGGGTTCGCCCCGGACGAAGGCCAGCATCCCGAAGTACAGCACCGAGCCGGGCAGCAGCGGCCCCAGGGCGGCGGTGATGTGCGGCAGCGCCGAGCTGCCCCGGCAGCGCGCCATGAGCTGGCCGGACAGGCCGACCAGCCCGGCGGCCAGACCGGTGGCCAGGATCGGCTCGCCGCCCGCGTTCACCAGCACCCCGTACGTGGTCCAGCCGGCCGCGCTGTTCAGCAGGACCGCCGGCAGCGTGGCCGGCTCGGTGTTCAGCAGCACCGCGAACGCCAGGGTGAGCAGCACCGCGGCGGCGAGTTGCAGCGGGGGGTTGACCGCCCCGGGCGGGACGTCCTGGGCGGCGAGGTCGGCCCCGTTGTTGACGCCGACGTAGAGCACCGTCATCACCCCGACCACCACGCCGGTCATCAGGTAGAGCGCTTCGAGCAGCCGGGCGGCGGCGGTGAGGTAGAAGCCCGCCAGGCCGTCCTGGGCCGCCGCCACCATGGGCCACCCCGGCAGCACCGCGAACAGCCCGCCGGTGATCACCACCGATCCGCGCAGGTGCAGACCGTTGAACGACAGCAGGATGCCGATCACGGCGGCGGGCACCGCCGCCACCACGAACTGGTAGAACGCCGGGAGGTCGTGGCGCGCCACCAGGGCCGAGAAGCGCTCACCCACCAGCGCGGCGACGACGGCGCTGGCGAACACCAGCCAGGCCCGGGCGTCGGCCCGGCCGCCGATCAGCAGCGTGGCGGCCCCGGCCATCCCGCCGCAGGAGAGCACGAACAGCCGGCCGGAGTACCGGCGGCGGCGCCGGCGGGCCGCCACCAGGCGGCCGTGCGCCTCGGGGACGGCCATCCCGCCCACGGCGATCTCGGTGACCAGCCGGAACACCAGGGCCAGCCGCGCGTAGTCGACGGCCGGGCGGCGCACCGAGCACTCGGCGGTCAGCGAGGGCTCCGACGGGCCGGGCTGGTAGGAGATCGCCACCCGGGTGAAGGTCACCTGCGGGTCGCAGGGCTGGACCCGGTAGGCGTGGGCGACGGCGAGCATCGCGGCCTCGACGTCCTCCGCCGCCTCGCCGCTGGCCAGCAGCAGCTCGCCGACCAGCAGCGCGAGGTCCAGCACCCGGGCCGGCTCGACGCCCGTCGGCGGGTCCGCGCCGGCCCCCTCCGGCGCGGGCCGGCGGTCGGCCGTGGGGGTGCGCAGCAGTGGCAGCATCAGGTCGGGCCAGGGGACCGCGGTGCCGTCACCGTCCGGTCCGGGCCGGGCGCCCGCCCCGCGCTTCCCGGACGCCGGGGCCTGGGGCGGCACCCGTTCGGGCCGGGTGGGGTGTCCTTCCGGGCCGGCGGGCGCACCGAGCTGCTCGTGTTCCGTCATCGCGACTCCCTGACCCCACCCCCTCCGCCAACACCGTGCAGCCCTTCAACTACCCGGAGTGACGCTGCGGCGAACGCGCCACACCCGGCACACCCGTACGAACCGGAGCACGACCGGCCGTACACGCCCCAGTGCCCCGCGCGTGCCGACCTCGGGGCGGGGGCCGGCCGGGCGCCGGGGCCCCGGTGGCACCGACGGGGCGTGGCCGCGCGACGACGGCGGACAGGCGACGACCGGGAGGCGGCCGGGTCAGAACCGCGGCGTCAGCAGGCTCGCCAGCTCGGCCTCGAAGAGCAGCCCGGGCCGGAAGCCCATGCCGGTGAAGTGTCCGGCGAGCTCGAGTGACAGCACACCGTGCAGGCGGGTCCAGAAGGCCAGGAAGCGGTGGAGCACCTCGGGCGGGGCCGGCTGCTCGCCCGCCCAGTCCCGGCCCAGCAGGTGGGTGGTGAACGGCGCCTCCGGGGTGTCCGCTCCGGCCGGGGCGAGCGCCGCGCAGGCGTCGACCAGGGTCCGCATGACCTCGTCGGCGATGGCGGTGGTGTCCTCGGGCGCGCGGTAGCCGGGCACGGGGGTGCCGTAGATCAGGAAGTACCGCTGGGGGTCGGCCAGCGCCCAGTCGCGCAGGGCGTGGGCGAGCCCGGCCAGGTCGGCGCCCTCGGCGGCGGCCGCGCCGAGGGTGTCGGCGAGGCTGCGGTACGCGTCCCGGACGAGCTCGGTGATCAGCTCGTCGCGGCCGGCGAAGTAGCGGTAGAGCGCGGGGCCGCTCATCCCCATCCGCTTGGCGATCGCGTTGACGGAGAGCGCCGAGGCGCCCGCCGTGGCGATCTGCTCCCAGGCGTGCGCCTTGACCTCTTCGCGCACCTGGGCCCGGTAGCGCTCGCGCGGGGTGTCCGCGCCCGTCCTCGCCATGGCCTTCGCCCGCTCCCCGCGTCGCCCGACTACATGTTCACGCTTCCGTTAGAAGGTATCACGGAACCTGTTGACGCCCCGGTCCTCGCGGAGTTACAACTTCTAACGAAGGCGTGAGCATCTAGCTCGCAAGGCGTCCGAGCCGTCCCGACGGCCGACCAGTGAATGGGGAGTTCCATGTCCGCCACGCGCAGCTCCACCCGCGGCACCGGCATCCGCACCGCCCTGCTGACCCTCCCGCTCGCCCTCGGGCTGCTCGGCGCCGCCGCCGCGCCGGCCGGGGCCGCCACCGCCCACCGCCCCGGCTCCTCGCTCACCTGCGGCGGGGCGGGCGTCGATCCCGACGCCCCCGTCCGCCACCGGACCGAGGCCGTGATCCACGCACCGCTGCGGACGGTCTGGCGGCTCCAGACCGACGTGGCGCGCTGGCCCGACTGGCAGGCGCCGGTGCGGAGCGCCGAGCGCCTCGACGGCGGCCCGCTGCGCCCGGGGTCGGCGTTCCACTGGACCACCCCGCTGCCCCCGAACCCCGCCTCGGCCGACCCCGTCCTGGAGATCACCTCCACCGTCCGACAGCTGCGGCCCGGCGCCTGCATCCGCTGGACCGGCCCGGCGGTCGCGACCGGGCTGCGGATCGACGGCGTCCACGTGTGGAACTTCACCGAGGTCCCCGGCGGCGTCCTGGTGCGCACCGAGGAGACCCACACCGGCCCCCAGGTCGACGCGAACGTCCCCGCCGCCACCGACATCCTCCGCCAGGGCCTCGAAGGCTGGCTGCACGACCTGAAGACCGCCGCCGAGGCCCGCACCCGGTAGGACCGGCCGGACCGACTCGCCGGACTGTCCCGCCGGACCGACTCGCGGACCCCGCGCATGGAAGCCCGCTCCCCGGGCAGACGCCGCCCGGGGCGGACCTTCGCCCCGTCGACGAGAGGAGGCACCCGCCGTGGGTACCGAGGAGAAGCTGCGCAACATGGCGGAGAAGGCCGGCGGCAAGGCCAAGGAAGCGGCCGGGAAGGCCACCGGCGACCGTTCGACCGAGCTCAAGGGCAAGGCCGAGCAGGCGAAGAGCGACCTGAAACAGGCCGTGGAGAAGGTCAAGGACGCGGGCAAGCACTGATCCGGCACCCGGCCGGTCGTCCCCGGACGGCCGCCGGGTGTCCGCGCTTCCACCGCGCCCGGCGCACCGGCGTCGCCGGCCGGCCCGGGCACGGACCCCCGGAGCCCCTCAGGGGGCGAGCAGCCCCTGTCGCCCCGCGTAGGCCGCGAGGCCGTCGGCGGTAGCGCCAGCCCACCCGAGGTAGCCGTCCGGCCGGACCAGGAACACCCCGGTGCCGTACGCCTCGTAGGCCGGGATGCGGACCACCGGGGCGGTGACGGCGGGCAGCGGGGTGTCCGTGCCGACGGTGAGCAGCGTCCAGTGCGGGCCGCGGAAGGCGTCGAACAGCCGGGTGCCGCCCCGGCGGCCGTCGGGGGCCCGGTCGCCGGCCCGCAGCGCGTCCGCCGGGAGGTCCTGGCGGGTCTCCACCGAGAGCGCGGACTCCCGGTAGCCGAGGTCGAGTTGCTGGGTCGCCCGGCCGCGGCGCTGCTCGCCGCGGTGGACCCTGGTGGACAGTTCCAGCATCGCGGCCGCGTTGCCGCGGCGCTCCTCCTGGTAGCTGTCGAGCAGCCCCTCCCCCGATCGCCCGGTCAGCACCGCGGCCAGCTTCCAGCCCAGGTTGTAGGCGTCCTGGACGCTGGTGTTCAGGCCCTGCCCGCCGGCCGGCGAGTGGACGTGCGCGGCGTCGCCCGCCAGGAAGACCCGGCCCGCGCGGAAGCGGTCGGCGAGCGCGGCACGAGGGCGGAACTCGGAGATCCAGCGCAGTTCGGTGACCTGCTCGGCGGCCAGGTGGGAGCGGGCCGCGACCACCGTGCGCAGCCCGTCGAGGGTGAGGTCGACGGCCGTCCCCTCCGGGAACTGGGCGACCAGCTGGAAGTCCTCGGTGCCGCCGAGCGGGCAGATCGCCAGCATCCCCTCCTCGGAGCCGAACACGTGCCAGTGCTCGCGGTCCAGCCCGTCGATCCGGACGTCCGCGACCAGCATCGGGTCCGGGTCGACGGTCTCGCCGGTCATCCCGATGCCGAGCAGTCGCCGCACCGTCGAGCGGCCGCCGTCCGCCGCGACGACGTACCGCGCCCGGACCGGGCCGCCGGCAACGAACTCGGCGGTCACGCCCTCCTGGTCCTGCGCCAGGCCGACCAGCTCCCGGCCGAACGCGACCTCGCCGCCCAGCTCGCGCAGCCGCCCGTACAGCACCTGCTGGGTGCGCCACTGGGGCAGCATCAGCGCCTCGGTGTACGGCTCGGCCTCGGAGGGCTCGGTCGGGTCGAACATCCGGCGCTCGCCCTGCGGTTCGCCGTCCCGCCAGAACAGGTTGGGCGGGTAGTGCCCGGCGACCGCGCGGACCCGGTCGAGCACGCCGAAGTCGTCGAGCACCTCCAGCGTGCGCGGCTGGAGGCCCTTGCCGCGCGAGCCGGGGAAGAGTTCCGCGCCGCGCTCGACCACCAGCGCGGCGACGCCGTGCCGGGCGAGGTCGAGCGCCAGGGCCAGTCCGGTGGGCCCGGCGCCGATGACCAGGACGTCCGTGTGCATGCCGTGAGAAGCCACGACAACCTCCTTAACGTTGTTAAGTAGCCGTTGCCGACAGCGTGCACTTAACGGCGTTAAACTGTCAACCGTGACCCCCCAGAGAACCCCCAAGCTCGACCGCGGCCAGGTCGTCGACACCGCGCTGGACCTGCTGAACGAGGCCGGCCTGGACGGCCTGACGCTGCGCGCCATCGCCGCCCGGCTCGACGTCAAGGCGCCCGCGCTGTACTGGCACTTCAAGGACAAGCAGGCGCTGCTGGACGAGATGGCGACCGAGATGATGCGCCGCATGACGGCCCGGGCGGCGGCGGGCGCGGGCGCCGGGGCGGACGGGGCCGACGCGGCCAGCGGGGCCGACGGGGCCGACGGGGCCGACGGGGCCGACGGGGCCGACGGGGCCGGTCGCGCCCCGGCCCCGGGCGACTGGCGGGAGACCTACCTGAGGACCATGCGCACCCTGCGCGCCGAGCTGCTGCGCTATCGCGACGGCGCGAAGGTCTACAGCGGCTCCCGGTTCACCGACACCGGCTACGCGGCCGAACTGGACACCTGGCTGCGCCTGCTGGTCGAGTCCGGGTTCACCCCGGTGGCCGCCGCCCGGGCCTGGCAGACCGCCTACAGCTACACCATCGGCTACGTCATCGAGGAGCAGGCGATGGGCCCCAACCCCTTCGACGGCGAGGAGGGCTACGACCTGGACGCCCGCGCCGAGCGCCTGGCCGCCCACCCGCTGGCCGCCGAATCGGGCCGGGTGATGTTCCAGGACTTCGACGAGGGCTTCGAGCAGGGCCTGGCGGCGGTGCTCGCCGGGGTCGAGGCCACCCTGCTCGGCTGACGGCTCCGGCGTGGTCGCCAGCCGATCGCCGTTCGCCGTCCCGGAAACGACCGCACCGCCGGGCCCGTACCAGGGCCCGGCGGTGTCCGTGCCGCGCGGGAGCGCGGGTCAGGCGGTCATGAACTCGCCCACCCGCAGCGCCCGCTTCACGATCCGGACGTCCCCGATGTACCCGTGGAAGACCTTGTCCAGCACCCCCGCGTACGCGTAGCCGCCCAGCATCCACGGCCGTCCCAGCGTGGTCAGTCCGACCGCGGGTGTCGCCGGGTTGCGTGCCACCTCGCAGCCGTCGACGTACATCCGGCTGAGCTTCCCGTCGTTGACCACCGCGACGTGCCACCAGTGGTCCAGCGGCAGCTGGTGGCCCCAACAGGTGGACGCCCCGGTCTGGTTGAGCGGATAGACGCACCACTGGAGGGCCGGCGCCTCGGAGACGCTGAGCGTCGCGACCGGCTCGTCGGCGTCCGTCCCGGGCCCGCTCCTGCCCGCCTCGGCGCTCGTCCCCCAGCGGCTGAGCAGGGCGGACCAGCGGCTCTGCGCGGAGTCCCAGTCGGCGGGCAGCTTGAAGAAGGCCTCGACGGTGAACCCGCGCTCGAAGGTCTCCCGGTTCACCGGCGCGGTGGGCACCGTCTGCAGGTAGCCGCCGCGGACCGGCGAGCGGGTGCCCCTGAACAGCAGGCTGCCGTGGCCCGGCTGGTCCGGGTGGTGCTCGGCGGACCAGCTGAGCGCGCCGTCGGGCGTGCCGGGGGCGCTCTGCCAGAGCAGGTCGTTGCCCTGCCCGCTCAGGTCCTTGACGACCTGCTGCGGGGCGACGGCCGCACCGTCCGCGCCGCCGTTGTCGAACCGCCAGTAGGCCACCGTGTCGCGGACCAGCAGCTCCCCCGCCCGGCGCGCCGGGCGCTGCGGGACGGGTGCGAAGCCGGCGAAGCGGCGCTCGAAGTCGATCGCGAGCGAGAAGCGGTCCACGTCCGAGGTCAGCTCGACGTGCTGGGCCGCCAGCGCGTTGCGCTCCTCGGCCGCGATCTGCTGGATCCAGGGCGAGAAGGTCGACACGTCGACGGTGCCGCGGTCGAGGTCGAAGCGGTACGCCCGGATCATCGCCGCGCCGCCGTAGTAGCGGTCCTGGTAGTTGGTGATGTGGACGTGCACGTCGTGGCCGGCCCTGTTCCGCAGCACGGTGCGCCCGGGCGGCCAGTAGTGCCCGTTGACGGTCAGGAAGATCTGGTCGTTGCCGTCGATCAGCCGCTCCCAGAGCCGCTTCCCGTTGTCGGACAGCTCGGCGCGGCCGCCGTCGTCGGCGTGCGCCAGGTCGTGGGTGGTCAGGATCACCGGAAGCTTGGGGTTCGCCGCGATCACCCCGTTCGCCCAGGCGAAGCCCGCGTCGGAGAGCCGCCAGTCCAGCGAGAGCACCATCCAGTCGCGGCCCGCCGCCCGGAACACGTGGCAGGTGTTGTAGCCGTCCGGGCTGGAGCCGCGGTAGCCGGAGGTGCGGGCGGCCCTGGCCTTGCTGAAGGTCTCCAGGTACGGGGTGGTGCCGCGCTGGTCGTCGGTCGAGGAGCGGACGTCGTGGTTGCCCGCGAGCACGCCGTAGGCCGCGCCCGCGTCGTCCAGCAGGCCGAACACCTTGGTGACGGCGGCGTACTCGACGGCCAGGCCGTTCTCGGTGACGTCGCCGAGGTGGGCCAGGAAGACGATGTTGTCGTCCGTCCCGTCCTCCCGGTTGACCCCGCCGTCCAGCACGTAGCGGACCGAGGCCTCCAGCGGCGCCGGGTGGATCCGGTCCTGGTCGAACAGGTACTGGGTGTCCGGCATGACCACGACGGTGAACTGCCGGGCGTCCGGGTCGGGCTGCCACCGCCCCTTCCCCTTGCCCTTCCTGGGCGCCTTCACGGCCGCACCCGCCGCGCCCGCCGCCTCGGGCCCGGCCGCCTGCGCCGGCACCGCGCCGAGCAGACCGAGCCCGGCGGTGCCGACCCCCGCGCCCAGCAGACCGGCCCCGCGCAGGAACCGGCGCCGACTGTCCGCGGCCGGCCCCTCCCCGTCGAGGTCGGCCGTCCGCGGGCAGCCGCACTCGTGCTCGGTCGCTTGGTTGTCGTGCATGTTCGCTCCCGGAAGTGGTGTGGGCCCTGACGGTAGGGACCGGGACTGGTCGGAGATCATCGGGCGGGCCATGCCCCGGTGAACAGCGGCCGAATCCGCCGGGCTTCGGGGCCCGGGCGGCGGGCGGCGGTGGGCGACGGCGGGCATCGGCGGGCCGGTGCGGGCGGGTGCCCCGCGGGCGTGTGCCGGCGCCGGAACCGGGTAGGCGCGCCGACGGAACACAACCGGCCGAATCCGTTCGGGGGCCGCCATGGCCGTACGACCCAGCCCAGACCTGCCGCACGCGGGCGGGGCCCGCCGCCGGAGCGGCGAGCGCCACGACTTCCCGCACACCCCGCAGGGCCCCGGCCGGACGATGCCCCAGCTCCGGCCGCAGGAGACGGTGCGCCGGGGCACCGAGCCGGTGACCGCCCGCTCGGACCTGGAGCTGCGGCGGGTGCTCTCCCGGGTCTTCCTCGTCCTGTTCCTCGGCGGGGCGGTGGCGTTCGCCGTGCTGGCCGCGCTGGCCGGCCCGGGCCCCGCACCCAACCAGGGGACCTACGCCTTCTTCGCCGCCCTGTGCGCCGGGTTCGCCGGCATCACCGCGCTCGACCTGCTGGTGATCCGGCGCCGCCTGGCCGCCGGCCAGGGCCGCGACCGGGCGGGCGGCCCGGGGAGCACAGACTCGGGGACCACGGCCTCAGGAATCAGGCCTCCGGGGCCCCCAGGACACCCGGGCCCCGACCGGCGGGACTGAGCGTGCGGCCCCCGACCGTCGCCCGCCCAACCGTCACCGGCGCCTCAACCATCCCACCGGGTCTGGCCCGGTGGCCGTTCGGCAGATCGCGGGTTTGCATGGAGTCACCGAGCCCCCAGCGATCCGGAGGTAGCGCCGTGTACGAGATGTGGGCCGAGCACGACCCGGCGGTCTCCCCACCCGCCGTGGTGTGGCACGTGGTGGCCAAGGACGACGCGAGCTCCTCGCTGTGCGGGCGGTTCCTGGAGCCCTCCCAGCGCGTCGTCCCGGTGGGCGACGGCGCCGGTGCGGCCGGGCCGGACCGGTACTGCGACCCCTGCCTGGTCACCGTGCGCGAGGCCTTGGCCGCCAGCGCTCGGTGACCTTTCGTCGCGACCTCCGCCCTCCGTCGCCTTCCTCTTCCTCTCGACACGCGTCGTGGCCGTGTGCGCTCGGCCACCTGCCCACGACCACGCGCTCACGGCCCACGTGTTCACGACGACGCGCTCTCGGTTCACGACGAGGTGCTCACGGCTCACGACGAGGTGCTCACGGCAGCGGCACCGCCATCAGGCAGGGGTGCCGCCTGCCCGTTGTGGGAGCCGCCAGGACGGTGGCCACCCCGCCGGTGATCTCCACCCGAAGGTCGCCGTCCGAGCTCTCCCAGACCAGGCCCCCGCCGGGACCGACGGCCTGCGTCTCATACACGACGACGACGGACGGTGGAGCGTGCCCGCCGATCGGGCCGGGGAGCGTCACCGCGTAGCGGCGGGTGAGGCTTTTCATCTCGGCCTCCTTCTCCCCCCTCCCTGCGCCATGGATTCTCCCCTCATCCGGCCGCTTGTACACGGAGGACCATTGCCCTTCCCGGGGCGACCGGCGCCGTTCCCGTGTCTGCCCGGGCCCGGTGCGCCCGCACACCGACGCGGCCGACATGCCGCTGTCCGGGTGACGGGACCCGGCGGCGCCGCAGGGCGAACCGTCGCGGTATGGGTCATCGTGACGTGAGAGGACGACACCCGGCCGAGCCCGAGGAGACCGCCCGTGGGAGTGAACGGCGCCGGACCGGACCGGCGGCCCGTGCCGCTGGGCAGCCGCCGCCCCCGGGTGTCGGCGCGCCGGACCCGGACGGGGGCTCCGGGCCCGGGCCCCGACCCGTATCCGCCCGGGGAGCACGTCCCCTCCGGACTGCGGACGACGGCCGGGTACACCTGGCGGCTGGTGCTGCTCGGGCTCGCCGCCTACCTGGTCGTCGACGTCCTCGCCCGGCTCGAACTGCCGGTCGTCGCACTGTTCGTGGCGCTGGTGATCACCTCCGTGCTGCGCCCGCCGGTCGACCTGCTGGCCCGCGGCATGCCGCGCTCGCTCGCCGTCCTGGTCGTCCTCCTCTGCGCCCTCGCGGTCGTCGGCGGGGTGCTGGCGCTGGTCGGCACCACCGTCGCCGACGAGTGGGGCCGGCTGGGCAACGAGCTGCGCGGCGGCCTCTCCCGGATCGACCACTGGCTCACCGGCGCCCCCTTCCACCTGCGGCCCGGCACCGTCACCGACCTGCGGGCCAAGATCGGCGCGTTCGTCTCGGCCCACCGCTCCACCCTGCTCAGCACCGCGCTGAGCGGCGCCGGCCGGATCGTCGAGCTGGTCACCGGGCTGGCCCTCGCGGTGTTCTGCTCGGTGTTCTTCCTGCACTCCGGCGACCGGATGTGGACCTGGGCGCAGCGGCAGCTGCCGGTCCGGAGCCGTTCGGCCTGGGACCGCGCCGGCCGCGCCGCCTGGCTCACCTTCGCGGGCTACACCCGGGGCGTGCTGATCGTGGCGGCCTCCAACGCGGTGCTGGTGGGCATCGCGCTGGCGATCCTGCGGGTGCCGCTGGTCCTGCCGCTGATGGTGCTGGAGTTCGCGGCGACCCTCATCCCGCTGATCGGTTCCCCGATCGCCCTGGCGGTCGCCGCCGTGGTCGCGCTCGCCGCCCGGGGGCCGGTGATCGCGCTGCTGGTGCTCGCACTGATCGTGGTCATCGGCCAGATCGAGGGGCATCTGCTGCATCCGCTGGTGCTCAGCTGGTCCGTCCGCATCCACCCGGTGGTGATCGCGGTGTCGGTGGCCGGCGGCGCGGTGCTGGCGGGGGTCCTGGGCGCGGTGGTGGCGGTGCCGGTGGTGTCGGTCGGCTGGGCGGTGCTCGGCGAGCTGCGCACCCGCGGCACGCCCGGCCTCCCGGGGGCGCAGGCCGCTGCGGCGGGCGACCGGCCCGGCCGCGGAGCGGACCGGGGTCGGCGCCCGGAGCAGGGCGGGGGCGGCCGGCCCGGCGGGTGAGGGCGCGGCGCCTGTTCGTCACAGGCCACGACTCATCGTCGTCCCCGGTCCGCCGTCAGCAGCCGCCACCGCAACGTGCCGCGCTCCCCCGTAGCGGCGCCCACCGGCCGGGGCACGGTGCCTCTCCCGTCCCGTTCACCTGCGGCACGGGTCGCCCTCCCCACCGCCCGGCTGGTCCGCCCGGCCCCCCGCAGTGGGGCCGTTGGGCCCTGGCCGCGCGGCCAGGGGCCCGGGATCCTGGTCGCCGGTATGCGCCGGCTGGGAGTGGAAGGGCCTGGGGATGGGCGAGTTGGTCACGGTGAGGGCGTTCGAGGGGCTGACCGGCGAGGTCCTGGCCGAGACGCGGGCCCGGGTGGCCGCCGCGGCGGCGGCTCCGGGGGTCGGGACGCTGGTGGAGGCCCTGCGGGTCCGGCTCGCGGCCGTGGCCGGGGGCGTGCTGGCGCAGGTGAACGCCGAGGTGGACGGTCGGCGGATCCGCGTCCAGGAGGCCGCGGCCGGGCTGGGCGACTCGATCGACCGGGTGAGTGACGCGCTGCGCGGCAGGATCAGGGCCGTCACCGGGGCCTGGGCGCCGCGCCCCTGGCCGGGCCACCGTGCGCCGGACTCCGGTGGGCCGGGCGGCGGTGGGCCGGACGGCAGTGGGCCGGGCGGCGGGGCCGTCCGCGAGCTCCGGGTGGTCCGCCGCAAGGAGCCCTCGCTGGTGTGGTGCTCGCCGGCGGCCGCCGCCCGGACCATGGACGCGATGGACTACGACATCCACCTGTTCACCGATCCGGCGACCGAGACCGACGCCGTGGTCTACCGGGTCGGCCCGACCGGCTACCGCCTCGCCCGTACCGTCCCCGCCGGTCCGCCCGGCCGCCGGACCTCGCCGATCACCCTCAGCCCGCACGGCGCGCCCCGGCTGACGGAGGCGCAGGCCGTCGACCGGCTGGCGGGCGCGGAGCTGCCGTTCCTGTTCTTCGCCCACCCGGTCAGCGGCCGGGGCCGGGTGCTCTACCGCCGCTTCGACGGCCGGCTCGGCCTGATCGCCGGGCACGCCTGACGGCCACGGGGCCCTTTCCAGCACCCCTGGCCCTTGGGCGGAACCGCGCCGCGCCCCCGCCGAGCGGTCGCTCGACGGGGGCGCGGCGTGCGCTCGGGGAGGGCGCGTCACATGTTGATCATGTGACCGGCGAGGCCGTGGATGGCCTCCTTGACCGCCTCGCCCAGGGTCGGGTGGGCGTGCACGTTGCGGGCGACCTCGTGGACGGTCAGGTCCCACTGCTGGGCCAGCGTCAGCTCCGGCAGGAGCTCCGTGACCTCGGGGCCGATCAGGTGGGCGCCGAGCAGCTCGCCGTGGGTGCTGTCGCTGATGACCTTGACGAAGCCGATCGGGTGGCCGAGCCCGTGCGCCTTGCCGTTGGCGGTGAACGGGAACTTGGCGACCTTGACGTCGTAGCCCAGGTCGCGGGCCTGCGCCTCGGTGTAGCCGAAGGAGGCGATCTGCGGCTGGCAGTAGGTGGCGCGCGGGATCATGGCGAAGTCGACCTCCATGGTCTCCGCCCCGCCGATGGTCTCGGCGGCGATCACGGCCATCGTCTCGGCGGCGTGCGCGAGCATCAGCTTGGCGGTCACGTCGCCGATCGCGAAGATGTGCTCGACGCTGGTGCGGCCGCGGCCGTCCACCGCGATGGCGTTGCGGTCGGTGAGCTTGACCCCGGTGTTCTCCAGGCCGTAGCCGTTGACCCGCGGCGCGAAGCCGATCGCCTGGAGCACCTTGTCGGCTTCCAGCACCTGCTGCTGGCCGTCCTTGGTGACGGTGACCCGGACCTTGGCGTTCGGGTCGCTGTCGTCGATCGACTCGACCCGGGTGGAGGTCAGCACCTCGATGCCCAGCTTGCGGTACTGCTTGGCGAGTTCGGTGGAGACCTCGACGTCCTCCAGCGGCACCACGCGGTCCAGGAACTCGACGATGGTGACCTTCACGCCGTAGTTGTGCAGCACGTAGGCGAACTCGACGCCGATCGCGCCGGCGCCCGCGATGATGATGCTCTCCGGCAGCTGCTCGGTGAGGATCTGCTCCTCGTAGGTGACCACGCGGTCGCTCAGGCTGGTGCCGGGCAGCAGGCGGGTGGTGGCACCGGCGGCGATGACGCAGTGGTCGAAGGTGACGACGTCGAAGCCGCCGCCGCTGAGCGCCACCTGGAGGGTGTGGTCGTCGACGAAGGTGCCCCAGCCGTCGTACTCGGTGATGCCGTTCTTCTTCATCAGGTAGTGGACGCCCTTGACCCGGCCGTCGGCCACCGACCGGCTGCGCCGGAAGGCCTCGCCGAAGTCGAAGGTCACCTGGCCCTCGACCTTGATGCCGAAGGTCTTGGCCTCCTTGGTGAAGATGTGGGCGAGCTCGGCGTTGCGCAGCAGGGCCTTGGAGGGGATGCAGCCGACGTTGAGGCAGACGCCGCCCCAGTACTTGGCCTCGATGACCGCGACCTTCAGCCCCAGCTGGGCCGAACGGACGGCGGCGGTGTAGCCGCCCGGGCCCGCGCCGAGGACGACGACGTCGTAGTGCGTGCTCATGTTGCTGACTCCTCCGAGGGTGTCACGGTGTCGTGATCTCGGTCCCATGGTGTCAGGACCGTGCTCGGCGCACCCACCGGGTCTCGGCGGATGCGCCCCGCGCGGCACCGTACCGGCCCGCGGCCGGATTTGTCAGTGCTCTCCGCTACGGTGACGGCACCCGTGGCCACCAGGGGCGATGACGGAGGGAGGTCCCGGATGGAGCAGTCGCGTACGGCGGTCGGGTGGGCCCGCCGGCCAGGGGTGGCGGTGGGCCCACCCGGGCGTCAGGCCGCCACGCCGTGGGAGCGGTCGCCGTTGGTGCCGCCGATACCCGTCGCGCCCGCGCCGACGCCGGGCGCCGCCTTCACGGCCGGGCGCTGGGCCGGGACGGGCCGGTGCAGCGAGGAGAGGTCCCAGGCGTAGGTGCCGACGGCGTTCGCGATCACGTCGACGTTGACGTCGAAGGCGCCCATGTCGATGTTGCCCAGGTTGTCGCAGGCCTTGTGGTAGCACGGGTCGTACGCGACGCCGGCCGTACCGCCGTAACGGGCCGCCTGCTCCGGGGACTTGACCTTCTCGGCACCGGTGTCGGTGCCGCCGGCCGGGATGCCCGCGTCGATGAACGGACCGTAGTCGGAGCGGCCGTCGAAGGCGGTCGGGTCGTGCGGCAGGCCCCGGCCCTCCAGGTAGCCGTTGATGTCCCGCTCCAGCTGGGCCGAGCCCTCGGGGCCCGCGTCCCCGCCGGCGCTGCCGGAGCCGTTGTAGACGAACTGCGCGTAGTTGGGGGACGCGATCATGTCGAAGTTGAGGTAGAGGCTGATCTTCTTCTTCTCCGCGTCGGAGAGGGAGGTCACGTACTTCTCGGCGCCCTTGAGGCCGAACTCCTCGGCCGACCACCAGGCGAACCTGACCTTGTTCTTCACCGGGTGGACGCTGAGGTTCTTCGCGACCTCCAGGATTCCGGCCGTGCCGGAGCCGTTGTCGTTGATGCCCGGCCCCTCGGGGACGGAGTCGAGGTGCGCGCCGACCATCACGGTGTGGTTCGGGTCGCCGCCGCGGGTCTCGGCGATGACGTTCCAGGTCTTGCGCTGCTCCATGAAGGTGCGGATGTCCAGGGTCACCCGGACGGGCCCGGCGGCGGCCTGGGCGGCCAGCGCCTCGCCCGCGGCCTCGGTGATCCCGCCGGTCGGGATCCTCCCCGCCGTCGGCTCGCTGAGCGTCCCGTTGAGGCTGCCCTCGGTGTTGTTGTAGATGATCGCCCCGGCCGCCCCCGCGCCGGCCGCGGCGGCCTGCTTCTCGGCGAAACTGCACCCGCCGCGCCGGATCAGGGCGATCTTGCCGGTGAAGGCGCCCGCCGGGTAGTCGGCGGGCGTGCAGCCGGTGGTGGCGCCGACCGGAGCGACCGCCAGGTCCGCGGTCAGGCCCGCCTCCGGACCGCTCACCGAGTACGTCATGGCGATCACCGGCACCGACTCGGCCTTCGGGGAGACCACGTCGAGGTGCTCGGAGCGGGCCTCGAAGTAGGTGTAGACGAACTCCTGCTTGGACACGTTGAGTCCGGCCCGCCGCGCCTGCTCGTAGACGTACTGCGCGGACTGGTCGTGCCCCTTCGAACCGGCCGGCCGGGTACCGCCGTTGCGGTCCGCGATCAGCTGGAGCGCGGCCAGCGTGGCCCGGGCGTCCCGGGCGCTGCTCGCCTCGACCAGCCGGGAGGCCAGCTTGGCGCCCTTGCGCGCCGGGTCCGGGTCGGCCGAGGCGCTGCCGGCGCCGGCCAGCAGCAGCGGGGCGATCAGGGCGGCGACGGTCAGGGCGGCGCCCGCACTCCGCCGGGTGACGGCGGTTCGCGGGCGTCCTGGGGAGGTGGAACGGTCGTACGGGGTGGAACGGTCGAGCGGGGTGGAACGGTCGAGCGGCGAGGTGGAGCGACGGGTGCGCAGCATCAGGGCGACTCCTTCCGACGGGCCGTGAGGGTCATGATTGGACATGATCGGAATCCCGTTGCCAAGCCTTTACGCACACCTTGCGGGATGCGGACCGCAGCGCACGCGGCGATATTGGAGGGGTGGGGGCGTCTCATCCAGGAGTGTGACCAGATGTCCATGATGGATAAGCTCAAGAGCCTGCTGAAGGGCCACGAGGACCAGGCCGACAAGGCCGTCGACAAGGCGGGCGACGCCGTCGACCAGCGCACCGAGGGCAAGTACAGCGGGCAGGTCGACGCCGCCCAGGAGCAGCTCAAGAACCAGTTCCGCGACCAGCCGCCCCAGTAGCGGCGGCTCCGCGGGGCGCCGGCCCGGCTGACCCCGGCCGGGCCGGGGTCGGTCTCAGTCGCCTGACCCGTCGCCCTGCGCGTCCGCGCCGTCCGTGCCGTCCGCGCCGTCCGCGCCGCAGTTCTCGCAGGGGCCCGGGCCGGTCCGCTCGCGCAGTCGTCCGCACTCCGGGCACACCCGGTCCAACCAGCAGGCCGGCTCGCCGCCTTCGTCCACGTGATCGGTCACGCGATCGATTCTGCCCGGGCATCGGTGCGGCCGCGAGTAGACACTGTCCACACGCAACTGGCCGCCTCGACGCGCTCGCCCGCGCCTACCTCGGCTTCGCGGCCGCCAACCCCGGCATGGTCAAGCTGATGTTCCGTCACGACCTGCTGGAGGGCAGCGGCATCGAACTCCGCCGCACCACCCTGCCGCTGTTCCTCACCTTCGTCGGCCTGGTCACCGAGGTGCACCCTCAGTCCGACGATCCGGCCGCCGCCACCGCCGCCCTCTGGTCCAACCTGCACGGCCTCGCCCAACTGCGCACCTGGGGCAGCCTGCGCCTCATCACCGGCGACGACTCCGTCGAGCCACTGCTGCACGCCACACTGGACGCCCACCTCGGCCCTCCGCCCGGTGAACCCGCCACGGCACCACCGGGGGCTCGTCCTGGCCGCGAGCATCACCGGAGCCGTCCCGTCCGACCCGTTCAAACGCGCTCGGGGAACGGCACTTTCATGATCACTTGGGTGCGCAAGGCTCGGCAGCACAGCCGGGTCGGCCGCAGACCGGTGACACAGCCACACTCAGCGCCCTTGTTGCGGATGGCCGCCCCGGATACTGGGCCGCAGGGCCCTGCCCTCCTGGTACCGTCCCGGGAGCGGGGAGGCCTGCAGCTCGACTCGAATCCGCCGCTCCCGCCAACGCACTGCGCGACACGGAGGCCTCGCGCAGCACAAGAAGGAGTTCCGGTGGCTCGCCAGGATGACGTCGGCAGGTTCCTGTACTGGTCCGACCGACAGGTGCGCGGTCTGGCCGGCGACAACGGGATCTCGCTCGGGAAGTGGACGCTGACCTCGGTTGGCATGCCGTCATCGATCGGTGGTGCCCCTGTACCGCAGGTGTCGGCGGCTCCGCCGGCCAAGGAGCCGGACCGCCGGGAGATGGCGATCCGCATCCGCAAGGCCTTGGGCCCGCAGACAGCGGTGACCTTCGACTCGCCGCCGCCCGCCCAGTTCGCCGAAGGCGTCGGCCGAGTCGAGTTCGCGCGCTTCATCGGCGGGCCTGCCCGGGACAAGGGTCTACTGCTTCACACGCGGACCCACAGTTCCAGCGGGCAGCGAGTCGACCTGGTCCTGTTCGGCAGCCTCGACAACACGCCCCACTTCAGAGCGTCCGACGCGCCGGAGAGCGGATGGTCCTCGTCGGCGTGGTTCGCGGTGTCGAACCTGCTGGAGGCCCGACGCGCTGATCCGGAGTCCTTCTGGGGCGACTCGCAGGCTCTGGCCGTCGAAGCGCTGAAGATCGCCCTGTACCAGGGAAGTTCACGCCCCGATGAAGAGCACGCAGGCCGCCCCTGGACTCGTGGGTTCACCCTCGGCTCCGCAGACCGCTGCGAGTGGTTCGCCGTGATCTACGAGGACATCGTCCTCGACCCCGGGCGCTGGACCTTCCACGATGAGGGGCTGGTCGGCACGGAGCGCATCCTGATCGGCGCCCCGGTCTGGGTCCGCACGGCGAGTCCGGAGTCGCTCATCCGATACGCCGAGCTTCGGCAAGCAGACAACGCTCCGAGACAACGACGCCTCCGGGTCTGGCCGTTCGGGCGCCGCCGCACCACACCCGCCGAACTCGGCGCGCCCGCGTCGCCGAGATAGCGACGCGGACAGCGGCGCCATGAACCCCGCGACAAGGTCCTCGACCTTTCCGGGGACTCACCTCCGCCCGTCCGCTGCATTCACTCCGGGAGGACGTCAGGCCGCGGGGACGCTGCTCGCCGCGCGGCTGCCCGGACGGGCGGCCGGACCGACGGCCGGTGGGGCTGCCGGCCGGGCCGCCGGTCCGGCGTCGGGCGCGCGGCCGGAGTCCGCCGGCCGGCGCTGAGCAACGCCCGTGCCGTCAGACCCCGGTTTGGTTCACACCCCGGTGGCGCCGTCGACGGACTCCCGGAGCAGGTCGGCGTGGCCGTTGTGGCGGGCGTACTCCTCGATCAGGTGCACCAGGATCCAGCGCAGCGAGACGCTGTCCGCGCCGATCACCGCGGCGACCTGCGGGGAGAGCGGGCCGGCCGCCTCCAGCGGCTTGTCCGCGGTCAGCTCCCGGCCCCGGTCGACCTCCGTCTGCCAGTCCCGCAGCGCCTCGGCCATCCCGCGCTCCGGGGCCAGCCCGTAGCCGTCGGCGTTGTCCGCGCCGTACACCGGCGGGACGTCCTGCCCGGCGAACACCCGCTGATACCAGGTGCGTTCGACCTCGGCGAGGTGCTGAACCAGGCCCAGCAGGGTCATCGTGGACGGTGGGACGGACGCCAGCCGCACCTGGTGGTCGTCGAGGCCGTCGGCCTTCCGGGCGAGCGTGGCCCGCTGGAAGTCCAACCAGTTCTCCAGCGTGGTGCGTTCATCGGTGTGCGGGGGCGGGATCGGCCGCCCGTCCGGGGTGTGTGCCATGGCCCCCACCCTGGCACACACCACCGACAGTCCCGCGCGGACTCCGCGACCGTGTCAGTGTGGCGAGCAGCGCGAGCTGCACGGCCGCGCCCACCGCAGGCCCGAGCCACACCCCCGACACCCCCAGCGGCCCGGACAGGGCCGCCGAGGCGGCGAGTTGGGCCGCGAGACCGAGCAGGACGGAGATCACCAGCGGGCGCCCGGCGCCCGCCGCCTGGTGCACTCCGCCGACCGCCACCACCAGCGCGTACGGCAGCAGGTAGAGGGCCGCCGAGCGCAGGAAGCCGACGGACTGCGCGGCCACTGCCCGGTCCTCGGTGAAGAGCGCGGTCAGCGGCACGGCGAGCGTGACGGCGAGCAGCGCCGCCACCCCACCGAGCAGCGCGGCGAGGCGTCCGGTGGCGCGGCGCAGGGTGTGCAGCGCGGCGACCTCTCCCGCGCCGGTCAGCCGTGCCGCCTCGATCGCGGCGGCCTGGCGCAGCGCGTAGAAGGCCATGGTGGCGACGAGCAGGACGCGGTAGCCGAGGCCGTAGCCGGCCACCGCCGCGACGCCGAAGCCCGCGACCAGTCCGAGTTGGGCGGTTCCGACGGCCATCCGGGCGGTGAAGTCCAGACCGAACGGTGCGCCCGCGCGCAGGATCCGTACCGCCGCCGCGCCCGCTCCCCCGGTGCCGCCGGGGTCCTGCGGCTGCGGTTCCTCGCGTCTCACCGGCTTCCGTAGTCGCCGCCGTCGCCGCACTCGCAGGGTGACGGCGAGGGCGATCGCCCGGGAGAGGACCAGGGCCAGGGCGGCGCCCGGCACGCCGAGGGCGGGCAGCGGCCCCGGGCCGAGGATCAGCAGGGGGTCGAGGAGGAGCAGCAGCGCGTTGGAGAGCAGGGCGATCCGCATCGGGGTGCGGGTGTCGCCCGCGCCCTTGAACAGCTCGTCGGCGACGCGCTGGCCGACGAAGAGCGCGAAGGCCGGGAACGCGACGGCGAGGTAACCGGCGGCCTGCTCGGCGGCTTCGCCGTCCAGGAAGGCGCCTGCCAGGCGGTCGCGCAGCAGGAAGCCGGGGACGGCGAGCGCCGCGCTGACAGCGGCACAGAGCCGCCAGGCCGCGCGGGTGGTCCGGGCGGCTTCGGCGTGGTCGCCGGCACCGAGGGCGTGGGAGAGCCTGACGCTGGTGCCGGAGGCGACCACCAGGACCAGGCCGAGCAGCAGGTTCTCGACGGTGCCGGCCAGGGTGACGGCGGCGACCGCGGCCCCGCCGAGACCGGCCACCCAGAGGGCCCCGATCACCGAGGCGATCACCCCGGACAGCAGCTCCGCGTAGACGGGTACCGCCAATGCCGTGAGTCGGCGCAACTGGCCGCGCATGCCCTTTCCCCTTCCCCTGTGGTGCTCGTACGTGACCGGGCGGGCCCCGGCCCGCCTCGGCTCTCCTCGATCGGCTGCGGCCCTCTCGACCTGCCTCGAATAGAGATACATCGTTTCGAGGCACATCGACAAGAGGTAACATGACGACTCCACAGGGCGCACTCCGACCGAAGGGCTCCAGCCGTGTTGACGCTCGCGATCCTCGGTTTCCTGTACGACCAGCCGCTTCACGGCTACGAGCTCAAGTCCCGGATCACCGGACTGACCGGTCATGTCCGACCGGTGAGCGACGGCGCGCTCTACCCCGCCATCGCCCGGCTGGAGAAGGCCGGACTGCTGCACCGCCGCACCGAACCGGGCAGCGGCGCCGCACCGCGGCAGACGCTGGAGCTGACGGCGCGGGGGCGGGCCGAACTGCTGCGCCGCCTGGCCGACCCGGAGCAGGCCGAGATCACCGACCAGATCCGATTCTTCACCGTCACCACGTTCCTGCACCATCTCGCCGACCCGCCCCGGCAGGCCGCCGTGCTCCGCCGCCGACTGGCCTTCCTGGACGCTCCGAGCAGCTTCTTCTACGACGGGACGGGGCAGCCGGTGACCGCCGAGCGCGAGCCGAACCCCTTCCGGCGCGGGATGCTGCTCGTCGCCCGGGCCTCCACGGCGGCCGAGCGGGCCTGGCTGTCCGAGACCATCGCGGAGCTGGAACGGCCGGGTGGGGCGGAGCTCTCGGAAGGCTAGGTCCTCTCTTTCGGATCACGTCGGATCAGCGTGCGGCGTCGGAGTGCGTGCATCGCAAGGCGGAGGAGGGAGTCCATGCGGAGCATCGGCGACCGACGACAACGCGGCGAGGTGCGTGCTCCGGCGTCGTGCGCCCGGCATGATCCGAAAGAGAGGGCCCAGGCCGACCAGGCGATTCGGGAGCGAAAACGAAGGCGTGAACCGCTGCCGAACGGCAGAGCGAAGAGCCGGATTTAGGCCGTTCCGCATCTGGCTCTCCCCCACCCCGGCGTCGCTATGATGATCCGCCTCACGTCCTCGGCGTCCCCCTCCGCGGGCGTGACCCGCCACCGCGCCCCGCCGTCCCCCTGGAGGCCGCCGTGCCCATGTCCGAGACCGCGGTCGAGGCCGCAGTCCACTCCGCGCCGCTGAAGCGGGACGACATTCCCGGCTGGTTCTTCAGCCTCGACCGGGCCGCCTTCAGCCACCTGCTGTCCGCCCAGACCGCGGCCGGCGTCACCGGCGACATCCTGGAGCTCGGCAGCTACCTCGGCCGCAGCGCCGTCCTGCTCGGCGACCACCTGCAGCCGGGTGAGCGGCTGACGGTCTGCGACCTGTTCGACTCCGAGGCGGGCGACGCCGACAACGCCGCCGAGATGAACATGTCCTACCGCAAGACCCTCACCCGCAGCGCCTTCGAGGCCAACTACCTCGCCTTCCACGGCGAGCTGCCCGAGATAGTGCAGGCCCCGACCTCGGTGCTGGCCGACGGCCGCGTCCGGGCGGACAGCTGCCGCTTCGTCCACGTCGACGCCTCCCACCTCTACGAGCACGTCGCCGGGGACATCGCGGTGGCCCGGGCCGCGCTCGGCGAGAACGGCGTGGTCGCCCTGGACGACTACCGCTCCGAGCACACCCCGGGCGTCTCCGCCGCGGTCTGGGAGGCGGTCTTCACCGGCGGACTGCGGCCGGTCCTGCTCACCCCGATGAAGTTCTACGGCACCTGGGGCGACGCGGCGGCCGCCCAGGCCGTCCTGCGGGAGCGCGACTGGCCGGCCGAGGGGTACACCGTCGACGAGGACACCATCGCCGGCGCCCGGGTGATGCGCCTCAACTACCAGGTCAAGGGCCCGATCCAGCGCTCCACCTCACGGCGGCTCGCCCTGGAGCTCCTGCCCCCGGTCGCGACCAAGGCCACCCGCCGGATGCTCCGGACACTGCGCGAACGCCGCGCCGCTCCCCCGCTCCCGCGCGCCTGACCCCTCACGCGCCGGGGCCCACTCCTCACCGGCCGGGCCCCGGCGCCGGCTTCGCCCCGTACACGGCCCTGCTCCCCCGAAGCCACGGCGAAGCGAGAGACAGTGCTCTGCGGTCAGAGCGGCACTCGGCCCGGGACAGCCAGGCGGGCACCGGGGACTTGGCCGACCTGAAGGACGGCGAAGTCGATGTGGGCCTGTTCGACGGCCTCGGGGCACACCTCGCACTTGGCGTGCTCGGCCGGCGCCCGGTAGATGCTCGCGACGGAGGGGTTCCGCCCCTTCCGCTTGCCTGCGGGGATGATCAGGCCGGGCTGGATCTGTTCGACCGACCGCCGCCCGCGCGGCGCCGCAGGACGGTGTGCACCATGAGGTCGGTGATGACGGGCGGTCCGCCGCTGTCCTTGCCCTTGCGGGCCGCGCTGTCGAGCCCTTCGAGGGTTGACGCGCGGAGTGGGCGGTGCGGACGTCCGCGCTCGGCGGGTCCGGGTCGGTCGGCGCACTTCGGAGGGGCTTGCCGGCAGGGGTCCGGCACCCCGTGATCGACCTTGCTCTCGCACCGGACCGTTCGCGAGAAGGCACCCCTGGTGGACACTTAGTCCAGGCTGGATATAACGTCCAATCCATGAGGAGCCCTGACGCACGCACGGATCCGCGCGTGCAGACCTGGGCGCCCCGGACTCGGCACTCGCCTCGGCCGTCCTCCACGAACCGACCCCGCCGGCCCGATGATCACCATGCTCAATGTCGACCCCGGCAGCCACGGACGACAGCCCAGCCGACGACAGCAGAGCCACTCGAAGAGAGAACCGCGATGACGACCCACTCCGCCGGCACCCCTGCGCTCCCCACACTCGCGAGCGACAACTCGACCTTCTCCGGCGATGACGGGTGCATGAAATTCGAACTGGTCGAAGTATTCGGGAATGAGCCGCTGACCGGAGGGCCACTCGGAGTGGTCACGTGCGCTGCCGCATGTGACGATGCGCTGATGCAACGCCTGGCGGCCCGCCTGGCCATGCCGGAAACCGTCTTCCTGCGCCGGGGTGACGGAGGAGAGGTGGAGGTGCGAATCTTCACCCCCTACGTCGAGCTGGACTTCGCAGGTCATCCACTCGTGGGAGCAGCCGCAGTGGCGGTGCGGCAGGGCCTGGCCCAGCCCGGCCGGGTGGCGCTGCGCACTCGAGGCGGAATCGTTCACGCGCAGGTGGGGCCGACAGGGGAAAGTGCGGTACTGGAGGAACGGGCCTGCCAGGTGGGTCCGCCCGTCGTTCCGGATCTCGTATGCGAAGCGGTTGGGCTCGCTCCGGACGCGGCAGTGGGGCCCGTGAGATTGGCATCGGCCGGGCTCGGGTTCGCCTGCCTCCCGGTGAGCGCCGCCGATCTGGAGTCGGCCGAGGCCCTGCCGCACAGGGTTGCGGCGCTCGCCGAGAGGGTGCCCGGACTGGCCGGCGTCTTCGGGGTGGCAGTGTTCGTTCCGCAACTGCCCGAAGTCCGCGCTCGGGTCTTCGTTCCCGAGCCGGTTTGCGCGGAAGACCCCGCCACAGGCTCGGCCGCACTGGCGACGGCCGGATGGCTGGCGCACACGGGGCCGATCGACAAGCCCCTGGTGTTCGACATCGTCCAGGGCACCACCGAACTCGGCTTCTCCAGATTGCGGGTGGAAGTCCGCAGGAATGCCGATGGGGGCATATTCGCAAGCGTCGGCGGCGGGGTACGCACCTTGCTGAAAGGGCAGCTCATGACGGGCAAAATGGTCGACCGGGCCTGAGAACCGCCCGCCCGGCGATTCACGTGACGGCAGTCGACTCCGACAGCCCTGCCTCCGGGGCGCCGACCCCGACCACCTTGCTGAAGCGTCACATCATTTAGCCGATATGCATATCAGCATCTTCCATATCTTCGACATTTCTTCACTCTCGCGAGTGAATCTCACTTAAAGATTTGCCCACGGAACCTTAAAGAGCGCATAGTGATGACACCTCAGTTCGGTCTGGTAAGCACCAAGTTCAGGCAAAGTCATCCCCAGTGAGGAGAAGACCTTGTTCCACGGAAACACGGCAACGGACAGCCCCGGGCAGCGGCTGCGCGCGGAGATCGCGGGCCCGGGGGCGACGCCGCTGATCGGCGTCTACGACATGTACTCGGCCTCCATCGCGGCCGAGCACTACGACGGCATGTTCGTCTCCGGCTTCGGCTTCGCGGCCTCCTACTACGGGCTGCCGGACATCGGTTTCATCGCCTGGCCCGACATGGTGGGCTTCGTCGAACGGCTGCGCGGAGCCTTTCCCCGGCACCACCTGCTGGTCGACATCGACGACGGCTACGTCGATCCGGAGGTGGCCTGCCACGTCGTGCGCAAGCTCGAACGGATCGGCGCGTCGGGCGTGATCCTGGAGGACCAGAAGCGGCCGCGCCGCTGCGGGCACGCGGACGGCAAGCTGGTGCTCCCGCTGGAGGAGTACCTGGAGAAGCTGGAGCTCGTCCTCGCCAACCGGACGGACTTGGTGGTGGTCGCGCGCACCGACGCCACCGAGGAGGCCGACATCCTGCGCCGGGCCCGGGCGCTCGCCGCCACCGACGCCGATGTGGTGCTCGTGGACGGCGTGCGCAGCGAGGAGTGGATCCGCCGGATCCGCCGGGTGGTCGGCGACAAGCCGCTGCTGTTCAACCAGATCGCGGGCGGCAAGTCGCCCCGGCTGTCGCTCTCGGAGCTGTCGGCCCTGGGGGTGGACGTGGCCATCTACAGCACCCCGTGCCTGTTCGCCGCGCACCGGGCGATGGACGACGCCCTGTCCGAGCTGAAGAGCGCCGACGGACGGCTGCCCACCCCGTCCGGGGGGCGTGAGCAGGTCGGCGTGCGGGAGTCGACCGAGCTGCTGGAGCGGAACATCGCGCGCCCCAGGGGGCTGATGGCGGTGACGGCATGAGGGCCGGGCAGCTCAGGCCGGCCCGGCCCTCGCCCGTCCTGCCCTCGTCGGCCCAGCCCTCGGCGGCCGCCGCCCTGCGGGCCACCGCGCTGGGGCTGGCCGGGGCCTGCGCCCTGCTCGCGGGGGCCGCGGCGCCCGCGGCCGCCGGCGGCGGGCTGATCACGGTCGTGGACAACTCGAACGCCGACTCCTGGCTCGAGATCGACCGTACGGCCAACCTCCAGAACGGCAGCGGCTCCGCGGGCAGCGACCACGACGGCGCCGGCTCGCTGGTGGGCGGCCTGCTCGGCCCGGGTTCCTCCTCCGGGCCCGCCCTCCGCCCGGTGACGGGAGGCGGCCCGTGACCGACGGCCTGGCGCGCCCGGAGCAGCCACCAGGGCTCCGGGCGCGCGGGGAGCGGCCCCGCGGGGCAAAGGCGCTGGAGGTACGGGCGCGGACGCGACGCGGCTCCGGGCCCCGCTCCCGAAGACTGCTGCCGCGCTGGCTGGACCCGTACATGGCGGCGCTGGCCGGGACGGTCGGGCTGGCCGCGCTGTTCCCGGTCTCCGGCGCCTCGGCACGGGTCGCCGAAGTGGCCTGCGACCTCGCAGTGGCACTGCTGTTCTTCCTCTACGGCGCCCGGCTCTCCACCCGCGAGGCCCTGGCCGGGCTGCGCCACCTGCGGCTGCACGGGCTGGTGGTGGCCACCACCTTCGTCCTCTTCCCGCTGCTCGGCGTGGCCACCGCGCTGCTCACGCCCGTCCCGCTCACCGGGCCGTTGCAGACCGGGGTGCTGTTCCTCTGTCTGGTGCCCTCGACGGTGCAGTCCTCGGTGGCGCTCACCGGCGCCGCCGGGGGCAACGTCCCGGCGGCGATCTGTGCCGGCACCTACTCCAGCCTGGCGGGCCTGGTGCTGACGCCGGTGCTGGCGGCCTGGCTGCTGGGTTCGCACACCGAGCTGTCCGCCGACGGGCTGCTGCGGATCGGGCTGCAGCTGCTCGCGCCCTTCCTGCTCGGGCAGGTGCTGCGGCCGTGGCTCGGCGGTCCGCTGTCCCGGCACAAACGGGTGCTCACGCCGGTGGATCGCGGCTCGATCCTGCTGGTCGTCTACACGGCGTTCAGCGCGGCGGTGTCCCAGGGCATCTGGGGCCTGGCCACCCCGCTGGCACTGCTCGGGCTCCTCGCGGTGCTGCTCGCCCTGCTCGCCGCCGCCCTGGCGGCCACCGGGCTCGGTGCCCGGCTGCTGGGGCTCGATCGGTCGGCCACCGTGGCGGCGGTGCTCTGCGGTTCGCAGAAGAGCCTGGCCAACGGCCTGCCGATGGCCACCGTCCTGTTCGGAGCGCAAGCCGGGCTGATGGTGCTGCCGCTGATGCTCTACCACCAGCTCCAGCTGATCGTCGGCACCGTCCTCGCCGGTCGCTGGTCGCGGGCGGCGGCGGGCGGCGCGGCGCCCGGATCGGTCCCGCCCGCGCTCACCGGTCCGGGCGCTCCGCCAGCGCCCGGGTGATCCCCCGGCGCAGCCTGGCCGAGGCCCCGGGCTGTCGGCCGAGCGGGCGCAGCC
>NZ_JBHJSJ010000069.1:0-42194 GCF_042268845.1 Kitasatospora sp. NPDC056273 | reverse complement strand
TCCAACTCGCCGGTGTCTTCCGGGGTTTGACGCCCTGTCCGACGTTTCAAACTCTAGCCGATCCCCGCTCCGAAAAGCGAATCCGACCGCAACCCGATAAAACGAGCACGCCGAATAAGCACCAGGTCACAGCGCCGAAAAGCGCAAACGACCGGCACGAACCGGAAGTGGTGTTTCAGAGGATTGGCCGCTCCGGGACCGTCCGCGCAGACGCGTGTCCGGTGCTCCCTGCCGAGCGACTAGGAAACACTACCCCTGTCCGGCGTCGGAGGCAAACCCGTCCCGGAGACGGTGCGGGTGCAGAGCGCCCGGCCCGGCTTCACGTACTCGCCGTTGGGGTGGTCGTTGCCGGTGACCCAGTGGCGGGCGGTGGCCTCGTCACGGCCGCCGTCGCGGTGCCGCCGGAGCAGGCGCTCCTCGCGGACCTCGTCCTCGGCGTGGACGTACCAGAGCTCGTGCAGCAGGCGGCGGGCGTCGGGCCAGGGGGTTTCGGCGGAGGCGAGGTAGTTGCCCTCGGTGATGACGAGCCGGGTCCGCGGGCGGACCACGTGGCGGGCGGCGACCGGCTCGTCCAGGGTGCGGTCGAAGTCCGGGACGTAGATGTCCTGGAACCGGTCGCCGGCGATCCGGCGCAGCAGGGCGACGTAGCCGTGGGCGTCGAAGGTCGCCGGGGCGCCCTTGCGGTGGGTCAGGCCGAGGCGGTCGAGCTGGGCGCCGGAGAGGTGGAAGCCGTCGAGCGGGACGTAGGCGGCGGTGCCGGGGCCTTCGGCCCGCTCGACCTCGGCGACCAGATGGCGGGCCAGGGTGGACTTGCCGGCGCCGGGCGGGCCGGCAAGTCCGAGGATCGTACGGGCGTTGCTGCCCGGGCCTCGGAGGAAGCCGAGGGCAAGGGCGGTGAGGCGGTCCTCGTTCATGGCCGCACCCTACTCAGCGCGCGCCTCCTGTTCAGTGCGCCTCTTTGCTCAGTGCACCTCTTTGCTCAGCGGTCGGCGAGGGCGGGCAGGTCCAGGGTGAGGGTGCCGGCGTCGGCGTCGAGCAGGGCGGGCACGCCGAGCGGGACGGTGAGGGTGGAGGGGCAGTGGCCGAAGCCCAGTTCCCAGAGCACGGGGACGCCGAGCCCGCCGAGCCGGTCGAGCATCACGTCCCGGACCCGCTGGGGCCGTCCGCAGCCCTCCCAGGAGCCGAGGGCCAGGCCGGCCACGCCGCCGAGGGCTCCGGAGCGCAGGAGCTGGGTCAGCAGCCGGTCGAGTTGGTAGGGGTGCTCGTTCACGTCTTCGAGCAGCAGGACGGCGCCCTCGTACGAGGGACGGGCGGCGGGCGTGCCGCGCTCGGCGGTGAGGACGTGGAGGCAGCCGCCGGCCGTGACGCCGCGGGCGCGGCCGGGGACGAGCGGGGCGGCGGTGGGTGAGGTGAGGACGGTGACGGCGGCGGGGTCGAAGAGGGTGCGGCGCAGGTGCTCGGCGGTCGGGCCGTCGGAGACGAAGGAGGCGCCGGCGGCCAGCGGTCCGTACAGGGTGGCGAGGCCGAGCCGCCGGGCGAAGGCCTCGTGCAGGGAGCTGACGTCGCTGAAGCCGATGAAGGGCTTGGGGGCGGCGGCGCGCATCGCGGTCCAGTCGAGCAGGTCGACGATGCGGTGCACGCCGTACCCGCCGCGGGCGCAGATGACGGCGTCGACGGCGGGGTCGAGCCAGGCGGTCTGGAGGTCGGCGGCGCGGTCGGCGTCGGTGCCGGCCAGGTAGCCGAGGGTGGGGTGGGTGTCGAGGACGTGCGGGGCGACGGTCACGCGGAGCCCCCAGGAGCGGAGGATCGCGCACCCGGCGGTGAGACGTTCGGCGTCGACGGGACCGCTGGGGGCGACGACGGCGACGTGGTCGCCGGGGCGCAGGTGCGGCGGGCGGGTCAGCCCCTGGCCGGGTGTGGTCGGGTGCTGGTCCATGGGCCGGGCCACCTTTCGGACGCGGAAGCGGGGTTCGGGCGGTCGCGCCGTGGCCGCGACCGCCCGGTGACGATATGCCCCGTGCCGACCGGCCGATGTCCGCCGGCCGACGTGAGGGCTCTTCAGATCGCCGCCCCCATCACCTCCCGCACCTCGGCGAGGGTGGCGTCGGCGACGGCGTTGGCCCGCTCGGCGCCGTCGCGCAGGACCTGCCGCAGGTGGCCCCGGTCGGCGGCGAGTTCGGCGCGGCGGGCGCGCAGCGGGCGGAGGAACTCGTTGACGGACTCCGTGACGGTGCGCTTGAGCGCGGCGGCGCCGCCGTCGCCGATCTCCTCGGCGACGGCCTCGGGGGCCCGGTCCTGGCAGAGGGCGGCGAGCAGGACGAGGCTGGAGACCTCGGGCCGGTCGACCGGGTCGTAGCCGATCCGGCGGTCGGCGTCGGTCCTGGCGCCGCGGATGATCCGGGCGGTCTCGTCCTCGGTGGCGCCGAGGGCGACGGCGTTGCCCCGGCTCTTGCTCATCTTTCCGCCGTCGGTGCCGAGCAGCATCGGGGCTTCGGAGAGCAGGGCCTGCGGGCGGGGGAACACGGCGCTGCCGTCGGCGTGCGGGTAGCGCTCGTTGAAGCGGCGGGCGACGGTGCGGGCGACTTCGAGATGGGGCAGCTGGTCCTGGCCGACCGGGACCAGGTCGGCCTTGCAGAAGAGGATGTCGGCGGCCTGGTGGACGGGGTAGGTGAACATCAGCCCGCTGACGGCGGACTGCCGGGAGTGGGTGATCTCGTCCTTGACGGTGGGGTTGCGGCCCAGCTCTGCGACGCTGACCAGGCTGAGGAAGGGGAGCAGCAGCTGGTTGAGGGCGGGGACGGCGCTGTGCGGGAAGATCGTCGCCCGCTCGGGGTCGAGGCCGGCGGCGAGGTAGTCGAGGACGAGGTTCTCGGTGTGCTCGGCGAGCCGGTCGGCGAGGTCGCGGTCGGTGATGACCTGGTAGTCGGCGACCACGACGAACATCTCGACGCCCTGGTCCTGGAGCCGGACCCGGTTGCGCAGGGTGCCGAAGTAGTGGCCGAGGTGGAGCGGTCCGGTGGGGCGATCCCCGGTGAGGACGCGGTGGGCTGCCGGGGCGTCGGACAGGACGGACGCGGCGGCGACGGCGGTGGCCGCAGCAGCGGCGGGACCGGCAGTGGCGGGGACGGTGGCGGGGACGGTGGTCAAGGTGTCTCCTCGGTACGGCGGTGGTGGCGGCCGTCCGGGGCGAGGGGCCCGTCCTACGGAAAACGCAGCAGGGCCGTCCATCCCGGACGGCCCTGCTCAGGCGAGTGGTGTGGCCGTCCTAGGACGGCCACCAGCACAGGCCGATGAAGCGCTTCATGCGCCCCACGGTAGCGGCAGTCAGTCCTCCACGACCAGTGCCGGGGTGTCCTTGTGCAGCGTCTCGCCGCGGAAGAACTCCGGCCGGATGAAGCCGTACCAGGTCATCAGGCCCGCGCCGAGCAGCAGGATGCCGACGCCGATCACGAAGACCGAGCCGATGCCGAAGACCGAACCGCTGCCGTAGTCGGGGGCCCAGGCGTCGGTGAGGGTCTGGAGGAAGACCGCGGTGAGCAGCACGCCGCCGACGAACGGGGCGACGCCCTTGAGCAGCAGCGCGCGGACACCGGTGCGCAGCGAACGGCGGAAGTACCAGACGCAGGCGAAGGCGGTCAGCGCGTAGTAGAAGCAGATCATCAGACCGAGCGCCAGGATGGTGTCCTGGACCACGTTCTCGCTGATCAGGCTCATCCCGACGTAGAAGACCGCGGTGGCGATGCCCGCCGCGACGGTGGCGTAGCCGGGGGTGCGGAAGCGCGGGTGGACGGCGCCGAAGCGCGGCGGCACGGCGCGGTAGGCGCTCATCGCGAGCAGGGTGCGGGCCACCGGGATGAAGGTGGTCTGCAGGCTGGCGGCGGCGCTGGCGACGACGGCCAGGAAGAGCAGGATGCTCCACGGCGAGCCGAGCACCGGACGGGCCAGCGCGGAGAAGACGTTGTCGGCGGTGGCCGGGTTGCCGAGGCCGTTGCCGGTGCTGCCGACGCCCGCGAACATCTGGGAGGCGATCGCGACCAGCAGGTACGAGCCGACCAGGGTGACCATCGAGATCATCGCGGCGCGGCCGGGGGTCTTGGCGCTGCCCTGGGTCTCCTCGTTCATGGTCAGGCAGGTGTCCCAGCCCCAGTACATGAAGATCGACAGCGACAGCCCGGCGGTGAACGCGCTGAACGAGCTGACCTCGAGCGGGTTGAGCCAGGAGAAGGAGAAGCCGATCGAGTCGGGCAGGTCGCCCGAGGCGGCCTTCCCGATGGCGATGACGGAGAAGAGCAGCAGCACGGCCAGCTGGAGGCCGACCAGGCTGTACTGGAACCACTTGGTCGCGGTCATCCCCCGGTAGCTCATCGCGGTGGCGCCGGCGATCAGCAGGACCACGGTGAGCAGGTGGACGGCCTTGTTCTGGTCGAGTTCGGTGACCCAGCTGCTGCCGGTCATCTCCCCGAGCATCAGGTACAGGAAGTCGGTCGCGACCCCGGCCAGGTTGGAGAGCACGATGATGGTCGCCACCGTCAGGCCCCACCCGGCCATCCAGCCGACCCGGGGACCGAAGGCCCGGACGCCCCAGGTGAAGGACGTGCCGCAGTCCGGGAAGTCCTTGTTCAGCTCCTTGTACGCGAACGCGACGAGCAGCATCGGCAGGAAGCCGGCCAGGAACACCGCCGGCATCTGCACCCCGACCGCGGTGACGGTCGGGCCGAGTGTGGCGGTCAGGCAGTAGACCGGGGCGACCGTCGAGACGCCCAGCACCACACTGCTCAGCAGGCCGACGGAACCGCCCCGTAGACCCTTGTCCCCCGCTCCCCCAGCGGTCCCCTGATCGACGGGGACCCCACCACTGATGCCACTGACCGGGGCACCCTGCGGAGCGCCGGGCGCCATTGCCCGGCCGCTGCTCGTGTGCTCTGAGAGCTGCTGATCAAACACCAGCGCACCCTAGAGGCGGGCATGGAAGGTTGAGTAGACCAACCCTTGGTGATCTAAACCACTTGCTTCGATTCGTTCTCGTGACGGCTGTTCGGGTGGATGTATTTACGGCTTGTTAACCCATGTACCTTTGTTTCAAAGGAGTTGGGCCAAGAAAATTTCTCCCTTTTGCCAAGGTTCGACCAGGTTTGCCCCCCGGCCCGGACGGGCCGCTCCCCCCACCGCTCCCCGAGTCGGATAGGTTTGCCTAACCTAATTTCGATCGTGAAAGGAGCGTCGCGTGCCCCCCACCTCCGACGACCCGGTCCTCTCCCCCCGCACCTCCGGCCGTCGCCGGTTCCTCACCGCCGGGATCGCCGGCGGGGCGGTGCTCGGCCTCGGCGGACTGCTCACCGCCTGCGGCAGCTCCGGCGGATCCGGTGGATCGGGCGGCAGCAGCGGTTCGACCCCGGCCGGCGGCGGCTCCTCCCCGAACCAGAAGTCGGTCAAGCAGGGCGGGGACGACTACGCCGCCGTGATCGAGAGGATGAAGGGCTTCGGCACCGACGCCGCCCCCGGCGTCTACCCGCGCACCCTCAGGCACGCGATGGGCGAGACGGTGCTCCCGGCCAGGCCCACCCGGGTCGTGGTGCTGGACACCGGCGAGCTCGACAACGTCGTCGCCCTCGGCATCCAGCCGGTCGGCATCGTGTACACCGACGGCTCCAAGTCCCTGCCGTCCTACCTCAAGGACAAGGCCGGCAGCCCCGCCGCCGTCGGCACCATCAACAGCCTCAACCTGGAGGCCATCGCCGCGCTCAAGCCGGACCTGATCCTCGGCAGCCAGCTGCGCGCCCAGGACCAGTACGCGCAGCTCTCCAAGATCGCGCCGACCGTCTTCTCGCTGCGCCCCGGCTACCCGTGGAAGCAGAACTTCCTGCTCAACGCGAGCGCCTTCGGCCTGGAGGCCGAGGCCAAGACCCAGCTCGACGCGTACCAGGCGGCCGCCGCGGCGATCGGCGCGAAGCTCGGCGACAAGCGGCCCACCATCACGCCACTGCGCTTCATGCCGGGCCGCACCCGGCTCTACGCGGAGCTCTCCTTCATCGGCACCATCCTCACCGACGTGCCGCTGCCGCAGCCCGCGATCGAGCAGGTCAAGGAGCTCGCGGTGGAGGTCAGCCCGGAGCAGATCGACAAGGCCGACGCCGACTGGATCTTCTACGGCGTGTACGGCAGCCCCAGCTCGACCAACCAGGACGCGGTGCTCGGCGGCGCGCTCTGGAAGACGCTCGGTGCGGTCAAGTCCGGTCAGGCCCGGCCGGTTTCGGACGAGACCTGGTTCCTCGGGCTCGGCGTCATGGCGGCGAACGTGGTGCTCAACGACCTCAAGGGCTTTGTCGCACCCGGCAGTTGAGCCAGGCAGGTGAATCCGCCGGGTGAGTCCGTCGGGTGAGCCCGGGTGTGAGCCCGGAGTGAACCCGGCCGGCCGGGCCTGGTCGGCGTCGGCGGGCGGAACGGGGCGGCGTTCCGGTCGTACGACAACAGTGCCCGCCCGGCGCCGTCTTGGGCGATCCCCGGGTGGGCCCCGGGTGGGCCCGCGACGGTCCCCGGGTGATTCCGTGGTGGTATCGCGGCGGTGTCGCGGTGGTATCGCGCACACCATCGGGTTGGACGCTTGGAGCTGATCGCGTGGTGCGGGAGGATCGTCGGGACCGTTTCCCGAAGGGCCCGCAGATGACCTCGCTCCACCCCGCCGCAACCGACCCGTCCCTGCCCGGCCCGCCCCGGGACAGCGCCGGATCCTCGCCCCCGCCCGCCCCGACCGACCCGACCGGCTCGCCCGTACCGATGTGCTCGATCGCGACCGCCACCGAGCCCGGTGCGGCCGCGCCCGGCAGCCCGGAGGCGACGGCCCGCCCCGACTCGGTGCCGCAGCCGCGCAGCCGGTACGACGCGGAGGCGCCGCCCGTCCTGCCCGCGGCCGCTCCGGAGGCCGGTGGCGGACCGGCGGACGGCGACCGGACGGACGGCGACCCGCACGACGATGATCCGACCACGGCACGGCTGCGGGCGGCGTTCGCCGAGCGGCTGCGGGCCGCGCACTTCCAGGGCCGCTCCGTCGCCGAGCTGGCGGCCGCGTGCCGCCGACCGGTCGCGGAGGTGCGGGCCCTGCTCGGCCTCGACGCGGAGGCCGAGGACGGGTTCGTCCGGTTCGGGCCCGCCACCGCAACGGCGGAGGGCGGCCCGTCCGTCCCGGCGCAGCGCCCGGCGCACGAGGAGCCGCGGATCCTGGGATCCCGGCGGCCGTCACCCTCCCGGCGCCTGCGCCGGATGCACCCGCAGGCCTCCCGGACAGGGCAGGAGGCGACCGCACGGGAGACGGCCGCGTCCGGCCCGACCGGGCCGGCCCTGCCGGGGGCCACCGGACGGGTGGGCGAACCCGCCGATGCGGCGGAAGTGGCGGCGCGGACGCCGTCGTTCGGGGCCGGGACCGGCATCGGGGATGGGGCCGGCGCTGTCGCCCCTTCTGCTGTCGACACCGGTGCCGTCGGGTCCGCCGCAGCGGTCTCGTGGGCCGAACCGCCGCTCGGCATCCTGATCGGCGGCAGCCCCGGGCCCGCCGAGGCCCTCGGCCGCCCGGAGGAGCGCGCACCGGTCCGCGTGGCGGCCCAGCCGATCCGGGTCGGCCGCGGCACCTGCCTGGTGGTACTGCCCTCCTGGCGGCCCGCCATCGCCGTCTCGGTGCCGACCGAGCAGCTGCTGTCCGCCACCGGGCTCGACCTCGAGCAGCTGGCCGGCGCCCAGCTGACGGTGCTGATGAACCCCGCCGCACTGCACGACCGGGAGCTGGAGCTGCACGGCTGGGAACCCGGTCCGGCCGGGCGGCCCCGGCGCGGCGGGCGCACCTGACGGCTCCGCCGGGCCCGTTCGGCGACTGGCCGAGCGGGCCCGGCGGGCTTGGCCGGCCAGGCCGGCCAAGCGGGCCGAGCAGGTCTGGCGGACTCGGCGGGCCTAGCGGGTGGCCGGGGCGTTCGGGATGTACCCGAGGTCGACGGGCACCGGCGGCCGCCCGTCCACGGCCCAGCCCGTACGGACCGCGTCCAGCAGTTCCGGCAGCGCGGGCGGCCAGAGCGCGTCGGCGTTCTCGTCGGCGAGGTCGGCCGGGGTCCACCAGCGCCAGTCCAGGATCCGGTCGACGGCGTGCACCGCGCTGACGTCGCCGACCGGACCGCGGTGCGGGCCGCCGGTGAGGTAGATGTGCTCGTGCTGGCGGACCGGGGTGCCGTGCCAGGTGAAGTCGTGCTCCCAGGTGCAGAGCAGCGGGCCGGGTTCGAGGTCGCTCCAGCCCGTCTCCTCCCACAGCTCGCGCCGGGCGCCGTCCCACGGGGTCTCGCCCGGTTCCAGGCCGCCTCCCGGCATGGTCCAGTGCACGCCGACCTCGTCGTTGTCCGAACGGAGCAGGAAGACCGAGCCGTTCCCGTCCAGGACCACCGTGCGGGCGGCCTGCCTCGGCCTGCGTTTGCGGGGGCGCAGCAGATTTCGCATCGGGTCACTCTCCCAGCGACCGTCCGGGGCCGTCGAGCGGTTTCGGCACTCCGGTCGGGTGCACGAGCCGGCCGGTCCGTCGTGGCGGGCGCCGGGCCCACCGGTCCGCCGTACCCTGACGGCCATGCCCGCACCCGCGATCATCTTCCCCGCCGATCCGCTCAACCCGCGCCGGCCCGACCCGCACTTCGCCTGGGAGGCCAGGACCCTGCGGGAGTTGGGCGGCGAGCTGCACCTGGTCGACCACGACGGGCTGCTCGCCGGGCGGGCCGAGGAGGCCGTGCTGCGGGTGCCGCGGGACAGCGGCCCGCTCTGGTACCGGGGTTGGATGCTGCCCTCCGCCCGGTACGCCCACTTCGCCGCCGCGCTCACCGCCCGCGGCGGCACCCTGCTGACCAGCGCGCCCGGGTACGCGGCCGCCCATGAACTGCCCGGCTGGTACGGCGTGTTCGAGGGCGCGACCCCGGCCAGCGCGTGGATCCCGTCCGAGGGACCGGTGGCGCCCGGGCCGGCGGAGCTGGCGGAGGCCGCGGCCCGGCTCGGCGGGCGCGGGCCGGCGATCGTCAAGGACTACGTGAAGTCGCGCAAGCACGAGTGGTACGAGGCCTGCTACGTACCCGAGTTGGCCGACCTGGCGGCCGTCGGCCGGGTGGTCGGACGGTTCGTCGAACTACAGGGCGAGTTCCTGGCGGGCGGCGTGGTGCTGCGGCGGTACGAGGAGTTCGAGGGCGCGGACGTCCCGGCGGCGGGACCGGTCGGCGCGAACGGCGCGCACGGTGCGAGCCGTACGGGCGGTGCGGCCTGTACGGCTGGTGCGGCCGGGCCGGAGCGGGCGGACGGCGGCGCGCCGGGGAGCGGCGGGCGGGCCGTGGAGGCCCGGGTGTGGTGGCTGGACGGCCGGCCCGTCCTGGTCGGGCCGCACCCGGACGCCCCGCGCCGGGCCGTCGAACCCGACCTCACCGACGTCCCGGCGCTGGTCCGCCGGCTCGGCTGCCGCTTCGTGACCACCGACCTCGCCAGCCGGGCGGACGGCTCCGGCTGGCGGGTGGTCGAGGTCGGGGACGGGCAGGTGAGCGACCTGCCGCGCGGGATCGACGCCTCGGAGCTGCTGGCCGCGCTGATCACCGCCTGACTGCCTGACGGTCCGCGCGGGAGGGACCGTCAGGCGGCTCGGAGTGTTCGGGCTCCGGGTTCGGGGCCACGCGTGCGGGCCTCCGGGTGCGGGGCCGCCCTATCCGGCGGCGACGGCCTCGGCCGCCGGGTGGCCGTCGGCGATGAACGCCTGCCAGAGCCGGCTGTAGGTGCCGCCCCGGGCGAGCAGTTCGGTGTGCGTGCCGTCCTCGACCACCCGGCCGTGGTCCAGCACGACCACCCGGTCGGCACGCTCGGCGGTGGTCAGGCGGTGGGCGATGACCAGGGTGGTCCGGCCGCCGCTGAGCCGGTCCGCGGCCTGGTTGACGGCCGCCTCGGTGGCCAGGTCGAGCGCCGCCGTGGCCTCGTCGAGCAGCAGGATGTCCGGGTCGACCAGCTCGGCCCGGGCCAGCGCGATCAGCTGGCGCTGGCCCGCCGAGAGGTTGCGCCCGCGGCCGGCCACCTCGTGGTCGTAGCCGTCCGAGAGCCGGACGATCATGTCGTGCGCGCCGACCGCCCGGGCCGCCGCCTCCACCTCGGCCGCCGAGGCGCCCGGCCGGCCGTAGGCGATCGCCTCGCGGACCGTGCCCGCGAAGAGGTACGCCTCCTGCGGCACCACGCCCAGGCGGTGGCGGTACTGCGCCAGGTCGTAGCGGGTGAGGTCGACCCCGTCCACCCGGACGGTGCCCTCCGTCGCGTCGTAGAACCGGGCGACCAGCTTCACCAGCGTCGACTTCCCGGCGCCGGTCTCGCCGACCAGCGCCACCGTCTGCCCGGCCGGGATGTGCAGGTCCACGCCGCTCAGCACGGTCGGGGCGCCGTCCGCGCCGCCGTTGTAGGCGAAGCCGACCCCCTCGAAGGAGATCTCGCCGCGCAGGCCCCCGGCCACCGGGACCGGGTCGGCCGCCTCGGCGGTGGCGGTCGGGGTGCGCAGCAGCTCGCGGATGCGGCCGAGGCCCACCGAGGCCTGCTGGTACCCGTCGAACACCTGGGACAGCTGGTTGACCGGCGCGAAGAACAGGTCGATGTAGAGCAGGTACGCGACCAGCGCACCGACCGTCAGCGTCCCGGCGTCGACCCGGGAGGCGCCGACGATCAGCACCAGCGCGGCGGCCACGCTGGAGAGGAACTGGACGAACGGGAAGTACAGCGAGATGTAGAGCTGGGCCCGGACCCGGGCCTCGCGGTAGGCGATGCCGCGGGCCACGAAGCGGTCGGTGTTGGTGTCCAGGCGGCGGAAGGCCTGGACGATCCGCATGCCGGCCACATTCTCCTGGAGGTCGGCGTTGACGGTGCTGATCAGGTCGCGGGAGCGCTCGTACTGGTCCTTGG
The DNA here is from genome assembly GCF_042268845.1 of Kitasatospora sp. NPDC056273. NCBI lineage: Bacteria > Bacillati > Actinomycetota > Actinomycetes > Kitasatosporales > Streptomycetaceae > Kitasatospora > Kitasatospora sp. NPDC056273. The sequence goes on along the minus strand of NZ_JBHJSJ010000069.1, from coordinate 31,259 downwards.
ACTTCTTGCGGAACACCAGGGTGGCGATCACCAGCAGCGGCAGGACCGCGAAGACCACCAGGGCCAGGCCGGCGTCGATGATCAGCAGGGCGGCGAAGATCCCGGCGAAGGTCAGCAGGCTGACCACGGCGGTGACCATGCCGGTCTGGAGGAAGGAGGTCAGCGAGTCCAGGTCGGTGGTCATCCGGGTCATGATCCGGCCGGTCAGCTCGCGCTCGTAGTAGTCCAGGCCGAGCCGGTTGAGGTGGGCGAAGATCTTGAGTCGGAGCGTGTAGAGGACCCGCTCGCCGGTACGGCCGCTGACCCGGTTCTCGGCGCTCTGCACCACCCAGTCCAACAGGACCACGACGAGAGCGGCGAGCGAGGCCACCGCGACGCCGGACATCAGGCCCTTGCGGACGCCTTCGTCGATGCCGTGCCGGATCAGCACCGGCAGCACCAGCCCGGCCGCCGCGTCCAGGGCGACCAGCAGGAGGGCGATGAGCAGCGGGGTGCGGAAGGGGCGCAGCAGGCGGCTCAGGCTGAAGTCGGGGTCACCGGCCTCGGCCTCGGCGCGGGGGACGGCCGGGGCGTCGGAGGCGGGCGGGAGGGCCGCGACCTTGTCCAGCAGGTCGGGGTCGGCGGTGCGGGCGGCCTTGGCCAGGGCGGGGGTGGGGAGGGCGGGGGCGGCCGGGGTCGCCGGGGCTCCGGGGGTTGCGCCGGCTACAGGGGTTCCGGGTGCCTCTGCGGACGCCGGCTCGTCGGACGCCGTTTCGGGGGCGGACTGCCGGTCGGCGTGACCGGCCTCGGGATCGGTGATCAGGGCCCGGTACTGGGGACATCGGGCTTCGAGTTCCTCGTGCGTTCCGAGGTCCAGCAGCCGGCCGCGCTCCAGCACGGCGATCCGGTCGGCGAGTTGGAGGGTCGAGCGGCGGTGGGCGATCAGCAGCGTGGTGCGGCCGGTCATCACCGAGCGCAGCGCGTCGTGGATCTCCGCCTCGATCTGCGGGTCGACCGCCGAGGTGGCGTCGTCCAGCAGCAGGATCCGGGGGTCGGTGAGGATCGCCCGGGCCAGCGCGATGCGCTGGCGCTGGCCGCCGGAGAGCGTCAGGCCCTGCTCGCCGACCTTGGTGTCGTAGCCGTCCGGCAGCGCGCGGACGAACTCGTCGGCCTGGGCGGCGCGGGCGGCGGCGACCACCTGCTCGTCCGTCGCGTCCGGGCGGCCGTAGGCGATGTTGGTGCGGACCGTCTCGGAGAAGAGGAAGCTCTCCTCGGGGACGATGCCGACCGTCGCGCGGACCGAGTCCAGGGTGAGGTCGCGCAGGTCGTGGCCGTACAGGCGGACGGTGCCGGCGGCCGGGTCGTAGAAGCGGGGCACCAGCTGGGCCACCGTCGACTTGCCGGAGCCGGAGGCGCCGACCAGGGCGAGGGTCTCGCCGGGGGCCAGCTTCAGGCTGAGGCCGTGCAGGACGGGGGCGGGGTGCTCGGGGTCGTAGCGGAACTCGACCCGGTCGAACTCCAGGGCGATGTCGGGGGTCCGCGGGCCGACGAGCGCTCCTCCCGGAGTGCTCTGCGGCGCGCTCTGCGGGCTCTCGCCGTGCGCGAGGTCCAGGGTGCGGGCGTCCGGGCGCTCCTGGACCAGCGGGCGCTCGTCGATCAGCTGCAGGACGCGCTCCACCCCGGCCCGGGCCTGCTGGCCGACGGTGATGACCATGGTCAGCATCCGCACCGGGCCGGTCATCTGGGCGACGTACGTGGAGAAGGCGACGAAGGTCCCGAGGGTGACCCTGCCGTCGACGGCCAGCCAGCCGCCGAAGGCCAGGACGCCGACCTGGGCGAGCGCCGGGATCGCCTGCATCGCCGGGTTGTAGCGGGCGTTGAGCCGGATCGACCGGAGCCGGGCCGCGAAGAGGTTGCGGGAGGCCGTCTCCAGCTTGTCGAGCTCCTGGGCCTCCTGGCCGAAGCCCTTGACGACGCGGACGCCGCCGATCGCGCCGTCCACCACGCCCGCGACGGCCGCCGCCTCCTGCTGGGCGGCCCAGGTGGCGGGGAAGAGGCGCTTGCGGCTGAACGCCGAGACCCACCACAGCGCGGGGGCCATGACCACGGTGATCAGGGTGAGCGGCGGGGACAGCCAGACCATCACGACCAGCGACATGACGAACATCAGCAGGTAGCCGGTCATCATCGGCAGCATCGAGAGCAGGCCGTTGACCAGTTGGAGGTCGGAGGTCGCGCGCCCCACCACCTGCCCGGTGTCCAGCCGGTCCTGGCGGTGGCCGTCCAGCCGCCCGAGCGAGCGGAACAGGTCGCTGCGCATCTCGTGCTGGACGTCCACCGCGAGCTGGCCGCCGTAGTAGCGGCGGACCTGGGTGCAGCCGAAGACCACGAGGGCCGCGAGCAGCAGCACCACCGCCCAGGGGACCAGCGAACGGGTGCGGGCGACGATGACGTCGTCGATGATCAGCTTGGTGACCAGCGGCACCAGCGCGGTGACGGCCATGCCGAGGAGCGAGGCTCCGAAGGCGAAGAGCAGGCTGCGGCGGGACCGCCAGCTGTAGCCGACCAGGCGGCTGAGCCAGCCGGCCGACTCGGCGGCGCCCTCGGGGGCGGGCTCAGAAGCCTCGGCGCTCTTGGCGGCGGGCCGGACGTTGTCGGGGGCGGGGGCGGCATCTTCGGCGGCCGGCCCGGTGTTCCCGACGGCGGCCTGCGGGCTGTCGACGGGGGCCTCCGGGGTCGTGCCGGGGGCCGGGGGGCCGCTCGGGGATTGCTCCACCGTGGATCCGTGAGTCTCAGGCATATTTAGGGATGCTAACCATTTCGTCGGGTGGTCGCCACGGCGTTTTCCGCCCCGGGCGGGTTCGGAACGGGCCCTGACAGCCCGGATCATCCGGTCCGGCGGACTCGCCAACAGTCGATGGCCTGCGGTGATTCCCGGCCGAACACTCGCATGGCCCACTCCGCCCGGGCCATTTCCAGAGTCGCCGACGACCCTCGCGACACCCAGCGGCCACGGGCGGACGGGCGCCGTCCTTTGGGACTAGGCCTCCGGACGGGCCAACGGCGGGCTCCGGGCGGGCTCCGGGCGGGCTACCGACGGGGGCGTTCACCGGCAGACCTTCGCTCCCGACCATTCTCCGCCGGGCCGCTCTTCGTCGAAAACGAAGCCGGGAACGGAGCCGGGAACGGAGCCGAGGGCGCAACCGGAACCGTGGTCGGAGCCGGAGCCGGAGCCGGAGCCGGGGATGCGGGCTCAGGCCTCCGCGGCCGCCGGACCGCCGACGGGAGCGACAGCGGCGCCGGGGACGGCAGGGCCGCCGGGGCCGCCGGCCGAGCCCGCGGCCGCCGCGAACGCGCCGTGGGCGAGGGCGTGGAGCAGGGCGGCCATGCCGTCGCGCTGGAGGGCGGCGCGCTCGCCCTGGTCGGGGTTCGGGCCGAGGCTGTGCGGGGTCGAGTTGATCAGGCCGAAGACGGCGTGCACGGCGGCCCGGGCCACCGGCTCGGCGGCGGGGTCGGCCAGCGGCGGGTAGGCCTGCCGGACCACGTCCACCCACAGTTCGACGTAGCCGCGCTGGAGCCGGCGGACGGTGCGCCGGTCCTCCTCCTTGAGGTTCAGCAGCTCGCGGTCGTGCAGGGTGATCAGGTCCCGGTCGCCCAGCGCGAAGTCGACGTGGCCGCTGATCAGCGCGTCCAGCGTGGCGGCCGGGCCCTCGCCGCCGCCCGCGCGGCGGCGCCCCTCGTCCAGCAGGCGCTCGCTGATGCCGATCAGCAGGTCCGCGAGCATCGCGTCCTTGCCGGCGAAGTGGCGGTAGAGCGCGGGGCCGCTGATGCCGACGGCCTTGCCGATCTCGTCCACGCCCACGCCGAGGAAGCCCCGGGCGGCGAACAGCCTCGCGGCCTCCCGGCGGATCTGGTCACGGCGGGGGAGCGCGGAGGCGGCGGGGACGTTGGGCATGCCGTCCATCGTAGACAGTCGGGTTATCGGCCGTTAACCTGGGCGCGTAAGTTAACGTTAATTAACGTGGCGATCACGGGCGGACCGCACCCGGCTGCCCACCTGGTCCGAGGGCAAGGGAGCTCTTGGGAATGGTCAACTCAACCGCCGGCACACCCACCGGCGTCCGGCTCGTCGCAGCGACCGGCACGGCGGCGGCGCCCGGCGCCGCCCCGGCCGCGGCAGCCGCACCGGCACCCCGGCTCGGCAGCTCCGCCGACCCGGGCTCCGAGGCGTACCGCGCCAACACCGAGGCGCACCGCGCCCTGGTCGCCGAACTGCGCGCGAAGCTAGACGCGGCCGCCCTGGGCGGCGGCGCCAAGGCCCGCGCCCGGCACACCTCACGCGGCAAGCTGCTGCCCCGCGACCGCGTGGACACCCTGCTCGACCCGGCCTCCCCCTTCCTGGAGCTGGCCCCGCTGGCCGCCGACGGGATGTACGACGGCGCGGCCCCCGCGGCCGGAGTGATCGCCGGCATCGGCCGGGTCGCCGGGCGCGAGGTGGTGGTGGTCGCCAACGACGCCACCGTCAAGGGCGGCACCTACTACCCGATGACGGTGAAGAAGCACCTGCGCGCCCAGGAGGTCGCGCTGGAGAACCGGCTGCCCTGCGTCTACCTGGTGGACTCCGGCGGCGCCTTCCTCCCGATGCAGGACGAGGTCTTCCCGGACCGCGACCACTTCGGCCGGATCTTCTACAACCAGGCCAGGCTCTCCGCCGCGGGCATCCCGCAGATCGCCGCCGTGCTCGGCTCGTGCACGGCCGGCGGCGCGTACGTCCCGGCGATGAGCGACCAGGCCGTGATCGTCCGCAACCAGGGCACGATCTTCCTGGGCGGTCCGCCGCTGGTGAAGGCCGCCACCGGTGAGGTGGTCACCGCCGAGGAGCTGGGCGGCGGCGAGCTGCACTCCCGCACCTCGGGCGTGACGGACCACCTGGCCGAGGACGACACCCACGCCCTCTCCATCGTCCGCACGATCGTGGCCGGGCTCGGCCCGCGCGAGGCCAGGCCGTGGCCGCTCACCCCGGTCGAGCCGCCGGCCGTCGACCCGGCCGGCCTGTACGGCGCCGTGCCGGTCGACCCGCGCACGCCCTACGACGTGCGCGAGGTGATCGCCCGGCTGGTGGACGGCAGCCGGTTCGCCGAGTTCAAGGCCGAGTACGGCGCCACCCTGGTCACCGGCTTCGCCCGGATCCACGGCCACCCGGTCGGTATCGTCGCCAACAACGGCGTGCTGTTCGCCGAGTCCGCCCTCAAGGGCGCCCACTTCATCGAGTTGTGCGACCAGCGCGGCATCCCCCTCCTCTTCCTCCAGAACATCACCGGGTTCATGGTCGGCCGGCAGTACGAGGCGGGCGGCATCGCCAAGCACGGCGCCAAGATGGTCAACGCCGTCGCCTGCACCCGCGTCCCGAAGCTGACCGTGGTGATCGGCGGATCGTACGGAGCCGGCAACTACTCGATGTGCGGCCGGGCCTACTCACCCCGCTTCCTGTGGATGTGGCCGGGCGCCAAGATCTCCGTGATGGGCGGCGAGCAGGCGGCCTCCGTCCTCGCCACCGTCCGCCGCGACCAGCTGGAGGCGCACGGCGAGCAGTGGCCGGCCGAGGCGGAGGAGGAGTTCAAGCGCCCCGTCCGCGAGCAGTACGAGCGCCAGGGCAACGCCTACTACGCCACCGCCCGGCTCTGGGACGACGGCGTGATCGACCCGATGGACACCCGCACCGTCGTCGGTCTCGCCCTCACCGCCTGTGCCAACGCCCCGCTGGCGCCGCCCGCTCCGTACGGCGTCTTCCGCATGTGACGCCTCCTCGTGTCACCCCCGCGTCCGTGATTCCTCCCTTCCGGGTGTGACTCCCCGCGGCGCCGGCCCACCCGGGCCGGTGCCCGACCGCCCATCGCCACCTCCTTCGTACGGCTCCCCTCGACCCGGAGGAACGCCTCCCATGTTCGACACAGTTCTGGTCGCCAACCGCGGCGAGATCGCCCTGCGGGTGATCCGCACCCTGCGACGGCTCGGCGTCCGTTCGGTCGCCGTGTTCAGCGACGCGGACGCCGACGCGCCGCACGTCCGCGAGGCCGACGTCGCGGTCCGGCTCGGCCCGGCCGACCGCAGCGACAGCTCGGCGACCGAGACGTACCTGCGGACCGACCAGATCCTGGCCGCCGCCCGCCGCACCGGCGCCCAGGCCGTCCACCCCGGCTACGGCTTCCTCGCCGAGAACGCCGGCTTCGCCCGCGCCTGCGCCGACGCGGGCCTCGTCTTCATCGGACCACCTCCCGGTGCGGTCGAGCTGATGGGCGACAAGATCAACGCCAAGGAGGCCGTCCGGGCCGCCGGCGTCCCGGTGGTCCCCGGCAGCCAGGCCACCGCGCCCACCGACGAGGACCTCGTCGCCGCCGCCGACGAGATCGGCTACCCGGTGCTGCTCAAGCCGTCCGCCGGCGGTGGCGGCAAGGGCATGCGCCTCGTGCGGGACCGCGCCGACCTGCCCACCGAGATCGCCGCCGCCCGCCGCGTCGCCCGCACCGCCTTCGGCGACGACACCCTGCTGCTGGAGCGCTGGGTCGACCGGCCGCGCCACATCGAGGTGCAGGTGCTCGCCGACGCCCACGGCACCACCGTCCACCTCGGCGAGCGCGAGTGCAGCCTGCAGCGCCGCCACCAGAAACTGATCGAAGAGGCTCCCTCCGTTCTCCTCAACGCCGAGACCCGTGCCGCGATGGGCGCCGCGGCCGTCCGCGCCGCGGAGTCCTGCGGCTACACCGGTGCCGGCACCGTGGAGTTCATCGTTCCCGGCATCGACCCGGACGCCCCCGCCTCCGCCGCCGAGGGGGTGCGGGACTTCTTCTTCATGGAGATGAACACCCGCCTCCAGGTGGAACACCCCGTCACCGAGCTCGCCGTCGCCGTCGGCGCGGACGCGGCCCGGCTCGACCTGGTCGAGTGGCAGGTGCGCGTCGCCGCCGGCGAAGCGCTCTCCTTCGCCCAGTCCGACATCTCCTTCCTGGGCCACGCCATCGAGGCCCGCATCTGCGCCGAGGACCCGGAACGGGACTTCCTGCCCACCGGCGGCCGCATCCTCACCCTGGACGAGCCCCGGGGCGAGGGCATCCGCGTCGACTCCGGGGTCGCCCCCGGAACCGTCGTCACCAGCGCCTACGACCCCATGCTCGCCAAGGTCATCGCGTACGGGCCCGACCGCCCGACCGCGCTGCGCCGGCTCCGCGCGGCGCTGGCCGACACCCGCATCCTGGGTGTCACCACCAACACCGGCTTCCTGCGCCGACTGCTCGCCCACCCCGAGGTCGCCGCCGGCCGGCTGGACACCGGCCTCGTGGAGCGGACGGCCCAGGAGCAGCCGGCCCTGCTCACCTCGCCGTACTCCCCCACGAACGCGACCGACCCGGACTCGGCCGAACCGCCGTCGCCCGCTCACCTCCTCTACTACGCGGCCGCGCTGGCACGGCACCTGGAACTCACTCCGCCCGCCGATCCCGGCGGCTGGACCGACCCGTTCTCCCTTCCCTCCGGCTGGCGCCTGGGCGGCACCCCTGCCTGGACCACCCACCGACTCCGCACCCCCGGCCAGGACCCGGTGGCGGTGAGCATCCGTTCGATCACTGCGGGCAACGTAGCCGATGCCACTGACAATTCCGCCGGGCCCGTCCGCGAGCTGGAGCTCCGGCTCGACGGAGGCCCCGCGCACCGCGCCCGCGTGAGCCTGGCCGGCGACCGGCTGCACCTGACCGTCGACGGCCTCCGGACCACGTTCTCGCTGGCCACCGACGCCACCCCCGGCCCCGCCGCCGGACCGGCGACCTGGCTCGGCGTCGAGGGCGACGCCTGGCCGCTGCACGGCTACGACCCGGTCGTCGAGAGCGCCACCGGGGCCGGCGCGCACCACGGCGCCCTGACCGCCCCGATGCCCGGCACCGTCACCGTCGTCAAGACCACGGCGGGCGAGACGGTCCGCAAGGGACAGCCCCTGCTCGTGCTGGAGGCCATGAAGATGGAACACGTGATCGCCGCACCGCACGACGGCGTGGTGGCCGAGCTGCGGGCCACCGCCGGCGCCACCGTCGCGATGGAGGACCTGCTGGTCGTGGTCACCCCGGTCGAGGACGCGTCGATCGAGGGCGCCCCGGCCGGGCCGGCCGCCGCCACCGTCCCCGCCGGGCCCGCGGAGGTGCGGTCGTGACCACCCCCGTCCCCGCCCGCGAGCCCGACGCGCTCGACCTGGGCCTGCCCGATCCGGTCCGCGCCCCCGGCCTGCCCGAGGAGGTCCGGATCCACGAGGTCGGGCCGCGCGACGGCCTGCAGAACGAGAAGTCCCTGGTACCGGTCGAGGTCAAGGCCGAGTTCATCGCCCGGCTCGCGGCCGCCGGGCTGCGCACCGTCGAGGCCACCAGCTTCGTTCACCCGAAATGGGTACCGCAGCTGGCCGACGCCGAGGAGCTGGTCCCCCGGCTCGCCGGTCTGCCGGAGCGCCACCCCGGCCTGCGGCTGCCGGTGCTGGTGCCCAACGAGCGCGGCCTGGACCGCGCGCTCGCCCACCACGCCGCCGACATCGCGGTGTTCGCCAGCGCCACCGAGACCTTCGCCCGCCGCAACCTCAACCGCTCGGCGGACGAGGCCATGGCGATGTTCCGCCCGGTCGTGGGCCGGGCCACCGAGGCCGGGGTCGCAGTCCGCGGCTACCTCTCGATGTGCTTCGGCGACCCGTGGGAGGGCCCCGTCCCGGTCGACCAGGTGGTCCGGTACGGCGTGCAGTTGCTGGAGCTGGGCTGCGCGGAGCTGAGCCTCGGCGACACCATCGGGGTCGCCACCCCGGGCCAGGTCACCGCCCTGCTGGCGGGTTTCGCGCGGGCCGGCGTCCCGGTCGACCGGCTCGCCGTGCACTTCCACGACACCTACGGCCAGGCGCTCAGCAACACCCTGGCGGCCCTGCGCGAGGGCGTCACCACGGTGGACGCCTCGGCGGGCGGCCTGGGCGGCTGCCCGTACGCGAAGAGCGCCACCGGCAACCTGGCCACCGAGGACCTGGTCTGGATGCTGCACGGGCTCGGCATCCGGACCGGCGTCGACCTGCGCTCCCTCGTCGCGACCAGCGGGTGGATGGCCGGGCTCCTCGGCCGCCCGAGCCCGTCCCGCACCGTCCAGGCCCTGCTCGGCTCCGCCGGGGGCTGACCACCCGCTCCCGTCCCCGGCGCCGGCCGCCCGCACCATCCGGCCGGCGCCCCGCACCACCCACACCGATCGACAGTCCATCCCTCAATCGCACCGTGCGACCGTCACACCGTCCGACGGACGCCGGTCACCCCGCTCACGTCCGCAGCCGACCCGGCCGGGCGCCAGGAGGATCACCATGCTCGACCACAGGCTCAGCAGCGAGTACGAGGAACTGCGGCGCACCGTCGCCGAATTCGCCCAGGACGTGGTGGCGCCGAAGATCGGCGAGTTCTACGAGCGGGAGGAGTTCCCGTACGAGATCGTCCGGGAGATGGGGCGGATGGGCCTCTTCGGCCTGCCCTTCCCGGAGGAGTACGGCGGCATGGGCGGCGACTACTTCGCCCTCGGCCTCGCCCTGGAGGAACTCGCCCGCGTGGACTCCTCGGTGGCGATCACCCTGGAGGCCGCCGTCTCGCTCGGCGCGATGCCGATCTACCGGTTCGGCACCGAGGAGCAGAAGCGCGAGTGGCTGCCCCGGCTGACCTCGGGCGAACTCCTCGGCGCCTTCGGCCTCACCGAGCCGGAGGGCGGGTCGGACGCGGGGGCCACCCGGACCACGGCGCGGTACGACGAGGCCACCGACGAGTGGGTCATCAACGGGACCAAGTGCTTCATCACCAACTCCGGCACCGACATCACCGGCCTGGTCACCGTCACCGCGCTCACCGAACCGATCGCTCGTTCGAGTGAAGAGGGCGAATTCCGCTCGCCTGCACGGGAGATCTCCTCCATCATCGTGCCCACCGGGACCCCCGGCTTCCAGGTCTCGAAGAAGTACTCGAAGGTCGGGTGGAACGCATCCGACACCCGCGAACTGTCCTTTACCGACTGCCGCGTTCCCGCGGCCAACCTGCTGGGCGAGCGTGGCCGAGGCTACGCCCAGTTCCTGCGGATCCTCGACGAGGGCCGCATCGCGATCGCGGCCCTGGCCACCGGCCTGGCCCAGGGCTGCGTCGACGAGTCCGTGAAGTACTCCGGCGAGCGCCGGGCCTTCGGCCGGCCGATCGGCGCCAACCAGGCCATCCAGTTCAAGCTTGCCGACATGGAGCTGCGCGCCCACACCTCCCGCCTGGCCTGGCGGGACGCTGCTTCCCGGCTGCTGCACGGCGAACCGTTCAAGAAGGAGGCCGCGATCGCGAAGCTGTACTCGTCCGAGGCCGCCGTCGACAACGCCCGCGAGGCGACCCAGATCCACGGCGGGTACGGCTTCATGAACGAATTCCCGGTCGCCCGCTTCTGGCGCGACTGCAAGATCCTGGAAATCGGGGAGGGCACGTCTGAGGTCCAGCGCATGCTCATCGCCCGGGAGCTCGGCGTCGGTTCGTGACGACCGCATCCTGACGGTCGCCTCCTGAGCCACGCCCACCGGGCCGGCACACCGGTCAACACACCGCTCCGCGACGAGAGTTGGGGAGCGCCACGGCGAAGGAGGCGTCAGGGGAAGGCGTCAGGAGGAAACAGCAGGAGGAGGCGTAGGAGGAGGTGTCGCGGCGGCTTCGGGAGAAGCCGCCGGAACAGGGCCTCAGGGGATCACGATCACCGGGCGGTTGGCCCGCCGCGCCAGCCGTCCGGAGACCGAGCCGAAGATCTTGCCGAGAAGGCCGTGCGTCGTGCCGACGACGATCGCGTCGGCGGCGTACTCACGGCCGACCTCCTCGATCTCGTGGCAGATGTCCCCTCCGCGCTCGACCAGGATCCACGGCACCCCGGTGAGGAAGTCCGCGCAGGCGAGCTCCAGGCCGAGGACCTCGGTCCGGTGGTCAGGGAGGTCGACGAAGACGGGCGGCTCGCAGCCCGCCCAGACCGTGGCGGGCAGGCGGTTGGCGACGTGCACGATCACCAGGCCGCACTGCGAGCGGCGCGCCATGCCGACGGCGTAGGCGAGGGCGCGCTCGCTCGACAGCGAGCCGTCGAAGCCGACCACCACACCGTGCTGGAACACCGGGTCGAGGGACGGCGCCGGGGTGTCCTGCCCGGACGGCTCGGTGGGCCCGCCCAGCGGGCCGGCCGCGCCGGAAGCCGCCTCCGGGTACTCGGCCCCCGGGCCCAGGCGGCCTGTCACCGGAACCCCGGCGGGGTCGGCCGGAGGCTCGCCACGCCGCTGGCGGGGCCCCGGGCGGTCACGGCGGGCGAGGCTGCCCCGGCGGGCGAGGCCGCGCAGAGCGCGTGCGAAACCCAGCGGGCTGTCGCGCCCTGGGCCGGGCTCCCCTGGCTCCGCAGGCTGTGGCACGTCGGCCGCCGGCCGGGCCGCGCGGGCCGCTCCGGCCGCTTCGAACCCCTCCGCGTCGTCGGCGACGCCGCTGTCGTCGTCGACCCGCTCGTGGCCCGTCCGTCCGCCAGGGATGCGGCCCGAGGCCTCGGCGCGCGCGTCGGCTCGTTCGCCGGCAGTGTCGGCAGGCCCGTCGACAGACCCGCCCGCACTGTCGTCCCCGCGGCCTCCGTCGCGTTCGCCGCCATGGCCACGGTCGCGTTCGTCGCCGTGGCTGCCGTAACTACCGTGACTGCCGTCCTGGTCGTCGTGATCGTCGTGGTCGTCGCCGAGGCGGTCACTGTGGTGGTCACGGCCGTCCTCGCCGCGCTGGTCGGCGCACAGCTCGGCGCGGCCGTCGGAACGATCAGCGGCAGGCCCGCGGGCCGGGTCCACGCTGCGGGACGTGTCCGGTTCAACCGGTCGGGGAGGCTCAAAACCAGCCATGGCTCACGGCTCTTCGATGGAGAGGGGCCGACAGGAGAGGAGGACAACGCTGCCCGGGCAGCAGGCCCGCCCACGGGATGACGTCGGTCTGCGCCGCGCAGCACCGTATGTGACCTGTTCCTTTCAGAGTACGACGGGCTTGGGGCCCCGCCCAGCGAAGAAGCCCCGGAGCGACGTTGTTCCCGCGAAAGGGGGATGCGCCCGCCGAGGCTGTGCGCCCCGCCCACAGGCGATCGCGCCCCCTCCGGAAAGGAGGTTCCCTGGAGCTTGACTGAGCGGACCGGGCGGCGCAACAGCCCCACGGGACACCGTGACCGGACTGTCATGGATCGGCGACGATCCGTTGCGGCGCGTCGCGAATCGTGACGTCCGACCTGCCCCGACAGTCCCGGTGAACCCGCGCCTCACCGCCCGCCACGGGGGTGCGGAGGCCGTTTCAGCCACTCCGTACGGCTTCGCGACGCCGTCTGGCATTTGCCATATGCATAGGCGCGGCCGCTGGCACCATGCTCGGCATGTCCCTGCTCCTGTTCGACCTCGACAACACCCTGCTGCCCCGGGACGCCGCCTACCGGGCCTGGGCGCAGGACTTCCTGTCCGAGCACGACCTCCCGCCGGTCGACCTCGACTGGTTCGTCACCCTCGACGGCGGCGGCTACGTACCGCGCAGCACCGTACTGTCGGCGGTCCGGCGGCGCTACGGGCTGGACGTCTCCGCCGACTTCCTGACCGCCCACTACCGACGCGGCATCAACTCCCACATCCACTGCCCGCCCCGGCACATCGAGGCGCTCCGGGTCGCCCGGGCCGCCGGGTGGACGCTGGGGATCGTCAGCAACGGCGGCACCCGGCCGCAGTTGGAGAAGATCCGGCGGACCGGGCTCGGCCCCCTGGTCGACGGCTGGGTCATCTCCGAGGAGGCCGACTGCGTCAAACCGGACCCGCTGATCTTCGAGATGGCGGCCCAGCGGTGCGGCATCGCCCCCACCGGGGACTGGGCCGAGCACACCTGGATGATCGGGGACCACGCGCCCGCCGACATCGCCGGTGCCGAACTCACCGGACTGCGCAGCGTCTGGCTGCACCACGGCCGACCGTGGGCGGAGAGCGGCTACCGGCCGACGCTGAAGGCGGCCGGTCTACCGGAGGCCGTCGGCCAGGTCCTCGCCGCGCGGAACGCGCCCTCGCCGCGGCCGGACGTCCGCTCCGGCGGGCCGCTCCGGAAGGCCGCGGCGGGAGCACCGGTTCACGCGACGGCGCTGGTCGGCGCACGGTCCGGCGCACGTCCCGCGGTGGCCGCCGTGGACGGCCCGAGTGCATCCGTTCCCGCGGCCGCAGGGACCGCCGGCCAGGCCACCGCCGCAGGTGGGCCGGGTGTCCGAAACCGATCCGGCGGGTTTGCCCTGATCGCCGAGGCTCGTCCGGAGACCGGCCCGGGCTCCGGGACCAGGGCGGGGAGCAGACCGGGTCCGGCCGCAGACGGCCTCCGCCCCGCACCGACCGCGGCCGGCGCCGCGGCCACCGTCACGGCCGGAGCCGTCCGTCCGAAGCCCCTCGGCAGCGGGCCCGACGGCGCCGTCCCCGCCCGGACCGCCTTCGCCGCCGTGCCCCCTGCGGCCTCGTCCGCGGCGTCGTCCGCGACCGCCGTGGCGGCCGCCCGGTAACGCCTCGGCCACACCCCGCCCGAGCCCCCTCCGCTTCCCCGCCCCCTCCGCTTCCCTGCCCCGCTCCTACCCCGCTCCCCCTGCCGCCCCCCTGCCCGCCCCCGCGCCGCCGTCAGCCGTTCGTCCGCCCCACCGACTCCACCCGCTCCACCGACTCCACCCGCCGCCCCGGCTACGCCGTCGCCGCCACCGCCGTACGGGTCCACCAGCAGGTGCGGGCCTGCTCGACGAACCCGAGCTTGCGGTAGAGCGGTTCGCCGAGCGCGGTGGCGACCAGGGTGGCCGGGCGGTCCGGGTGCGCGTGGGCCAGGGCGGTCCGGAGGACGGCGCGGGCCGCGCCCCGGCCGCGCTGCTCGGGCAGGGTGGCGACCCAGTACACGCCGGTTGCCTGGCCGTCGTCATAGGTGAGGCAGGTGCCCGCCACCGCGCCGTCGACGCGGCCGAGCCAGCCCCGCCAGCCGGGTACGTCCAGCAGTCGCTCCGGGAGGGCCTCGCCCCGGACGCAGGGCTGTCGGGCGGGCAGCGGGAAGCCCTCCACGATCGTCCGCTCGACCAGGGCGAAGCTGTCGCCGTCCCGCGCCTCATCGACCGTCAGGACGCCGCCCCCGTGCGCCTCCGAGACCACGGGCAGGTCGGTGGTCGCGCCCTCGACCGGTCCCGGGTCCCGGACCATCACCGGCATGAGCGGCATCCGGGTGGCGCCGAGGCCGGTGAGGTCGAGCCCGTCGTACGGGTCCTCCACGGTGCAGCGTATGGTCGACCAATCGGCCATCAGCTCCGCCAACTCCTGCTCCACGGCGGCCGGTTCGTCGTAGGGGCGGGTCACCACGATGCGGTGCGCGTCGTCCGGGGTCCGGGCGCACCGGACCGCGGTCAGCCCCGGGCGGGTGCGGGACTGCCAGCCGTGGACGCGGGCTTGGGCGAGCCAGAAGGCGGCGGCGTTGTCGTTGGCCCGTTCGAGCCGGCTGTTGGTGTTCACGGCAGGACCGTAACCCGGTGCTCCGGTTCCCGGTTCCGCCGTCCCAGGCTTGGCCGGATGAAGCCTGGGAGGCGCACGACTTCTCCCCGTGCGCCCCCTCGTGCACCGCCGATTTTCGGTCAATTTCGCGCCGATCCCTCCCGCTTGGGCAAATCCGCAGCCCAGACCAGCCGGCCGGGCGCACCGGAGCCGGACGCCCCAGGAACCGTCCCGCGACAACCAGCCACCGTTGCCCCGGCCCTCTTCCCAGAAAGGTCGACGGGTGCCACGCTTCGTGATCGAATGCATCACGCCAAATTGCCATGTCGACATAGCGTCGGATGGTGAACTTGTCACAACGGCAATGGTCCACCCGATAGATTTCGATCTTGGCCAGCAGTGCCGCACCACCCACACCACACCACCGAGGGGGCTTGAGCGCCTTGAGCAGGGTGAGCAGGAGCGACGCGGGTCCTGACAGCGGCCAGGCGGCGGCCGGCAGCTCGGGTCGGTCCGCGAGAAGCACTGGCACCGCCGCGATCGCCACCACCCGCACCTCCGGCACCCCGGGCGCCGCCTCGCACTCCTCGTACTCCGCGGTGCCCTCCCCCGGGGCGGGCACCGGCATCGGCCCCGGCGCGGCGCCGGCCACGGCGGACCACGGCGCGGCGGCACCCTACGGAGGACAGCCCGCCTACGGGGGCCAGCCGGCCTTCGGCGGACAGTCCTTCGGCGGACAACCCGTCAGCCGAGGACCCGTCAGTCCCGGCCAGACCTACGGCGGCGAGCACCCGGGCCATTCCAGCCACCCGGGACATCCCGCCCACCCCGGCCATTCCGGCCACCCGGGCTACGGCGGCCAGCTCGGTCACCCCGGTCATTCCGGCCACCCCGGCTACGGCGGCGGCACCCCGGGCCCGAACGGCGGCGGCACCGTCGCCGCCGGGCCGGGCGGCGGTCCGCTCGGCGGCCTCGCGCTCGGCTCCGGCCACGGCCCGCTGGGCCACGGCGGGCCCGGAGCGAACGGCTCCCCGACCCCGGTGACGGCCTCCGCCCCGCGCAAGCTGTCCGGCCGGCGCCGCCGGGAGACCGTCGCGGTGCTGATCTTCGGCGGCGCCCCGATCTTCGAGAGCTCCATCCCGCTCTCCGTCTTCGGCGTGGACCGCCAGGACGCCGGGGTGCCCCGCTACCGCCTGCTGGTCTGCGCCGGTGAGGAGGGCCCGCTGGCCACCACCGGCGGACTGACCCTCTCCGCGCCGTACGGCCTGGAGGCGCTCGCCCGGGCCGGCACGATCGTCGTACCGGCCTGGCGCTCGATCTCCCAGCCCCCGCCGGTCGAGGCGATCACCGCCCTGCGCAAGGCCCACCACGAGGGCGCCCGGATCATCGGGCTCTGCACCGGCGCCTTCGTACTGGCCGCCGCCGGCCTGCTCGACGGCCGCCCGGCGACCACCCACTGGATGTACGCGCCGACGCTGGCCAAGCGCTACCCGCGGGTCCACGTCGACCCGCGCGAGCTGTTCGTCGACGACGGCGACGTGCTCACCTCGGCCGGCACCGCCGCCGGCATCGACCTGTGCCTGCACGTGGTGCGCAGCGACCACGGCGCCGAGGCGGCCAACGCGCTGGCCCGGCGCCTGGTGGTGCCGAGCCGCCGCGGCGGCGGAGGACAGGCCCAGTACATCGATCAGTCTTTACCTGAAGAGATCGGCAACGACCCGCTGGCCGAGGTGGTCACCTGGGCGCTGGAGAACCTCAACCAGCAGTTCGACGTCGAGGTGCTGGCGGCTCGCGCGTACATGAGCCGGCGCACCTTCGACCGGCGGTTCCGCACGCTCACCGGCAGCGCGCCGTTGCAATGGCTGATCACCCAGCGGGTGCTCCAGGCGCAGCGGCTGCTGGAGACCTCGGAACTGTCGGTGGACGACGTCGCGCGCCGGTGCGGGTTCCGTTCGCCGGTGGCGCTGCGCGGGCACTTCCGCCGCCAGCTCGGGGTCTCCCCGGCCGCGTACCGGACCAGCTACCGGGCCCGCCGTCCCGGTCAGCAGCCGACCGCGCCGGCCGGTGCGCTCGGCGACCTGCGGCTGTCCGGAGCGATCCCGCACCCGGCGGGCGCGGTCGTCCCTGCGGGCGGTCCGCTGTTCGGCGGGGCCCACGGCATGCCGTCGGGGCAGCCGTTCCCGGCCGGTCCGGGCGCGCCGCTCCCGGTCGGTTCGCACGGGCAGCCGGTGCCGCACGGCCAGCACGGGCAGCCGGGCGGCCACGGCCAGCCCGGCGGGTTCGGTCCGGGCCAGGTCGGGACGCCGACCGGCCAGGCCTTCCACGCCCGCGGCGGTCAGCCGTACCCGCACCAGCAGGCCTCGCAGCAGTCGCACCCCGGGCAGCAGGGTGGGGCTGGGCGCGGTCCGCTGCGGCCGCCGGTGGTTCCGCCGCAGGCCGGGTCGGGGACCGGTCGTCCGCCGCGCACCGCCGAGCACGCGGCGGCGGAGGACGGCCTCCCCCAGCCGGGGGTGCGCGGTCAGGGCCAGGGGCACCGGAGCGCGGCCGAGCGGCCCGCGGACGACCCCGGTTCGGCCGGGCGCGGCCACGGCGCGGCCACCGGACGGATGCCGGCCCCGGCCGGGCAGCCGGGCTCCGGCCCGGGCGAGCTCCGCGGCCGCCAGGCCCGGGCTCCGCAGGTCCGCGGCCAGGCCGGCCGGCCCGCGCCCGAGGGCGCCCGGGCGGCGCGCGAGGTCCGGACCGGACGGGACGGCCACACGGTCCTGACCGGCCGGGAGGGCGAGCACCCGGACGGCCACGGCACGCACGACGGACCGGAGGAGCACCAGGCCGAGGCACCCCGCTCGGCTCCACCGGTCCCCGCGGCGCGTGATCGCGCCGTAGGGTGAGTTGTGTGAATGACCGTTTGGTATGGATCGACTGTGAGATGACCGGCCTCGACCTCGACCAGGACGCCCTGGTCGAGGTCGCGGTGCTGGTGACGGACTCCGAGCTGAACATCCTCGGCGAGGGCGTGGACGTCATCATCCGGCCGCCGGCCGAGGCGCTGGCGAACATGCCCGAGGTGGTGCGCGAGATGCACACCGCCTCCGGGCTGCTGGAGGAGCTGGAGCAGGGCGTGACCCTGGCCGAGGCCGAGGAGCGGGTGCTCGCCTACGTGCGCGAGCACGTGCCGGAGGCCGGGAAGACCCCGCTGTGCGGCAACTCGGTGGCCACCGACCGCGGCTTCCTGGCCCGGGACATGCCGGCCCTGGAGAAGCACCTGCACTACCGGATCGTGGACGTCTCCTCGATCAAGGAGCTGGCCCGCCGCTGGTACCCGAAGGCGTACTACAACAGCCCGCAGAAGGGCGGCAACCACCGGGCGCTCGCCGACATCCGGGAGAGCATCGACGAACTGCGGTACTACCGCGAGGCGGTGTTCGTCCCGCAGCCCGGCCCGGACGCCGACACCGCGCGGGCGATCGCCGGGAAGTACCAGGCCCCGGGGAGCTGAGCCCGGGCCCGCCCCGGGCGGCCCACCCCGGAACCGCCTGGAACCGCCCGGCGGACCCCTGTCGGAGGGACCGGGAGGGTGCCCGCGTTCGCCGGAGCGAAACCCTGGCGCGAGCACCCTCTCGGATCCTGTAGAGTTCTTCCTGTCGGAACGGGAACGCGAGAGCGGGAACGGGCCGGACAGATGGTGGGTGTAGCTCAGTTGGTAGAGCACCTGGTTGTGGTCCAGGTGGCCGCGGGTTCGAGTCCCGTCACTCACCCCAGAGCCTGAGGGGCCGATCTCTTCAAGAGATCGGCCCCTCAGGCGTTTTCGCCTCCCTCGGCAAACACGGCCTCGGTCGAACACCGCCTCAGCCGGACACGGCCTCAGCTGCGCACGCGCCCCCTCGTCCGCGTGTGCGCTCCCTCACACGCGCCCGCCGGATCGGCTTTGCGGCGACCCCTGCCCTCAGAAGCTACCGACTAGTAACATCGTCGCCATGACCACTCCCACGATCGGCCAGATGCTCGACTCCACCGTGCCGATGGCGCACACCCTCAAGCTGGAGTACCTGGAGACCACCCCGGAGCGCGCCGTGCTCCGCCTCCCGGACCAGCCCGCGTACCACAACCACGTCGGCGGCCCGCACGCCGGCGCGATGTTCACGCTGGCCGAGTCCGCCAGCGGCTGCATCGTGCTCGCCGCCTTCGGCGACCAGCTGTCCCGGGCCGTGCCGCTCGCCGTGAACGCCGAGATCGCGTACAAGAAGCTGGCCATGGGCGAGGTCACCGCCACCGCGCTGCTCGGCCGCCCGGCCGCCGAGGTCGTCGCCGAGCTGGACGCCGGCGGCCGCCCCGAGTTCCCGGTCACCGTCGAGATCACCCGCGCCGACGGAGCCGTCACCGGCGTGATGACGGTCACCTGGACCCTGCGCCCCAACTCCTGACCGCCACCCGGTCGGTGGCCCCGGGAGAACAGGCCCGGGGCCACCCGTACGATGACTGTCCGTGACGGCGGGCGTGACCTCACCGCCCGGCCGCTCGTTCTCGATTCACGTGCGAGCCAATCACGCGACCAAGCCCCAGGAACCCGTCCCCCGCGGCGCCCCGCGCGGCGTCGCCGGCGCCCGCCGCGGGATCGCCCGGCGGCTGCCCCGCCCCCGGGTCCTCGCGGCCGCCGGGGCCCTGCTCGCACAGCTCTGGGGATTCGGCGCCCCCGGGGCGTACGCGGCCACCGCCGACCCGGTACCGGACCCGGCCCGGCCCACCGTCCGCCGCGCGCTGCAGGCCGCACCGGCACTCGACCGGCCGGTGCTCGACAGGCCGGTGCTCGACGGACCCGCCCTCGACGGGCAGTCAGCCGAACGTCCCGTCGGGTCCGGACCGCCGGGCCGCTCCCCCGGGCCCGCCGGGGAGCCGACCGGCAACGGCCCCGCCGACGGGATCACCGGCGTCGCCGGGGCCGTCGGCGGCACCCTCCAGGAACGCATCCGGGCCGGCGGCCTGCCCCTGCCCGGCCAGCGGGCGGCCGTCCCCGACGCCTTCGCGCTCGCCTCCGGCCTGCTCGGCACCGTCCCCGCCCAGGCCCGGCCCGACGGCCCCCGCGCCTCCCGCGAGGGCGAACCCGCCGACCCGCCCTCCGCCACCCGGCACCGCGGCGCCACCCTCTCCGCCGTCCCCCGGCAGCGCGAGGCCGCGACGGAACCCCTGCTCCAGGAGGCGGCCACCGCCGTCGACGAGCGCGGACCCATCGCCGAAGCCGGCAGCACGGCGGACTCCACCGCCACCCCCGCGCCGGACCATGGCAGCACGCCCGAGACGACGGCCATCGCCGACACCGCCACGGCGGCCGGCTCCGGAGACGGCTCCGCCACCGCGACCGCCGTCCTCGTCCCCATCGCCGCCGGACTCCTGCTCACCGGAGCGGCCATGTGCAAGCACCGCGGACTGCCACGCGGCCACTGAGCGGCCCCGGCCGCGGCGGACCGCCCCGTAGGCATGGGGACGCTGCGCAGCCGCGAGAAGGCGGCGGGACGCCTCCGGTCACCGGGCCCAGGGCCGGGCGGCAGCGCTCCACCCCCACCTAAGGCGTGGCCAGGTCCACGGCCAGCAGCGGGAGTTCGCGTCCCGGGATCGAACCGGACGGGACGGCGCCGATCCGGATGGCGCCCATCGCGAGGTAAAACGGCTCGGCGTTCGGGTCGGATTCGATGACGAGCCGAGACAGGCCGAGTGCCACGGCCAGGCCCCTCGCCCGCTCGAACAGCGCGCGGCCGACGCCACGGCCGATCGACTCGGGCTCGATGAAGAGCAGGTCCAGCGACCCGGTCGGCGGCGCCCCGGAGAGCGAGACGAAGCCCAGGACCCGCCCGTCGTCCTCGGCCACCGCCGTGGCCGACCGCTCGATCACACCGGCGTCCACGGTCAGCTCCGCCCGGCAGTCGGCCATGAACGCCTCGTCGTAGCCCCAGTACGCCTTGGACCGCAGCGCGATGCCGGTGAGCAGCGCGGCCTCCTCCGGCCGGGCCGGTCTGATCTCCATGACGCCCCCTCGGGTCGCTGGCCGGACGGCAGCGCCATTGTCGGCCGCGACTCGGTCGCCTGCAAACGGTTTTACGGCCGGCGGAGCGGGCGCGGAGAAGCGGTGCGGAGAAGCACCCGCAGGACCGCCGAACCCCCTACCGCGACGAGCGGCCCGTCAGCGGAACACCCCCGGCGGCGGTTCCGGGGACGGGGCCGCCGTGGCGTCCGTCGCCGGGACGGCGCCGGCCGCGAAGTCGGTGAGGGCGCGGCCGTGTTCGACCCGGGCGTGGGCGGAGTCGGAGGCGGCGCGGCGGGTGAGTTCGGCGATCGGCAGCGGGGTGTGGGCTGCGGCCAGGACGAGGTTGCCGAAGCGCTTGCCGCGCAGCACGGCGGGGTCGGCGATCAGGCAGAGCTCGGGGAAGACCGCGGCGAGGGTGGCGACCTGGGAGCGGGCGAAGGGCAGGGCGCCGCCGTCGGCGATGTTGGCGGCGTACCAGCCGCCGGGGGCGAGGGCGCGGGCGGCGAGGGTGGTGAACTCGACGGTGGTGCAGTGGGCCGGGGTGCGGGCCCCGGAGAAGACGTCGGTGATCACCAGGTCGACGCTGTCCTCGGGGGTGCGTTCCAGCACGCCGCGGGCGTCCGCGCCGCGCACCTTGATCTGCCAGCCGCGTTCCAGGGGGAGTTCGGCGCGGACGAGTTCGGTGAGCGCGGTGTCGATCTCGGCGACCTGCTGGCGGGAGCGCGGCCGGGTCGCGGCGGTGTAGCGGGCGAGGGTGAGGGCGCCGCCGCCGAGGTGCAGGACGGTGAGCGGGCGGCCGGGCGGGGCGACCAGGTCGATCAGGTGGCCGAGCCGGCGCTGGTACTCGAAGCCGAGGCGGGTGGGGTCGGCGAGGTCGACGAGGGACTGCGGGGCGCCGTCGATCAGCAGCGACCAGGCGGCGGGGCGGTCGCGGTCGGGGCGCAGCTCGGCGAGGCCGGAGCCGACGGGGCGGCTGAGCGGGCCCTGGGCGTGGGTGCGTCCGCCCGGTCCGGTGGTGGCCTCGGGTTCCGGTCCGCGTGCGGCTCTGCTGCTTCGTCCCATGGCGGCCATTATCGCCGCCGCCGGGGGACGTCCGCTGGTCAGGGGCGTGCCACGGGGGCCCGGCCGGAGGTCGACTGGCCCGGCGGGGTCCGCGCGGCACGCCCGCTAGAACGGGCCGAGGCCGCCCGCGGTGAGTGTGCAGGCGGCCTCGCAGAGGGCGGATCGGAGGACCCAGGCGTCGGTGGGGCGGGCGGTGCGGCCGGTGCCGGAGGGCGGGATCACCCAGCGCGGGTCGGTGGCGGCGGGCAGCAGGGCGCCCGCGGTACAGGAGCTGCCGGGCAGGTGCCAGGTCTCCCAGGTGCCGGCTGGGACGAGGAAGGAGACGGTGCTGCCGTTGCGGCTCTGCAGGACGACTCCGCAGGCGCGGCGCAGTCTCAGGATGTCGACGGCCTCCAGGCCGTGCCGCAGGGCGACGGTCACGGTGTCGCAGGCGCTGACGACGGCGCCCTCCTCGGGGACGGTGCGCTCGCGCCGGTGGCCGCCGCGGGGGAGGCGGCCGCCTTCGACCGGTCCCCGGCCGGAGAGCCGGTCGTCGGCGGGTTCGGGGAGCAGGGCGGGGGCCGCGCCGGCGAGCACTCCCCCGGGGACGGGTCGGTACTGCGGCAGTCCGGTGGCCATCATGGGCTCTCCTGTACCTCGTCGGGTCCGGAAGCACAGCCGTTGGGAGGGGCCACCCGGCTGGGACGGGCCGGGCGACGGCGTGGGCTTCTTCCTCGTACCAGGACAACGCGGGGGTCGTGGCGCAGGCCACGGGGCGCATTACAGCAAGGCATGGCATTTCATGGCGGATACCCCGCAACATCGCCCTTTTTACCCGGGGTTGACACGATATGTCCCACCAACCGAATGTGTCCGCTCGGTGACTCCGAGTACTCTCGGCGCCATGGCAGCCACCCCACCGGCCGAGCCGAACCGTCCGTCCCCCAACGCCGTGATGCGCGCACTGCGCGGCGACCGCTCTCCCGGCGAGTTCGCCACGGCCGTCCGCAGGGCCGCCCGCGAGATCGGCGAGCACGTGTCCTGCGACGCCCGGTACGTCGGGCGGGTCGAGTCCGGTGAGATCCGCTGCCCCAACTACGCCTACGAGCGGGTGTTCCGGCACATGTGGCCGGACCGCGCGCTCACCGACCTCGGCTTCGCCCCCCGGACCTCCGTCCGCCGCCGCCCGGCGGACCGGTCCGTCGGGTGGAACGAACCCCCTCCGCTCCACCCGACGTTCCCGCCCCCGCCCGCCCCGCGCTCACCTCTCTCCACTCAACTCCCGTACGCTGCCTCGCCGTACACGGATCCAGCCGCACCGGACGGGCCCCCGTGGCCGAGCCGCGGGACGGTGCCCAGGGGGCCCGATGGATCGCCCAATCTCGACGAGGAGAACGACGACGTGCGTCGCCGTACGTTCCTGGCCGGCGGCACCACCGCGCTGGCCTCCGTGATCGGCATCGACCGACCGGCCTCGGCGGCCGGCCGGCAGGCCGGCGCCGACGGCGCCCCCGGTGCGCTCGCCGGCCAAGGCGCCTTCCCCGGTGCGGAGTTCACCGCGCCGTCGCTGCTCGGCGGCGAACCGCTGGTGCCCGGCCGGCCCGGGCCGGTGGGGCCGCTGCGCCGGGTCGGCGCCGCCGAGGTGCTCGGCGTGGAACAGGCCGTCCGGGAGATCCGGCTGGCCGACGACGCGCACGGCGCCGACGCCCTGTACGAGCTCGCCGGGCGGTCGCTGCGCAACGCGTACGTGCTGCTCAACGAGTGCGAGTACAGCCCGGAGACGGAACGCCGGCTGCAGACCGGGGCGGGCGAACTCGCCATCTCCGTCGGCTGGTTGGCCCACGACTCGAACCGGCTCGCGGACGCCCGCTCGTTCTACTCCGAGGCGCTCGCCACCGCCCGGATGGCCGGGGACTCCGCTCTGGAGGCGCACGTCTTCTGCAACAGCGCCTTCCTGGCCAGGGACGCCGGCCGCCCGCGCGAGGCGCTGCGCGCCGCCCAGGCCGGGCAGGTCGCCGCCCGGGGCCTGGGCTCCGAGCGGCTGCTCGCCCTGCTGGCCATGCGCGAGGCCGGCGCCTGGGCGCTGCTCCAGGACCGCGTCTCCTGCGAGCGCGCGCTCGGCCGGGCGTACGCCCTCTTCGACCGGGGCCCCGGCGGGCGGGACCCGGAGTGGATGTCCTTCTTCGGCGAGGCCGAGATCGCCGGCCTCCAGTCGCAGTGCTGGTCGGCGCTCGGCGACTGGGACCGCGCGAGCGAGCAGGCCGGGCTGGCGATAGCGCTCCAGAAGCCGCACTTCGTCCGCAACCGGGTGCTGTACACCGCCGAGCTGGCCCACGACCGGCTCGGCCGCGGGGACCTGGCGGGGGCGGCGCACCACGGCTCGGCCGCCGTCGCGCTGTTCGGCGCCGTCCGCTCGGCCCGGATCCGGAGCATGCTCGCGGACACCGCCGGACGGCTGCGCCCGCACGTCGCGGTGCCCGAGGTGCGCCGGTTCCTGACCGACTACGACCGGGCGGCGGCCGCCTGAGCCCCGCCGCCCGGCTTGGCCTCGACGGGCCCCGGAGCCGCCCGGCACAGCCGGCTCAGTGCCCGGCGGCCAGGCCCTCCAGGTGGGACAGGTCGTTCCAGACCTCCACCGCCGGGGCGCCGTACTCCCAGGACAGCACGCACAGCGCGGCCGTACCGAGCTTGAACCGCTGGGCGTACTCGGGCGGCAGGCCCAGCCAGCGGGCGGTGAGGATGCGCAGCAGGTGGCCGTGGGCGAACAGGATCACGTCCCGGTCGGCGCAGTGCATCACGGTGGTGTCCGGGGCGGGGACGCCGTGCTCCTCGTTGAGGCCGGCCAGGAAGGCGTCCACCCGGGCGGCCACCTCGGAGAGCTTCTCGCCGCCGGGCACCCCGTCGCGCCAGATCAGCCAGCCGGGCTGGTCGCTGGAGCGGATGTCCGCGCCGGTGCGGCCCTCGTACCGGCCGTAGTCCCACTCCATCAGCTCCGGACGCTCCACCGCGCGGTCGCCGAAGCCGGCCAGCTCGCAGGTCTCCTTGGCCCGGCCGAGCGGGCTGGTGTAGACGAGCGCGTCCGGCAGCCCGTTCCAGGGGGCCTTGGCGAGGCGGGCGCCGAGGGCCCGGGCCATCGCCCGGCCCTCCTCGGTCAGCGGGATGTCGGTGCGGCCGGTGTGGCGGCCGGTGGCGGACCACTCGGTCTCGCCGTGGCGGACCAGCACGATGCGGGCGGGCATGGGGACTCCTAGCGACGGGGCGGTGGCAACGGTCGGTCGGTCTCACCATTGAGCACCGGGCTCCATGATCCCCCACCCGGGCGGCGACCACGATCGAGGGGCCCGTCCCGGCGGCCGCGGGACCGGGGGCGGCAGGTGTCCGGTTCCGGCCGCGGACCGGCGGGGGCGGACGTCCGGTTCCGGCCGCGGCCCGGAAGCGGCGGACGTCCGGTTCCGGCCGCGGACCGCCTCTCCAACGGCCGGTCCGCACCGCGTTGTCGGACCCGGATGCGACACTGGGCCGCACCATGAACGTCTCGACGAACGTCCCGCCGCGCGGGCCCGCTGAGCCGCTCGCCCAGCGGCTCGCGGAGCTGCGCGGACCGGCCCCGCAGCGCAGTCTGAACGCCCGCTCCCTCGCCGCGCTGGCCGCCAACCCGGGCTGCCACCGCCGCGCCGTGCTCGACGCGGCCGGGGTGGACAAGTCGGTGCTGGCGGCCCGGCTCGGCCGCCCGGCCCCCTTCGGCCAGTCCCCCTTCGCCATCGCCCGCGGCGTGATCTTCGAGTCCCGGCTGAAGGCCGACGGCTACGCCCCGCTGCTGGAGCCGCTCCGCCACCACCTGGGCCTCCCGGCGGACGGGCACGCCCCGCTCCTGGTGCCGGACCTGCTGCACCGCTCGGGCCCGGCCGTGCGCGCCGACCGGACGGCCGAGGCGCTGGCCCTGGCCGCCGCCGACCCGGAGGCCTGGACGCTGCTGGACCACCCGATGCTGCGCCTGGGGGTGGCCGGCAGCACCGCCTACCTGGAGCCGGACGCGCTGGTGGTGCACGGCGGGCGGTGCACCGTGGTCGAGATCAAGTCCTTCCCGGTGCTGGACGGCGGCGCCGACCCGGCCAAGGTCGGCGCCGCCGCCCGGCAGGCCGCCGTGTACGTGCTGGCGCTCCAGCGGCTCGCCGCCGCGGCGGCCGGGCAGCCGCTCGCCGAGGACCCGTACACCGAGCAGCGGCTGCCGGGCAGCCCGCGCACCAGCGTGCTGCTGGTCTGCCCGAAGGACTTCGGCAACCGGCCGACCGCGGTCGCCGTGGACGTCCGCCGCGAACTGGCCACCACCCGCCGCCAGCTGGGCCGGATGACCGGCATCGGCCGGCTGCTGGCGGCGCTGCCGCCGGACGCCGACTTCGACCTGGCCGCCGACGAGGACGGCGCGCCGGCCCGGACCACCGAACAGCTGGCCGCCTCGGTCGAGGCGGTGCCCGCCGCCTACAGCCCGGACTGCCTCTCCACCTGCGAACTCGGCTTCCACTGCCGCGCCCGGGCCCGCTGCGACGACCGGGTCGAGCAGCTCGGCCGGGGCGTGCGCGGCGAGCTGGGCAGCATCCGTACGGTCGCCGAGGCGCTGGCCGCCGCCGGCACCAAGAGCGAGGACCTGGACGGCGCGGACGACGCCGCCGAGCGCCTGGCCTACGCGGCCGCCCTGCGCGCCGAAGCCCTGGGCGCCGGCGCCGTGGAGGCGGAAACCCAAGGGGCACGCGCATGAGTCTGCTCACCACCCTCGCCCGGCTGGAGGCCGTCCGCAGCGGCCGGGCCGAGCCGCTGGCCACCGTCCGGCACCGGCACCTGTCCGACCGCCCGATGGTGCTGGTCCCGCTGACGGCCGCCGGCGAGTCCGGCGCGCCGCTCGCGGTGATGCTCGGCACCGACCGGGACGCGCCCCGGTTGCACCTGGTGCCGCAGCCGCTCAACCGCACCCTGCGGTTCGACTTCCTGGCCGAGCTCGCCGCCGACCTGCTGCCCTACCTGGAGTCCTTCGCCGAGGACGTCGAGCAGATCGAGGGCTCCGAGAAGGACCCGGAGACCGGCGAGAAGACCCAGGTGTTCCGCGAGCTGTGCGCGGACGCCCCGCAGCTGGTGGTGCCGAACGGCGCGGGCGTGCACCACCTCGCCCTGATCGGCCGCTCGACCCGCTTCCGCCGCACCGCCGAGGACGAGGAGCCGGGCCCGTACCCGGCGCCGGTCCGGGTGCCGCTGCTCGGCCGCTGGCTGACCCACCTCACCGACCGCGCCCAGGTGCCCGGCTCCTCGCTGCTGCTGCCGATGACCGGCCTGCTGGCCCGGCACTGGGCGACCGGCCAGAGCCACCTGGAGGACCAGCACCTGGCGGCCCGGCTCGCCTGGCACCGCCCGCCGGACGGCCTGACCGGCGCGCAGGCGGCCGAGCTGGCCGAGTCCGCCCGGGACGACCGGGGTCAGCTGCTGCACCCGCCGGCCGGCCCGGCCACCGACCCGCGCTTCGACGAGTTCGTGCTGGCCCCGGCGATCGCCCGCTACGACTCCGCCGTGGGTGCCCTGCAGCACAGCGCCGAGCAGCGCGACGAGGCCGCCGCCGCGCGCGCCCGGACGGCCGTGCGGGCGGCGGTGACGGCGCTGGAGGAGGCGCTGGCGTCGGTCCTGCTGCCCACCTGGCGGGACGTCTGGCAGGGCCTGGACCTGCTGCGCGCCCTGCCGCCGGCCGGTCACCTGGCGGAGCGCTGGACGGGCGACCGCTGGTCCTACACCGGCCACCGGGACCGGCTGGCGGCCGGCGAGCCGCCGCAGCCCCGGCAGGACGACGCCGTCACCGCCGCCCGCAAGCTCGCCCAGCGCGAGCGCGAGCAGGCCCGCCTGGACGTCCAGGAGGCGCTGGACGACCCGCTGGCGATGGCCGAGCACCGGCTGTCCGGCGAGGCGTTCAGCGGCGTGGTGACGGAGGTGGTGCCGGACTGGGACACCACCGGCCGCTCCCCCAAGCCGCGCCCGCTGGTCACCCTGCGCACCGCCGACCGCCCGCACGCGGACCTCGGCCGGGAGGTGCACCGGGTGCACGGCCCGAGCCCGCAGAAGGCCGAGATCGTCGCGGTGGACACCGCCGGGGGCACCCTCACCCTGCGGGTGCTCTCCGGCATGGGCCGCAGGAAGGAGCCGGAGCCGGGCAGCCTGCCCGAGCCCGGCGAGCCGGTCACCTTCACCCTGTTCGAGCTGACGGTGCGCCAGTCCGCGCCGCTGCCCGAGCCGGACGACACCCCCTGGACCCACGGCGGCCCGCCCGGCGCCACGCCCGTACCCGCCCCGTCCGTCTCCGAGGAGTGGGAGTAATGACCGCCTCGATCCCCGAGCAGGCCCCGGGCGCGGCCGCCGACGCCGCGGTGGCCCGGATCCTGGCGGCCACCGTCCGTCCGCCGGCCGGCGCCCCGCGCGGCGTGGTGGTGGACTCCCCGCCCGGCGCCGGGAAGTCGACGCTCGTGGTGCGGGCCGCCCGCGAGCTGGTCGGCGCCGGCGAGCGGCTGATGATCGTCGCCCAGACCAACGGCCAGGTGGACGACCTGGTGGGCCGACTGGCCGAGAAGGCGCCGGAGTTGACGATCGGCCGGCTGCACGCCGCGGACTCCCGGCCCGGCCCGGAGGTGCTGAAGCACGCCAACGTCACGCCCTCCGACAAGGTCGCCGACCTGGTCGAGCACGACGTGGTGATCTCCACCTCGGCCAAGTGGCAGTGGGTGCGGACGGAGGCGCCCTGGCGGCACGCGATCGTCGACGAGGCGTACCAGATGCGCTCGGACGCCCTGCTCGCGGTGGCCCGGCTGTTCGAGCGGGCGCTGTTCGTCGGCGACCCGGGCCAGCTGGACCCGTTCACCGTGGTCGGCACCGAGCAGTGGGCCGGGCTGTCGTACGACCCGTCCGGCAGCGCGGTGGTCACCATGCTGGCGCACAACCCGGAGATCGAGCCGCACCGGCTGCCGGTCTCCTGGCGGCTGCCCGCCAGCGCCGCGCCGCTGATCTCGCGGGCCTTCTACCCGTACACGCCGTTCCGCTCCGGCACCGGCCCGGACGACCGCCGGCTGACGGCCGCCGTCCGCCCGGACGGCTCGGCGCTGGACGCGGTGATCGACCGGGCCGCCGAGCACGGCTGGGCCCTGCTGGAACTGCCCGCCCGGCACACCGTACGGACCGACCCGCAGGCGGTGGCGGCCGTCGCGGCCACCGTCCGCCGGCTGCTGGAGCGGGGGCTGACCGCCCACTCCGAGCAGGGCGAGGCCCCGCTCACCGCGGACCGGGTCGCCGTCGGCACCGCCCACCGGGACCAGGCGGCGGCCGTGCGCGCGGCCCTGCTCAAGGCGGGCGTGCCGGTGGACGGCGCGGCCGGTCCGGCCGTCACCGTGGACACCGCCAACCGCCTGCAGGGCCGCGAGTACGACGTCACCGTGGTGCTGCACCCGCTCTCCGGGCGCCCCGACGCGACCGCCTTCCACCTGGAGACCGGCCGGCTCTGCGTGCTCGCCTCCCGGCACCGGCACGCCTGCATCGTGGTGGCCCGGGCCGGGATCGCCGAGCTGCTGGACGAGCACCCCGCGACCGAGCCGGTGCAGCTGGGCGTCCCGGTGGCCTTTCCGGACGGCTGGGAGGCCAACCACCAGGTGCTGGAGCACCTGAGCCGCCACCGGGTCCACCTGCGCTGAGGCCCGTCCGGCCGGCCGCCGGGGTCAGTCCTCGGTCTCGCAGACGGCGTAGGCCACCACCGACCCCCGCTCCGCCTGCGCGCTCCAGCCGCGCGCGTCGGCGGTGGGGCCGTCGGCGCGCACCGGACCGTCCGCGTCGGGCTGGAGCCGGTAGCCGCCGCCGGTCAGGTGGGTGCCGGCCGGGCAGGTCGCCGTCGAGGCGCCGCCGGGGGCGCTCGGCTCCCCGGTGACCACCAGCGCCGTCTCGGCGGCCGCGGCGGGCGGGGCGACGGAGGCGGCGACCGCGAGCAGGGCGCCCAGCAGGGACAGGACGGACAGGGCGAGGGCCGTCAGGCCTCTTCTCACACGCATGGGGGTTCTCTCCGGTTCGTCGGCTTCATCGGCTTCGTCGGTTGCCTCGGCTTCGTCGGGCAGCCCGGGCGCACCGGGTGCACCGGGTGCACCGGGCGCACCCGGACAACCGGTTCGCATGCGATCCGGAAGCGCGGCGCACGAGTCGCGCGCCCGGCGTGCGCCGGGGAATAGCGCTCGCGTGCGCACCGTTCCGCTACGGGCCCCCGCCGCGAGACAATGGACGGCGGCCACGACCGGGCGGCGCAGCCCGGAGCAGATTTCCCCCACCCCCACCCGAAACCCGGAGGTGTCCGTCCATGCCCGACTCCCCAGAGTCGTCCGAGCCCACCAGGCGCCTGCGTCCGGTGCAGCTGCTGTTCGAGCCGCAGTCCGCCGAACCCGAGCCGGAACGATTCTTCGACCTGGAGTCGATCGAGGACCCGGCGGAGCTGCTGCGCCGCTCCACGGAGCTGGCCCTGGCCTTCCGGGCCGCCGCCGAGCGGGCCACGGACTTCCAGGCGGTCGCCGCCGCGCAGCTCGCCGACCCGCGCCGGTTCGACGCGCTGTCCGACGCCGAGGTCGCCCGGCGGGCGGACTGGACCCCGGACTACGCCGCGAAGATGATCGAGTACGGCCGCACCCTGCTCCAGCCGCGCCGGCACGAGGACTGAGCGCCCGCGGCCGACACGGGCCCCTGGCATATGCGCGGCGGGGAAGGGTACGCCGTCCCCCGCCGCGCTGTCCGGCGAACCGCGCTTTCCGTCGCACCGGGGGCGTGCGCCGCACAGGCTGCTCTCCGTGGAGATCTGGACGCAGCAATCGGTGACGCAGCAGTCGGTGTCGTACCCGTCGGTGATGCACCCGTCGGTGGAGTGCGTCGGCGCGGCCGGGGAGGCCTGGCTCGCCTCCGCCAGCGAGTACCCGCGGAGCATGCGCGCCCTGTGGGAGAGCCGCCCCTGGGCGCCCTCGGTACTGCCCTGCGGGCGCGCCTTCGACGTGATCAGCATGCCGGCGCTGTTCGGCCGCCGGGTGCTGGACGAGCTGTGGGCGTCCGGGCCGGGCTGCGGGCCGGTGGCCGTCCACCGGGGGCGGCTGCTGCTGTTCGTCCAGCCGGGCGCGGCGCCCCGGCTGCGCCGGCTGCTGGCCTGGGAGGAGTGGGCCCGGGACGTGCCGCCGCTGCTGTGCCACGGCAAGGGCGACGCGGTGACCGTGCCGCCCCTGCAGCGAATGGTGAACAGCCCGGACTCCCCCGGGCAGGGCGCCGGCCGGTGGATCGTCGCGCCGGAGCGGCGCGACCCCCGGCTGCCCGGCGCCGCGGTGGTGCTGTGGGCCTGCGTCCGGGCGGCGCGCGAGCCGGGTGCGCCGGTTCCCGCCGGGGCGGCCGTCGTGACCGGGGGGTGAACGCGGGGCGGCCGTTATTCGATTTTGGCTCGGCCGCACGGCGCTGCTAGAGTCTTCTCTGTCAGCAGGCGCCGCTAGCTCAGTTGGTTAGAGCAGCTGACTCTTAATCAGCGGGTCCGGGGTTCGAGTCCCTGGCGGCGCACAGACAGTCGGAAGGCCCTTCGCGAGAGCGAAGGGCCTTCCGGCGTTTCGGCGTCTCAACGCTCCGGCGTTCCGGGTTTCCGGGTTTCCG
>NZ_JBHJSJ010000068.1:0-43736 GCF_042268845.1 Kitasatospora sp. NPDC056273 | reverse complement strand
AAGCCGCATCACACCATCCGGCCCCGGCGTACTTATGACCCCGCGCGTACGGACCCGGCCGGTACGACCCCGGCGCGTACCGACCCTGCCGGCACGGGCCCGGCCGGGGCGAGGCGCGACCGCGCCCGGCACCGCAGCGCAACTCCGGTCCGCCGTCGGCGGGCCGTCCCACGACAGGCGCCCGACAGGGGGAGAGACCCATGACGAGTCCCACGCTGGAGCGGGACCACAAAGAGGGGCACGAGGCGGCGGACATCCTCGCCCGGACCCGCGCCCTGGTCGACCCGGTCCTGCGGGCCGCCGTCGACTCGCTGCCCGGCACCATGCGCAAGGTGTCCGGCTACCACTTCGGCTGGTGGGAGGCGGACGGCACCCCCGCCGAGGCCCCCGCCGGCAAGGCGATCCGGCCGGCCATGGTCCTCGCCGCCACCCAGGCCCTGGGCGGCAGGCCCAACGAGGCCGTCGCCGCGGCCGCCGCGGTGGAGCTGGTGCACAACTTCACCCTGCTCCACGACGACGTCATCGACCGGGACGACACCCGGCGCCACCGGCCCACCGCCTGGCGGGTGTTCGGCACCACCGAGGCCATCCTGGCCGGGGACGCCATGCACTCCCTCGCGCTGCGCCTGCTCGCCGAGGACACCCACCCGGCCGCCCAGGGCTCGATCCGCCGGCTCGCCGACTGCGTGGTCGAGCTCTGCGAGGGCCAGCAGATCGACTGCGCCTTCGAGCGGCGCGACGACGTCTCGCTGCCCGAGTGCCTGGCGATGGCGGAGGCCAAGACCGGCGCGCTGCTCGGCGCGGCCTGCTCGATGGGCGCCCTGTACGGGGGTGCCTCCGAGGAGGCGGCGCAGGCGCTGGACGGCTTCGGCCGGGAGATCGGCCTGGCCTTCCAGCTGATCGACGACCTGATCGGCATCTGGGGGGATCCGGCGGTCACGGGCAAGCCGGTCGGCGCGGACCTGGTCGCCCGGAAGAAGTCGCTGCCGGTGGTCGCGGCGCTGGGGTCCGGCACCGTGGACGGCAAGCGGCTGGCCGAGCTGTACGCGATCGAACGCCCGCTGAGCCCCGAGGAGTTGGCGCAGTGCGCGGCGGCCGTCGAGGCGGCCGGAGGGCGTGGTTGGGCGCAGGGCGAGTCCTGCGAGCGGATGGCCACGGCGATGGCGCAGCTGGCCGCCGCGGTCCCGGAGCCGGCCGCGGCCGACGAGCTGCTGGCGCTCGCCGAGCTGGTCACCCGCCGTACGCACTGAGCGGGCCGCCCGGGCCGGATGCGTCCCCGGGCCTTTCCCCGGTGCCTCCCCGGGGGTGGGAGGCTGGCCCGGCCGGCTTCCCACCCCCGGCCGCCTCCACGGCCCGGCCGACCTCGCCGTCAGCCGAAGGCGGCCAACAGCCGCCGCTCCTTGGCGGGTTCGATGCCGTGCCGCACCGCCGCCCCCGGCCGCCCCTTGCGCCCCTCGGCGTCGGTGTCCTCGACCGGCCCGCGCGTCCGCAGCCACTCCCAGGTGTCCCGCGCCGTCTCGGCGAACGGCCGGCAGCGCAGCCCGGCCGCCTCCGCCCGGCCGGTGTCGGCCAGCCAGACGCCCGCCAGCTCGGGCAGGTCCGGTGCCCAGAGCGGGAGTTCGGTCCACCAGTCGACCCGGTCCGGCCCCTCGGCGAGCAGCGGCCCGTCCGGGACCCGGACCAGCTCGGTGTCCGCGGCGCCCGCCACCTCCCGGCAGGTCTCCAGCCACTCGCCGAAGCGGAGCCGCCCCGGCGGCGCCGTCGTGACGAACCGCCCCGCCGTCCCGGCCGTCAGCAGGTCCAGCCCGAAGCCGGCGAAGTCCCGGACGTCGATCACCTGCATGGTCCGCCGCGGATCCCCCGGGGCGAGCACCCGCCCGCCGCGCGCCATCCGCTCCAGCCACCAGGGCAGCCGGCCGCCGAACTCGTACGGCCCGACGAGCAGCCCGCTGTTCAGCACCAGCGTGCGCCCGGCGCCGAACCCCGCCAGCACGGCGCGCTCGCAGCCGGCCTTCAGGGCGTTGCCGGGCGGCTGGTCGGGCGGGGTGTCGGCGGGGCAGGGGTGCGGCGCGGAGCCCTCGTCGACCACGTGGGCGGGCCAGTCGGCGAAGGCGTGCACGGAGGAGACGAGGGTGTAGTGCCCGGCCCGCCCGCGCAGCAGCCGGGCGCTGAGCGCGGCCTGGGCGGGCTGCTGGGCGGAGGTGTCGACGACGGCGTCCCAGCCGCGGCCGTCGACCAGCCGAGCGAGGTCCCCGGCGCTGTCGCGGTCGCCCCGGACGGCCTCGACACCGGGCAGGTCGGCGGCGCTGCGGCCGCGGTTGAAGGTGGTCACCCGGTGGCCCCTGGCGAGGGCATCGGCAGCGTAGGCCCGTCCGAGGAAGGACGAGCCCCCAAGCAGGAGGATCTTCATACCGACGACCCTCTCCCGGCCGCCCCGCCGGTACGCCCGGATCAGCGCTCAGCAGATCCCGGCGGGCGGAAGCCGCGCGGCGTCCGGTCCGACGTGCCGCCCCACCCGGCCCCGCTTAGCATCCGAGGTGTACCGCGGTCGGCGACCGCACTCCGGCCCGGTGCGCGACCCGGACGGCGGACCCGCCCGCCGCGCCGGCACCGACGGCCCGCCGGCGTCGAGCGTCCCTCCGGTGCCGCGCCGGCGGCGCCGCCCCCGCCGACCGGCTGCCCGCCCCGGACGAAGGACCCGTGATGAACCAGCCCGAGCTGGAGGCCCTGGCCGCCGACGCGTACGTCTACGGCTACCCGCTGGTCGCCGGCCTCACCATGGTCGAGCGCTTCGACCGCGGCGGCCTGGGCACCCTGCCGGCGGCGCCGTTCAACCACCTCAGCCACGCCACCCGGCTGGCCGGTCCGGCCGACCGCTTCGTCTCGGTCAACAACGACACGGTCTACTCGATCGCCCAGCTCGACCTCTCCGAGGGCCCGCAGGTGCTGCGCGTCCCGGACACCGCCGGCGCCTACTACGTGCTGCAGGTCATCGACGCCTGGACGGACAACGTCGCCTACCTCGGCCGCCGGGCCACCGGCACCGGCGCGCAGACCTGGCTGATCGTCCCGCCCGGCTGGCACGGCACCCCCTCGGACCCCGACCGGGTGATCGAACTGCCGACCACCGTCGGCACCCTCGTCGGCCGCTTCGCCTGCGCCGGCCCGGACGACTTCCCCCGGGTCCGGGCCCTCCAGGCCGCCCTCGAACTGGAACCGCTGGAACCCGGAGGCCTGGTCGCCGGACTCCCCGAACCGGACGCGGACGTCCCCGAGCGGCTGGCCTTCTTCGAGCGGCTGCGGGTCTGGATGCAGGCCTTCCCGCCCGCCACCGCCGACATCGAGTACCAGCGCCGCTTCGCCCCGCTCGGCCTGCTCGACGACGGCGCCTCGCCGTACCGCGCGGCCGCCGCCGAATGGACACTGGCGCTGGCCAAGGGCCTGGCCGCCGGCCGCGAACGGGTCGAGGACGCCACCCGCCCGCCCGAGGACCACCCGCCCGGCGAGTGGCGCAGCGCCCTCCACCTCTTCGACTACAACACCGACCACCTGGGCCCCGGCACCCTCGACGACCCCGAGTGGCGCATCCCCGACCGCCGCGCCGCCTACCTCAGCCGGGCCGCCGCCGCCCGGGCCGGCCTCTGGGGCAACCACGCCTACGAGGCCTCGTACGCGATGACCTACGACGACTCCGACGGCCGGCCCCTCACCGGCCTCCACGACTACACCCTGCGCTTCGACCAGCCGCCCCCGGCCGGGGCGTTCTGGTCCGTCACGATGTACTCCGTCCCGGACTACTACCTGGTGGAGAACCCGATCGACCGCTACTCGATCGGCGACCGCACCCCAGGACTGGTCCACGGCGAGGACGGCTCCCTCACCCTGACCCTCCGGCACGACCAGCCCGAGGACCCGACCGCCGCCGCCAACTGGCTCCCCACCCCACCCGGCGAGTTCCGCCCCATCCTCCGCATCTACCAACCCGAACCCGCCGTCCTGGACGGCACCTACCAAGTCCCCCCGATCCACCGCCTCTGACTCCCCCCGGGCCCACCCCGCCCCGCCGCCCCGGACCCCAGCCCGCCCGGCACCCCGGCCCCTACCGCGCACACCCCGCAAGCCGCGCTGCCCCCGGGACCCCGCCGCGCTCGCCCCGCCAGCACCCCAGCTCCCACCCCCGCACGCCCCGCCGCCCCTTGATTTCCCGCCGCCCCCAGACCTCAACCCGCCAGCACCCCGGCCCCTACCGCGCACGCCCCACCGTCACCCCGGACCTACCACGCACGCTCCGCCGCGATCCCGGCTCCCACCCCGGGCCCCTGCCGCGCCCGCCCCGCCGCCACCCACCTCGGGCCCACCCCGCACGCCCCGCCAGCACCTCGGATCCCGCCGCGCACGAGAAGTCGGGTGGGCCGGCTTCTCGTGCGTTCCCGGTTTTGCGGGCGGGATTATGGCGGTCGGTCTACATATTCGGCTCCTGGCCCGCCCTCGGCGCGCGCGAGAAGTCGGCCTGATCGACTTCTGGCGCGCTCCCGGCTTCGGGCTGGCCGGTGAAATATGCAGGTCGGTCTACAAATCCAGCCAGGCTGGGCCCTGTTGCGCATGAGAAGTCGGCCGGGTCGACTTTTCGTGCATCCTCGGCCTGGGGCTCTGGAGAAGCACGCAGGTCGGTGTATTTGCCCGCTGGTGTTGCGTGGGAAGTCGGGTGGGCCGACTTCCTGTGCGGCCTTGCCGGCTACTGCGGGCGGGATTACGGCGGTCGGTCTACGTATTCGGCCCCTGGCCCGCCCCGCCGTGCACGAGAAGTCGGCCGGGTCGACTTCTCGCGCGCCCGTGCCCTCCGGGTGCCGGCCGGGAGGGAGGGCTGCCGCGTTTGCGCGGGCCGTTAGTGCTGCGACGGGGAGGCCGTTGCCGTGCCCGTCGGATGTGGCGAGGAGTTCGTGGCCGTGCCCGAGGGGGACGGGGTGCTCGTCGGTGGGTCGGAGGGCGACGGGGACGCGGTGGGTGCCGCCGTGGGCGAGGTGGTGGTGGAACCGCTGGGCGCCGGTGTCGCCGGCGTCGAGGACGGTGTCGACGACGGCGACGGATCGGCCGGGGAGGAGGCGGAGCCGCCACGGTTGTGCGGCCCGCCCTCCAGGGTGACCACCGCCTGGGAGGGCGGCAGCGCGATCCGGGCGGTCCAGTGGGTCGTCGGCGCCTGGTCCTCGTCCACGGTGACGATCACGGTGATCCGCTGGCCGGGCGCCAGGGTGCCGGCGTCGCGGCTGAGCCGGAGCCAGCCGGCGTCCGTCACCGCGTGCCAACGGATCTCCGTGGCGCCGGAGTTGGTGAGGGTGAGGATGGTCCGGCTGCCGTACTCGCCGGCCTCGACGGTGAGCAGCCCGGCCGGGGCCGGCTCGCCGGTGCCCGTCGCGGAGGCCTGGTCGGCAGCCGGGGCCGGTGCGGCGACCAGGGTCGGGCTGCTGAGCGGGGTCGCGCCGTGGGCCGGGACCGGGATGGCCGCGCCCTGGAAGGTGAGCCGCGGAAAACCGGGAGGCAACGTTTCTGCATCGCTTGTGCCGACACCGCCCGCGACCATCCCGGGCCCGGCCCCCGCCAGCTCCATCCCGGGCATGCCGGGCGCACCCGCCCCAGCCGGGCCGTCCACCGCGGGCCGGGGCCGCTGCCCGGTCGGCTGCCCGGCCGCGTCCACCCGTACCGCCGACACCGAGGCCGCCGACCCCGACCCGACACCGCCCCGGTGCCCGGCCCAGAGAGCGATCACCGGCGCCGCCAGTACGGCCGCCAGCACGCCGGTGGTCACCACCCGCCGACGCACCGCCAACCCGCGCCCCGCGTCCGGCGCCCGGTGCCGGGGGAAGCCGCTCTGGTCGAACCGCAGCCCCGGCTCCGCGCCCCGAGCACCCGCTACCCGAGGACCCACAGCCCGAGCGGCCGCCGCCGGAGCGGCCGCCCCGCCGGTGACCGCGACGGCCCCGAGGAGGTCCGCCGGAGCCCGCAGCAGCGCCAACCCGGACAGCCCCGCCGCCCCCGCCGTACCCTCCGCCGCCTCGCCCGCGGCCACCCGTTCCGCCGTCCCCCGGCAGGTCGGGCAGTCCACCACGTGCTGCACCAGCTCCCGGCGCAGCGCCGGGCCGAGCACCCAGTCGCGCCAGGACTCCGCCCCGGCCCCGCCGAGCCGGTCCAGTTCCGGGCAGCTGCCCACGCCGAGCACCAGCAGCGCCGCCCTGGTCCGGGCGACCTCGGCCTCGGCCGCGGCCAGCAGCGCGCGGGTCCGTTCGAACGGCTGGCCCAGTACGGCCGCCACTTCGAGCGGGGTCAGCCGGTGCCGGACGGAGAGTTCCAGCGCCTCGCGCTGTTCCGGGTCGGTGCCGGCCGCCTCGGGCCAGGCGAGCGAGGAGAGCTCGCGCCGCCGTCGGGCCGCCTCGGCCTCGCCGGGCTCGGCCGGGGCGGTCCGCCCGGCCTCGGCACCGGTCGGACCCGGGGCGTCGCCGGCGAGCCGGCGCAGACAGCAGTACCGGGCGAGGGAGAACAGCCAGGCGCGCAGCAGCCCGGGTTCGGCCAGCCGGGCGCCGTGCCGTCGTGCCAGCTCGCGGACCTCGCGCAGGGCGTCGGCGGCCGCGTCGTGCTCGCAGAGCACCGAGAGGCAGTAGGTGAACAGGCCGTCCACCTGCCGGTCGTACGCCGCGAGCACGGCGGCGGCCCGCAACCCGGCCGACCCGGCCGACCCGGCCGACCCGCCGGACCCGCCAGACCCGGCAGGTCTACCCGACCTGCCCGGCCTGACCGATCGGGTCGACCGGGTAGGCCCGTCCGGCCCCACAGTTCTCGTCGTCACCCGTCCGACGGTAGAGAACGCGGACGGCTGACCCCGACCATTCGCCGCGTATGTACTTCTTTCGGGTAACAACATCGCCCATCTGTGTGGACGCGCGGCCGGCCCGCCCGCGGACCCTGGTCGTCGGCCCCGACCCGGACCCGGACGCTGCCGCCGTTGTCGGACCCGGACGCTACGGTGGGCGGCATGCCTCCGCGTTCCAAGACCACCGCCAAGCCCCGCCCGGCGTACCGCTGCACCGAGTGCGGTAACCAGCTGCCCAAGTGGGTCGGCCGCTGCCCGGAGTGCAACGCCTGGGGCACGGTCGAGGAGTACGGCGCGGTGCCGATCCGCACCACGGCCGCCGGCCCGGTCAGCGCGCCCGCCCGCCCGATCGCCCAGGTGGACGGCCAGGTCGCGACGGCCCGTTCGACGGGCGTGCCGGAGCTGGACCGGGTGCTCGGCGGCGGCCTGGTGCCCGGTGCGGTGGTGCTGCTGGCCGGCGAGCCCGGCGTCGGCAAGTCCACCCTGCTGCTGGACGTCGCCGCCAAGGCGGCCACCGCGCAGCACCGCACGCTCTACGTCACCGGCGAGGAGTCGGCCGGCCAGGTCCGGCTGCGCGCGGACCGGATCAACGCCCTCTCCGAGCACCTCTACCTCGCCGCCGAGCAGGATCTCGGCGCGGTGCTCGGGCACATCGAGGCGGTCAACCCCGGCCTGCTGATCCTGGACTCGGTGCAGACCATCGCCTCCGCCGAGCTGGACGGCGCCCCCGGCGGCCCGGCGCAGGTCCGCGAGGTGGCGGGCGCGCTGATCCGGGCGTCGAAGGAGCGCGGCATGGCCACCCTGCTGGTCGGCCACGTCACCAAGGACGGCCAGATCGCCGGTCCGCGCCTGCTGGAGCACCTGGTGGACGTGGTGCTGAGCTTCGAGGGCGACCGGCACGCCCGGCTGCGGCTGATCCGCGGGGTCAAGAACCGTTACGGCGCCACCGACGAGGTCGGCTGCTTCGAGCTGCACGACGAGGGCATCGTCGGCCTGGCCGACCCGTCCGGCCTCTTCCTGACCAGGCGTGACAAGCCCGTCCCGGGCACCTGCCTCACCGTCACCCTGGAGGGCAAGCGCCCGCTGGTGGCCGAGGTGCAGGCACTGATGGTGGATTCGCAGATCCCCTCCCCGCGGCGCACCACCTCGGGTCTGGAGTCCCCCCGGATCGCGATGATCCTGGCCGTGGTCGAGCGGCACGGCGGGGTGAAGCTCGGCAAGCAGGACATCTACACCGCGACGGTCGGCGGGGTGAAGCTGACCGAGCCCTCCGCGGACCTCGCGGTGGCGCTCGCGGTGGCCAGCTCCTCCACCGACACCCCGCTGCCCAGCAACCTGGTGGCGATCGGCGAGGTCGGCCTGGCGGGCGAGGTACGGCGGGTGACGGGTGTGCAGCGGCGGCTCGCCGAGGCGCACCGGCTGGGCTTCACCCACGCCCTGGTCCCGCCGGACCCGGGCAAGGTGCCGCCGGGCATGAAGGTGGTCGAGGTGGCCGACATCGGCGAGGCGCTGCGGGCCATCCCGGGCCGCCGCCGTTCGGCCGCCAAGCCGCGCACCGAGCCGCGCGGTGAGGCACCGTCGGCGCCGCCGTCCCCGCGCTCCGCCCGGGCCGCGGACCGCCCGGCGGCGTACCCCGAGGAGCTGATGGACGGCTGGGAGCCGCTCGACTCCGACGAACTGCGCTGACCCAAGCCCTGCCGAGGCCACACACAGTTAGACTTTCCCCAGTCTCATTGGCCAGAAGGCAGTACCGAGCGGTACTGAGCGACAGAGCAACAGACCGCGGACCGGCGCACGGCGTGAGGCGCGCGGCACGGGTCGACCGGAGGAGTCACGTGGCAGCCAGCGACCGGGGGGCGGACAAGGCCTCCCGCGAGGAGGCCCTGCTGCGGGCCTCCCTCACCGCCATCGCGCCCGGTACCGCGCTTCGTGACGGCCTGGAGCGGGTCCTGCGGGCCAACACCGGCGGTCTGATCGTGCTGGGCTTCGACCGGACCGTCGAGTCCCTGTGCACCGGCGGCTTCGTCCTGGACGTCGAGTTCAGCGCCACCCGGCTGCGCGAGCTGTGCAAGCTGGACGGCGCGGTGGTGCTCGACAAGGACATCACCAAGATCGTCCGGGCCGGCGTGCACCTGATGCCGGACTCGACCATCCCGACCGACGAGACCGGCACCCGCCACCGCACCGCCGAGCGGGTCAACCGGCAGACGGGCTACCCGGTGGTCGCGGTCTCGCACTCGATGCGGCTGATCGCGATGTACGTCAACGGCACCCGCCGGGTGCTGGAGGACTCCACCACCGTCCTGTCCCGCGCCAACCAGGCGCTGGCCACCCTGGAGCGCTACAAGCTGCGCCTGGACGAGGTGGCCGGAACGCTCTCCGCGCTGGAGATCGAGGACCTGGTGACGGTCCGGGACGTCACCGCCGTGGCCCAGCGCCTGGAGATGGTCCGGCTGATCGCCACCGAGATCGCCGGCTACGTGCTGGAGCTCGGCATCGACGGCCGACTGCTCTCGCTGCAGCTGGACGAGCTGATCGCGGGCGTGGAGCCGGAGCGCGAGCTGGTCGCCCGGGACTACTTCCCGGAGCGGGCCGCCAAGAAGGGCCGGACGGTCACCGAGGTGCTGGCCGACCTGGAGGCGCTCACCCACGCCGAGCTGCTGGACCTCCAGACCGTCGCCAAGGCGCTCGGCTACTCGGGCTCGCCGGAGTCGCTGGACTCGGCCGTCTCGCCGCGCGGCTACCGCCTGCTGGCGAAGATCCCGCGCCTGCCCAACACGGTCATAGAGCGCCTGGTCGAGCACTTCGGCGGCCTCCAGAAGCTGCTCGCCGCGAGCATCGACGACCTGCAGACCGTCGAGGGCGTCGGCGAGACCCGTGCCCGCTCGGTCCGCGAGGGCCTGTCCCGCCTTGCCGAATCGTCCATCCTGGAGCGCTACGTCTGACCGGACGCGCCACCGTACGGACACCCGAACACCGCGACGGCCCCCGGGGGAACCTCCCCGGGGGCCGTCGCGCGTCCGCACCGCACCCCGGCCGCCCCGCGCACCCCGCCCGCGTCCGCCCCCGCCCGCGTCCGCCGTCCGCCCCCGCCCGGCACCCCGGACACGGCGGAGCCCCCGGCCGAGCGACGGCCAGGGGCTCCGAGGGAAGGTGACCGGTTCTCAGCCGTCCAGCCGGATCGAGGCCCGCGCCGAGACCTTGTCCCCGGAGAGCCCGGTGAGCTCCGCGAGCACCACGTAGGTGCCGCTCGGCGGCGGCGTCTGGTCGGCGGTCGCGCACTGCGGCTTGCTGCGGCTGCGGTCCCAGGTGAAGGTCTCGGTCTGGTTGCCGTTCGCGCCGAGCTGCACCCAGATGCTGCCCTTGTCGGTCGGGCAGTCGCCGGAGGACCAGACCCGGTCGTTGTTGCTGCCGCTCACCGTGATCACGGAGGCGGTGCGGCCCAGGTCCACCCGGCAGTTGGTGCCGGAGGAGTTCTTGACGGTCAGGGCCAGCCGGGGCTTGTCCTTGGGCTGGTACGAGTTCTGGGTGCCGGCCAGCTCCAGCGCCACCTGAGAGGAGGCGCAGACCGGCAGCGCCATGACCTCGGGGGTGTTCACCGGCGGAGCGCCGCCGCCCGTACCGCCGGAGCCGCCCGTGCCGCCACCGGTGCCGCCGCCGGTCGCCGGCGCGGCGCCGCCCCCGGGGGCCGGGTTGGCGCCGCCGGCGCCGGTGCCGCCGCTGAGGTTGACCTCGGTGCCGCCACCGCCCGCCACCGGTCCGCCCCCGGAGCCGCCGCCCGGGCGCGCCGCGGGGCCGCTCGGTGAGGCGCCGGGCGTGATCGCCTGAGCCGGTGTCTGGTTCTGGGACTGGGAGGGAACGGCCTGTGCGGCGTTGCCCGGTGAGCCGCCGTCACCGCCCCCGCCCTGATCGATCATCAGCCAGGCGATCAGGGCGACGACCGCCGCGACGGCGACGAGCACGATGACGCGCCGACGCCAGTAGATCGAGGCCGGCAGTGGTCCGACGGGTTGACGCAGAGAAGGCACGACCAAACTCTACGAGACTGTGTGTGGCGATTGACTCACCAACACCGCACAGTCGCCCCTTCCTTCACATGATCCGCCATTTGATCCGTTCGAGCGAGCCCCAATCGGACGATTTCCGGTCGGTCCCCCGGTCGGTCCGGAGCAGACTGATCCACTTCGGCCCGGTCGGCGGGCATGGGAGGATCGAAGGGCCATGACTGCCATCACCACCCCTGCCACCGCCGCCGACGCCGCCCGGCCGCCGATGCCCCTGCCGCTGTTCCACTCGACCGTCCTGGACTGGTACGAGGCGAGCAAGCGGGACCTGCCCTGGCGGACCCCCGACGCCACGCCCTGGGCGGTCATGGTGAGCGAGTTCATGCTCCAGCAGACCCCGGTCAAGCGCGTGCTGCCCGCCTGGGAGGCCTGGCTCACCCGCTGGCCGACCCCGGCCGACCTCGCCGCCGACGCGCCCGGCGAGGCGGTCCGGATGTGGGGCCGGCTGGGCTACCCGCGCCGGGCGCTGCGCTTGCACGCGGCCGCGGTGGCGATCACCGAGCAGCACGACGGCGAGGTCCCGGACGACCACGCCACCCTGCTCTCGCTGCCCGGGGTGGGGGAGTACACCGCCGCCGCCGTCGCCTCCTTCGCCTTCCGCCAGCGGCACGTGGTGCTGGACACCAACGTCCGCCGGGTCTTCGCCCGCGCGGTGACCGGCGTCGAGTACCCGGCCCAGGCCACCACCGCCGCCGAGCGCCGCACCGCCACCGCGCTGCTGCCGGACGACGCCGAGACGGCCGCCACCTGGGCGGTCGGCGTGATGGAGCTGGGCGCGCTGGTCTGCACCGCCCGCGGCCCGGAGTGCGGGGACTGCCCGCTGTTCACCACCTGCGCCTGGCAGCGGGCCGGCCGCCCGCCGTACGAGGGCCCGGCCCGGCGCGGCCAGTCCTACGAGGGGACGGACCGCCAGGTGCGCGGCAAGCTGCTCGCGGTGCTGCGCGAGGCGCACGGGACGGTGCCGCAGGCCCGGCTGGACGCGGTCTGGCCGGACTCGGTGCAGCGGGCCCGGGCGCTGGACGGCCTGGTGGCGGACGGCCTGGTCGAGCCGGTCGAGCAGGGCGTCTACCGGCTGCCCCAGTAAGCGGCGGAACACGAAGGCGCCCCCGGGAGAGGACCTCCCGGGGGCGCCTTCGCGCGCGGGGACCGTCAGACGGCCGCCGCCTCCAGCGAGGACTCGGCCGGAGCCTCGCCCTTGCCGGTGCCACGCAGCGGCACCTCGCGGAGGAACACCGCCGCGGCGATCGCGATCACGGCCACCCCGGCGCCCCACAGGAAGACGGTGTGCATGCCGTTGGACACCGCGTGGTTGTAGGCGTCCTGGACGTAGTCCGGCAGCTTGTGGAGCTCCTCCAGGCTGCTCTGCTGCGGGTCCTTCATGCCGCCCGGGGGCATCGGCTTCCCGGCCAGCATCTCCGACATGGTGTCGGTCACCCGGTTGTTGAACAGCGCGCCGAACAGCGCGACGCCGAAGGAGCCGCCGATGGTGCGGAACAGCGTGGCGGTGGAGCTGGCCACGCCCATGTCCTTGAGCTCGACGCTGTTCTGCGCGACCAGCATGGTGATCTGCATCAGGAAGCCCATGCCGGCGCCGAGCACGACCATCCAGCAGGCCGAGGTGAACCTGGTGGTCCCGATGCCCATGGTGGAGAGCAGGATCAGGCCGACGGTCATCACGATGGTGCCGATGATCGGGTAGATCCGGTACTTGCCGGTCTTGGTGACGGCCTGGCCGACCACCAGCGAGACGATCAGCATGCCGAACATCATCGGCATCAGCAGCAGGCCGGAGTTGGTCGCCGAGGCGCCCTGGACCGTCTGCTGGTAGAGCGGCAGGAAGACGGTCGAGCCGAACATCACGAAGCCGACGATGAAGCCGATGATCGAGACCAGGGTGAAGTTCAGGTTCCGGAACAGGCTCAGCGGGAGCATCGGCTCCTCGGCCCGCTGCTCCACGTAGCAGAAGGCGATCAGCGAGGCGGCGGCGAGCGCGGTCAGGCCCAGGATCTCCTTGGAACCCCAGGCGTACTGCTGGCCGCCCCAGGTGGTGATCAGCACCAGCGAGGTGATGCCGGTGGTGAGCAGCACGACGCCCGCGTAGTCGATCTTGGCGGTGTTGCGAACCTTCGGCAGCTTCAGGGTCACG
Source organism: Kitasatospora sp. NPDC056273 (assembly GCF_042268845.1). Classification (NCBI taxonomy): domain Bacteria; kingdom Bacillati; phylum Actinomycetota; class Actinomycetes; order Kitasatosporales; family Streptomycetaceae; genus Kitasatospora; species Kitasatospora sp. NPDC056273. The sequence goes on along the minus strand of NZ_JBHJSJ010000068.1, from coordinate 30,664 downwards.
ACGACCACGGCGAGCGCGATCAGGCCGAGCGGCAGGTTGATGTAGAAGGTCCAGTGCCAGCTCAGGTGGTCGGTGATGAAGCCGCCGGCCAGCGGGCCGCCGATGGTGGCGAGGGCCATCACCGCGGCGAACATGCCCTGGTACTTGCCGCGGTCGCGCGGCGGGACGAGCGCGCCCATGATCGACATGACGCCGACCATCAGACCGCCGGCGCCCAGGCCCTGCACGGCGCGGAAGCCGATCAGCTCGTTCATGTTCTGCGACAGGCCGGACAGCGCCGAACCCACCAGGAAGATCACGATCGAGGTGAGGAAGGTGCCCTTGCGGCCGTACATGTCGCCGAGCTTGCCCCAGACCGGGGTGGAGGCGGCGGTCGCCAGGGTGTACGCCGTGACCACCCAGGACAGGTGCTCGCCGCCGCCGAGGTCGTGGACGATGGTCGGCATCGCGGTGCCGACGATCAGGTTGTCGAGCATGGCCAGCAGCATGGTGACGACCAGGCCGACCATCACGAGGCGGATCTCGCGGGGCGACCGCGGCTGCTCCTCCTCGGTCGTCTTGTCCTCCGGCACCGGGCTGGCGGTCTTGGACTGTGACATGAGGTGGGGTCTCCCGGAGGGTGGTTCGGACGGAGCGTCGTGCCGTGCGGCGGCTCACTTACTTGTCGCCCGGCTAGTTTATCGACCGTCGGCACGGTAGGTTGTTTCCTAGCCGGTCGTCAAGCCAGTTTCCCGACCGGCCTTCTGGGCAGGGAGAATGGGCCCGGGGCGAACACCGCTCCGGGGTCCGCAGTAGTCACCGACGCAGTCATGAGGCAGGCCATGGGCACTCCGCACAGCCCCCGCAGCGACACCCGGGCTCGCATCATCGAGGTGTCACTGGAGCTCTTCGCCGAGCAGGGCTACGAGCAGACCTCACTGCGCGAGATCGCCGACCGCCTGGGCGTCACCAAGGCCGCGCTCTACTACCACTTCAAGACCAAGGACGACATCGTCCTGGGCATCGTCGAGCGGATGGCCGCGCCGATCGACGAGTCCATCGCGTGGGGCCGCAAGCAGGCCTGGAGCCCGGAGATGCGCGACGAGCTGATCCGCCGCTTCGCGGACGGGATGGCCGAGCGGGCCCCGCTGCTGCGCTTCTTCCACGAGAACCAGCCCGCGCTGCGCGAGTCCCCGGCCGGGCTGGCCTTCCGGGACCGCATGATCACCATGATGCAGCTGGTGCACGGGCCGGGGGCGGACTTCCACGACCGGCTGCGGGCCGCGATGGCGCTGTTCACCGTCCACTCGTCGCTGTTCCTGCTCAAGCAGGACAAGGCGGACTGCGGCCACACCCCGAACGTGTGGGGCGAGCAGCCGCCCCCCGCCGGCCTGGACGAGGCGATCGGGGCGGCCCGGGACATCGCGCTGGAGATCGGCGCCGGGATCAGCCACCCCGCCCGCACCACCGGCTGAGGGCGCCGGTCCCGCAGGGCCCGGCGCCCGGGGCGGCTCAGAAGTCCGTGACGCCGTGCCCCGCGAGGTACGCGATCGGGTTGACCACCGCGCCGTAGCGGTTGCTGGTGCGGATCTCGAAGTGCAGGTGCGGGCCGGTCGAGTTGCCGGTGCTCCCGGACAGCCCGATCCGCTCGCCCGCGGACACCCGCTGGCCCGCCGAGACGGTGACCGAGGACATGTGGGCGTACTGCGCGAAGTGCCCGTCCGCCAGCCGCAGCACGACCTCCTTGCCGTACGCGCCGTCCCAGCCGGCCGACACCACGCTCGCGTCGCCGACCGCCAGCAGCGGCGTGCCCGGGGAGACCGCGAAGTCCACCCCGGTGTGGTACCCGGCGGCGTAGCTGCGGTTGGCCTTCCCGTACGGGTTGCTGGTCGGCGCGTTCGGCACCGGGGCCGACCACCCGGGAGTCGGCGCGGGCCCGGGCTCCGGCGCGGGTCCGGCCTCCGGGGCCGGCTCGTCGGCGGGATCCGGCTCCGGCTCCGGTGCCGGCGGTTCGAACGGCAGCAGGTTGGGCGCCACCGTCACGAACTCCTGTGCCGAGTCGCCGTCGTCGGGCAGCTTGTACGGGCTGGGGCCGGCCACCTGGACCAGCCCCGCGCTCGGCACCTCCGCCCGCGGCACGGTGAAGGCCGAGCTGCCCGGCGTGGTGGGCCGTACGGTCTGCGCCGAGGCCGTGCCCGGGGTGGCCACCAGCAGCACGCCGGCGAGCAGCGTGGCGACCGCTCCTGCCGAGGCCAGCGCGTGGTCGTGCTCGGCCCGCTGACGGCTGCCGGGCAGGGTGGTGTGCCGGGGCGCCCCGAGGGCGCGCAGCGGCGCGGCCTGGGTGCGGACGGCGTGGCCGATCCGGGGCTGCCAGACGGCGGCCCGGGCCGCCGCCTGGGCGGCGAGCCGGCGCAGGGCCGGCCCCACGGGTGGGACGGTGGACATCTGCCGTACCTCACGGATCGTACGAGGGCAGCACGAAGCGCCCGTTCGGGCGCGTGCTGAGCGGGGGACCACTCAGGTGTAACGGTCACCGGGCGGAGTCCCAAACGCGGTGATGTACTACGGCGTGTAGTCATCGTGGCGCCGGAGATTCAAACCGACGGAGCAATGATCATGAGATCGGATCGCCCATGACCGCTCCGGGCCGTCCACCGCTTCCCCGGCCCCGCTACTACCGCCGGTCGTACCGTGCCGGAGGCCTGTGACCAGCACCACGCGCGGCCGGGGTTTCGCGGGCTCGAACCGCTTTCCGTCCGCACCGCTGACCGGTCCGGCCCGCTGCGGGACCATCGAGCCATGTATGGCAACAGGAGCGAAGACACCGACGCCGGTGACCGCCCGAGCCTGCCGGACCGCCGCTTCGCCGCCCTGCGCGGCTGCGAGCGACTGCTGTCCGGGGCCCGGCCGCAGAGCATCCGCGAACGCCTCGCCGACCTGGCCGGCCCGCCGCCGGGCGCCGCCCCCGACCCGGACGGAGCACCCGACCCGGACGCCGCCCCCGAGCCGCACGGCGCCCCCGACCTGGACGGCCGCCCGGACCAGTACGGCGACGGCGTGGTCCGCACCCTGGAGCACCGGGTCGCCGAGCTGCTCGGCACCGAGGACGCGGCCTTCTTCCCGACCGGCACGATGGCCCAGCAGATCGCCCTGCGGATCCACGCCGAGGCCGCCGGGTGCCGCACCGTGGTCACCCACCCGCTGGCCCACACCGACCGGCACGAGCGGCACGCGCTCGGCGTGCTGACCGGGCTGCGCAGCCTCTGGCCGACCGCCGAGCCGCGCCAGCCCACCGCCGAGGAGCTGCGCGCCCTGGACGAGCCCTACGCCGCGCTGAGCCTGGAGCTGCCGCTGCGCGACGCCGGGTTCGTGCTGCCCGGCTGGCCGGAGCTGGTGGAGCTGGCCGCGGTGGTGCGGGAGGAGCACGGCGCGGCGCTGCACCTGGACGGCGCCCGGATCTGGGAGTCCGCGGTCGCCCTCGGCCGGCCGCTGCCGGAGCTCGCCGGCCTGGCCGACTCGGTCTACGTCTCCTTCTACAAGACGCTCGGCGGGATCAGCGGCGCCGCGCTGGCCGGCCCGGGCGGCTTCGTCCGCACCGCCCGGGCCTGGCGGCACCGCTACGGCGGCCAGCTCTACCAGCAGTGGCCGTTCGCGCTCGCCGCGCTGGCCGGGCTGGAGCGCGAACTGCCGCGGCTGGCCGGGTACGTGGCGCACGCCCGGACGGTCGCCGGGGCGCTGGCCCGGGCGTTCGCGGCCGTCCCCGGCGCCCGGGTGCACCCGGCCCCGCCGCACACCCACCAGTTCCAGCTCTGGCTGCCGTACCCGGTCGGGGAGTTGGAGGAGGCCGGGCTGGGGCTGGCCGAGGACACCGGAATCGGGCTGTTCGGGGCCTGGCGCGCGGGCGGGCCGCCGGGGCTGTCGGTGACCGAGGTCACGGTCGCCGCGTCCGCCCTCGACTGGACCGCCGCCGACGTCGCGGTGGCGGCCGCCGCCTTCCTGGACCGGCTGCCGGCCGTCCGGGCCTGACAAAGCGTCCGGCCCGCCCCCGCGCGCTGCGGGGACGGGCCGGACGTGGAGTTGTCAGAGCTGCCTGGTCACAGGCCGATCGCTACCCGGGGGGTGACGATCAGAAGTTGTCGACCGGGCGGACCCGGATCCAGGTCTCCAGGTAGTTCGAGGACTCGTTCTCGACCTCGATGCTGGTCCCGGTCTTCGGGACGTTGACACCGCTGTACGGGTTGTCCTTGTTCCACCACGACTTCAGGTCGTTGAACTCGTCGACGCCCTTGGCCTTCGGGATGACGGTCTCGACGCCGGCCTTGTGCAGGGTCAGACCGGAGGTGCGGCGCGAGCCGAAGGTGGAGTCGTAGCCCTGCATGCGCGGACGCATCAGGGTGCCGTCGGTCCACTTCAGCGGAGCCGGGTGCGAGTCGACCGGCAGGATCAGGCCCTGGCCCGGGTGGGCGCTGACGTTGTTGTCGGTCTGCGACTCGTCCCAGTACCAGATCAGCAGGCCGGGCTGGTACGAGTAGTGCTCGACCCAGTTCGGCTTGTCGGCGAAGCCGAAGTTGTACGGGCCGGTCTTCAGGGTCTGGTCGAAGGACACGTACTGCCGGTTCTCCGCGATGTAGTACTGCGCGTAGTCCTTGGTGTACGAGCCGCCGAAGCGGGAGAACCCGTCGGCCACCCAGCCGTTGTCACCGTTCTCGACGTCGTCGCTGAACACGGTGGCGCCGTCGGCGACGACCGCGATGTTGTCCAGCGTCAGGCCGCGGAAGTGCAGGCCGCCGTCGGTGGTGTTGTGGTAGCGGAACTTGACCTTCTGGCCCGCGTAGGCGTCCAGGTTGAAGGACAGGTCGCCCCAGGCGGCCACCTGGCCGCTGATGGCCGGACGGCCGTTCTCGCGCGGCAGCGCGGTCCCGTTCCAGGTGCCGTCGACGACGGTCCAGGTCTTGCCGCCGTCGGTGGAGACCTCGCCGAACGCGTAGTCGAAGTCCTGCTCCAGCTCGTACCAGGCCTTGGCGTTGATGCTGGCCTTGGTCTTGCCGGTCAGGTCGATGTCACGGGTGAGCGTGACGTTCAGGTTGTCGGCGCTGCCGCTCCACCACTCACCGGTGCCGCCGAACGGCTTGTTGATCTCGGTGGTGATGCTCTTCTTCGGCAGGTCGACGATCAGACCCTGCGGCAGGTTGCTGTTGTACTCCGCCGGGCCGATGTGGTGGGTCGACTCGGTGCCCGCCTTGGCGTGGTCGGCCTTCAGCCAGCCCAGCTTGTACTTGCTCCAGGCGTCGAGGTCGTTCGGCATGTCGCCGATGCTGTCCTTGCCCTCGCCGAGCCAGGAACCGGAGGACATCAGCGACCAGAAGCCGACCGAGTTGTCGATGCCCTTGCCGGCGGTGTCGTAGAGGTCCGGCAGACCGAGGTCGTGGCCGTACTCGTGGGCGAAGACGCCGAGGCCGCCGTTCTCCGGCTGCATCGTGTAGTCGCCGATCCACAGGCCGCTGTTGCCGACCTGGACGCCGCCGAGCTTGTTGCCCTCGGGACCGGCCGTGCCCTGCAGGTTGCCGTAGACGTACGAGCGGTGCGCCCACAGGGCCTTGCTGCCCTGCTTGCCGCCACCGGCCGACTTGTCCTCGCCGGCGTGCACGATCTGGAAGTGGTCGATGTACCCGTCGGGCTGGTTGAAGTTCCCGTCGTGGTGCGAACCGTAGCGGTCCCACTGGTCGTACTGGGCCAGCGTGGCCTTGATCTGGGCCTCGGTCTGGCCCTTGGCCTGCTGGTCCTTGTACCAGATGTCCACGGCGTCGCGGATCAGGTCCTGGGCGCTGGCGCAGACGTTGGAGCCGCAGTAGTCGGAGCCGTACCGGGCCTCGTTCCACGGCACCCGGACCCAGTCCGAGACCACGCCGTCGACCGAGTAGCGGCCCGAGGACTGCTTCTCGTAGTAGGTCTTCAGCGAGGGCTTGTCCTTGGCGAAGTACAGGTCCTGGTAGTGCTGCTGGTTGTAGTCGGCCTGCCACTCGGTCGAGTTGTTGGTGGCCGGGTCCGGCTTCTCGATCTCGTTGTGCTTGGGGCCGGCCTCGCCGCCGTACTTGACCTTGCCGTCCGGCGTCTTGGTGGTGTTGTCCACCTGGTCACCGAAGTCGACCAGGATGGTGAAGATCTTGTCCGTGCGCTCGCGAGCGAGCTCGACGTACTTGTCCTTGCCGAGCTTCACGCTGGTGCTGCCGTTGTGCTGCTCGACCTCGGCGGTGCCGTTGAGGAGCTTCTCGGTGGCGGCCTTCTGCTCCGCCTCCACCTTCGCGGTCAGCGGACCCGGAAGGTTGTGCTCGGTGTTCTGGACGGCGTCGGCCGGGTCCCGCGGGACCGGGGCCGAGCCGGCGGCGACGGCGGAGGCCGGGAACAGGCCCGTGCCGAGCGCGACTATGACCGCTGCGGCCGTGGCAGCCGCAGCGGTTCTCCTGGTGTTCTTCAACGTTGTGACGTCCTCCCCGACCAGGGCCCAGCTCTTGGCCAAAGCCCGGCAAACCAAAATGAAAGACAGGTGGACGTCATTTGATCCAAGCGTGCACGGAAAAGATAGACCTTGACCATGACATGGTCACGGCGCTATCCTCCGCGACTTCCCATCATCTGACCGCCTGTCAACCGTATGTTCGTGAAAGGTCGGTGAGAAACCGAGCGCACCCGCACCAGCCAGCGCGGGGGCCAGCCGACCCGGCCCGCACCGGTTCGGCTGGCGGCGGGAGCGAACGCACCGAGCCCCCGGCGTCAACGCCGGGGGCTCGGTGGCTGTGAAGTTGTCTGTTAAAAGTTGGGTTACTTCGTCAGGTCCGGACCGGACGAGGCGACCGCGGCCGGGGTGTCCGCGACGGCCGACTTCTCCTCGCCGCGGAAGGTGAACTTGGCTTCCTTGCCCTCGCCCTCGACGTCGACGACGACGATGTGGCCGGCCCGCAGCTCGCCGAAGAGGATCTTCTCGGAGAGGTGGTCCTCGATCTCGCGCTGGATGGTGCGGCGCAGCGGACGGGCACCCAGGATCGGGTCGTAGCCGCGCTTGGCCAGCAGCTTCTTGGCCTCGACGCTGAGCTCCAGGCCCATGTCCTTGTCCTTGAGCCGCTCGTCCACCTTGTCGATCATGAGGTCGACGATCTGGATGATGTCTTCCTCGGACAGCTGGTGGAACACCACGATGTCGTCGACACGGTTCAGGAACTCGGGGCGGAAGTGCTGCTTGAGCTCCTCGCCGACCTTCGCCTTCATCCGCTCGTACCCGGTCTGGGTGTCACCCGCGGCCGCGAAGCCGAGGTTGAAGCCCTTCGAGATGTCCCGGGTGCCGAGGTTGGTCGTCATGATGATGACGGTGTTCTTGAAGTCGACCACGCGGCCCTGGGAGTCGGTCAGGCGACCGTCCTCCAGGATCTGCAGCAGCGAGTTGAAGATGTCCGGGTGGGCCTTCTCGACCTCGTCGAAGAGGACGACCGAGAACGGCTTGCGGCGGACCTTCTCGGTGAGCTGGCCGCCCTCCTCGTAGCCCACGTAGCCGGGCGGGGAGCCGAACAGCCGGGAGACGGTGTGCTTCTCGGAGAACTCGGACATGTCGAGCGCGATCAGCGCGTCCTCGTCGCCGAACAGGAACTCCGCCAGCGTCTTGGACAGCTCGGTCTTACCGACACCGGACGGGCCGGCGAAGATGAACGAACCGCCGGGGCGCTTCGGGTCCTTGAGGCCCGCACGGGTGCGCCGGATGGCCTGGGAGAGCGCCTTGATGGCGTCCTTCTGGCCGATGACGCGCTTGTGCAGCTCGTCCTCCATGCGCAGCAGGCGGGACGTCTCCTCCTCGGTCAGCTTGAAGACCGGGATGCCGGTGGCGGTGGCCAGGACCTCGGCGATGAGCTCCTCGTTGACCTCCGCGACGACGTCCATGTCGCCGGCCTTCCACTCCTTCTCGCGCTTGGCCTTGGCCTGCAGGAGCTGCTTCTCGTCGTCGCGCAGGGACGCGGCCTTCTCGAAGTCCTGCGCGTCGATCGCGCTCTCCTTCTCGCGGCGCACGTCGGCGATCTTCTCGTCGAACTCGCGCAGGTCCGGCGGCGCGGTCATCCGGCGGATGCGCATTCGGGAGCCGGCCTCGTCGATCAGGTCGATCGCCTTGTCCGGCAGGAAGCGGTCCGAGATGTACCGGTCGGCCAGGGTGGCGGCGGCGACCAGGGCGGAGTCCGTGATGGAGACCCGGTGGTGGGCCTCGTAGCGGTCGCGCAGACCCTTGAGGATCTCGATGGTGTGGGGCAGCGAGGGCTCGGCGACCTGGATCGGCTGGAAGCGGCGCTCCAGCGCGGCGTCCTTCTCCAGGTGCTTGCGGTACTCGTCCAGGGTGGTGGCACCGATGGTCTGCAGCTCGCCACGGGCCAGCATCGGCTTGAGGATGCTGGCGGCGTCGATGGCGCCCTCGGCGGCGCCCGCGCCGACCAGGGTGTGCAGCTCGTCGATGAACAGGATGATGTCGCCGCGGGTGCGGATCTCCTTGAGCACCTTCTTCAGGCGCTCCTCGAAGTCACCGCGGTAGCGCGAGCCGGCCACCAGGGCGCCCAGGTCCAGCGTGTAGAGCTGCTTGTCCTTGAGCGTCTCCGGGACCTCGCCCTTGACGATCGCCTGGGCCAGGCCCTCGACCACGGCGGTCTTGCCGACGCCGGGCTCACCGATCAGCACCGGGTTGTTCTTGGTGCGGCGGGACAGCACCTGCATGACCCGCTCGATCTCCTTCTCGCGCCCGATGACCGGGTCGAGCTTGGCCTCGCGGGCGGCCTGGGTGAGGTTGCGGCCGAACTGGTCCAGGACCAGGGAGGTCGACGGGGTGCCCTCGGCGGGCCCGCCGGCCGTGGCCGACTCCTTGCCGCCGCCGGTCTGGTAGCCGGAGAGCAGCTGGATGACCTGCTGGCGCACCCGGTTGAGGTCGGCGCCCAGCTTCACCAGGACCTGGGCGGCGACGCCCTCGCCCTCGCGGATCAGGCCGAGCAGGATGTGCTCGGTGCCGATGTAGTTGTGGCCGAGCTGAAGGGCCTCGCGGAGCGAGAGCTCCAGGACCTTCTTCGCCCGGGGGGTGAAGGGAATGTGACCGGATGGGGCCTGCTGGCCCTGGCCGATGATCTCCTCGACCTGCTGGCGAACGGCCTCAAGAGAAATCCCGAGGCTCTCCAGGGCCTTGGCGGCGACGCCCTCGCCCTCGTGGATCAGACCCAGGAGGATGTGCTCGGTGCCGATGTAGTTGTGGTTGAGCATCCGGGCTTCTTCCTGAGCCAGGACGACAACCCGCCGCGCGCGGTCGGTGAACCTCTCGAACATCGTTTATCGCTCCTCAGAGCGGTCGGGCAGTTCGGGGTCCGTCCCCGCCCTGTCCTTCCGCATGCTAGTCCCGCTCAGCGGCGCGGCCCACGGATTCACTCCCCGGTAGAGGAGCGAGATGCTGCGCGACCAGCCGACACCAATCCCAACCTGGTGTTGGGAAACGGTGTTCCCACAGGTGGGCCGGATGCACCGGATTCCGCTACGCCATCGGCGAACACGTGCCGCCGACGCCGCCGCCGGAACCCCTCCGGCCGGTCACACATACTGCCCCTGGACGGGCCGAAGAACCCGTCCACCTGCATTCATACCCGGTATCGGGGCGGTTCTCGCGCAGTTTCCGCGGTGGCGGTGTTCGCCTGGCGAGAAGTCGGGCCGCGGTGACGGCGGTTCGACGGCGGACGGGGTGCCGGGCACGTCGCCCCGGTGCCGTCCGCGTTGCCGCTTCGCCCCTACAGCGTCGCACGGCCCGTGATTGTTCCGCCGCCCGAGCCGCTACCCGAGCCGGTGCCCGAGGCGCTACCCGAGCCGCTGCCCGGGACGGCCTCCGGGGCCGGCCGCGGCGGGCTCCTCCGGGCACGCGCCGCGGGGCGCGGAGGAGACTCCTCCGCGCCCCGTGCGTGTGATGGTGGCGGCCGTCCCCGGCCGCCGGGCCCCGCACCCGCTCCGGCGGGCCCGCGGCGCCGGGATCAGGACGCGTTGGCCTTCTCGTAGGCCTCGCGGACGTTGCTCGGAACGCGGCCGCGGTCGTTGACCTCCAGGCCCTGCTCCTTGGCCCACGCGCGGATCTTGGCGGTGTCCGGGGCGCCGCCGCCGGCCGGACGCGCCGCGGTGCCGCGGCCCGGACGACGGGCACCGGCGAGCCGGCCGCTCTGCTTGCGGCCCTTCTCCACGTACGGCGCCAGCAGGCCGCGGAGCTTGTCCGCGTTGGCGCTCTTCAGGTCGATCTCGTAGGCAACGCCGTCGAGGGCGAACGTCACCGTCTCGTCCGCCGAACCGCCGTCGAGATCGTCTTCAAGAATGACCTGCACCCTCTGTGCCACGGGCTTCCCTTTCCGCTAAACGACCCATTGCCTAAGGAAAGGAAAGCGCCTTTCTCCGGAAAACACAAACCCTTGACCCGGTTGGAGCGGCTCAGAGGTGCAGCAGCATGCGCGAGTTGCCCAGTGTGTTGGGCTTCACCCGCTCCAGGTCGAGGAACTCGGCGACGCCTTCATCGTACGAGCGGAGGAGTTCTTCATAGACATCCGTAGCGATCGCCGCCGGGTCTGTCGTACCATCATCGGTTTCCTGGACCTCGCCGATCTCGACGAAACCGTGTTTCGCGAAGAACGCGACCTCGAACGTCAAGCAGAAAATCCGACGGACGCCCAGCCAGCGCGCGGTCTGCACCAGCTTCTCCAGCAGCAGGTGCCCGATCCCGGTGCCCCGGGCGACCGGATCCACCGCGAGCGTGCGGACCTCGGCGAGGTCCTCCCACATCACGTGCAGTGCGCCGCAGGCCACCACCACGCCGTTGTCGTCCCGTTCCGCGACCCAGAACTCCTGGACGGATTCGAACAGTGTGACTGTGGGCTTGTCCAGCAGAATGCCGTCGCGTGAGTAGGTGTCGATGAGCCTGCGCACTGCCCGCACGTCCGTGGTCCGCGCCCGGCGGATGGTGACCTCCATGGTCGGGACGTTATCGCGCCGCTCCCGGTTCCGTCCCACCGGTATCCGGTCCGCCGTCCGCGGAATCCGCGCCGGCCGGATCGGGCGGGAACAGAGCGGCCACCCGCAAGGCGTCCCGGAGCGCTTCGCGTTGCTCGGGCGACATCAGGCCGAAGAAGTGCACCAGGGCCGCCGCCGGATTGTCACCGGTGGCCCAGGCGTCGTTCATCAGGGCCGCCGTGTACGCCTCACGCGAGGAGACCGGTTCATAACGATAGGCCCGGCCGACCCGCTCGCGGCGCAGCCAGCCCTTTCTGTGGAGCTTGTCCAGGACGGTCATCACCGTGGTGTACGCGATTTCGCGTTCCGACCGCAGATCCAGGAGAACCTCGCGAACCGTGACCGGTCGGTTCCACTGCCACACCCGGGTCATGATGGCGTTCTCAAGTTCGCCGAGTTGCCGGACCATAGTGCGGCCAGGATAGGGAGTGAATGGGGCAAATCTTGTGAAGTGCGCCAAACCGGCGCGCCGCCACCCCCGGGAATCGGGAATGGCGGCGCGCCGGTCGTTCGGGGCGGCTGACGGGGTCAGTCGAGGTCTTCCTTGGCCCGCTGGGCCCCGCCCTGGCTGCGGACGATGGCCCGCACCAGGAATCCGAAGCCGATCGCCATGACCAGCGGCGGCACGATCGCGCTGACGTAGTCCATCAGGTCACTCCTCCTCGGTCTTCTCCGCCGTCGCGGCGGAAGCCTTCGGCTCCGGCTTCACCAGCGGGAAGAGCACCGTCTCCCGGATGTTCTTGCCGGTCAGCAGCATGATCAGGCGGTCCACGCCGAGGCCGAGGCCACCGGTCGGGGGCATCGCGTACTCCAGGGCGCGCAGGAAGTCCTCGTCCACCTGCATCGCCTCGACGTCGCCGCCGGCCGCCAGCAGCGACTGGGCGGTGAGGCGGGCGCGCTGCTCGACCGGGTCGACCAGCTCGGAGTAGGCGGTGCCGATCTCGGTCCCGAAGATCACCAGGTCCCACTTCTCGGCCACGCCGGGCCGCGAGCGGTGCTGGCGGGTCAGCGGGGAGACCTCGGTCGGGTAGTCCTTGATGAAGGTCGGCCGGACGGCGTTCTCCTCCAGCAGGCGCTCGACCATCTCCAGCACGATCTGACCGTGGCCCCAGTCCTTCTCGAACGGGATGCCGTGCTCGGCGGCCAGCTTGCGCAGCTCCTCGACGCCGGTCTCCGGGGTGACCTCGACGCCCAGGCGGGCCGAGATGCCCGGGTAGACGCCGATCTCCTCCCACGGCTCGGCCAGGTCGATCTCGTGCTCGACGCCGTGCGCGTCCACGCCCCTGATCACCGTGGTGCCCAGCGCGTCCCGGGCCGCGTTGACGATCGTCTCGCGGATCAGCTCGGCCTGGGTGTCGTAGTCGCCGTACGCCTCGTACGACTCCAGCGAGGTGAACTCCGGGTTGTGGGTGGAGTCCGCGCCCTCGTTGCGGAAGTTGCGGTTGATCTCGAAGACCTTCTCGGCGCCGCCGACCACCAGCCGCTTGAGGTACAGCTCGGGGGCGATGCGCATGTAGAGGTCGATGTCGTACGCGTTGATGTGGGTCTTGAACGGACGCGCGTTGGCGCCGCCGTGCACCGGCTGGAGCATCGGGGTCTCGACCTCGATGTAGCCGCGGTCCTCGTAGGTGCGGCGGATCGAGCGGACGACCTTGCTGCGCAGGTGCAGGATCTCGCGGGCCTCGGGGTTGACGATGAGGTCCACGTAGCGCTGGCGGACCCGGGCCTCCGGGTCGGTCAGGCCCTTGTGCTTGTCCGGCAGCGGACGCAGGCACTTGGCGGTGAGCTCCCAGCGGTCCACCATCACGGACAGCTCGCCGCGCTTGGAGGTGATCACCTCGCCCTCGACGCCGACCTGGTCGCCGAGGTCGATGTCGGCCTTCCAGGCCGCCAGTCGCTCCGGGCCCAGCTTGTCGAGGGAGAACATCACCTGGAGGTCGCCGGTGCCGTCGCGCAGGGTGGCGAAGCAGAGCTTGCCGCCGGTGCGGGAGAGGATCACGCGGCCGGTGACGCCGGCCCGCTCGCCGGTCGCGGTGTCCGGCTCCAGGTCGGGGTGCTTGGCACGCAGGTCCGCGATGGTGGTGGTGCGGGGGAAACCGACCGGGTACGGGTCGACACCGGCCGCCCGGAGCCGGTCGAGCTTCTCGCGCCGGACGCGCATCTGCTCGGGAAGGTCGTCGGTCGCGGGAACAAGGCTCTGATCGCTCACCCCACAAGGGTAGCCAGCCACACACGGTGCTCCGCGCCGGGATTGCCGCGGGGGAGGCCGCGACGGCGGCCTCCCCCGGATCGGACGCGGACGGCTCAGCCGGTGCCGGTGGCGAGTTCGACGTCCTCGGGGGCGTCGTCGGCGGGCGGGGCGGGGTGGGCGGGGGGCTTGGGGCGGCGGCCGAACAGCTCGGCGGGGGTGGGCATCCGGTGCGGACGGGGCGGGGTCTTCGCGGCGGCGGGCTGCTCCGGGCGGGAGTCGGTGCTGCTCATGGGGGTCCGTCCTCCTACAGGGGTGGGGTGACTGTGCGGCGGTGCGGCGGGACTCGGTACGGCCACCAGGTGGCGGGGCGGTCCGCTGTGGAGGGCGAGCCGCTCGCGGACGGCGGCCTCGGCCAGCGCGTGGCAGCGCCCGGCCAACCGGGACCGGCGGGCCCGCTCGCCCTGGCCGCAGGGCTGGCGGCTCAGTCCGCGCAGTGCGGTGAGGTCCTCCGGCCCGGGCAGGTACCCGTCGGACACCGCCTCCTCCAGCCGTTCCAGGTAGCCGGGGGCGCTGCCGGGCAGGGCGGAGCGGTAGCGTCCGAGGTCGGCGAGCAGGAAGGCGCGCAGCCGGCCGCCCTCCTGGACGGCCTCGTCGATCGCCTCGGTGAGGCGCAGGGCGTCCTGGACGTCCTCCGCCCAGAGTTCGGCGCCCGGCCCGGCGAGGGCGGGCCGGACGGGCCCCTGGAGGTGGACGGGCACGGCGGGGTGGAGGGCTTGGGCGAGGGCGCGGCGCAGCACGCGGACTTCGTCGGCGCTGAAGGCCATGCCGCCGCGCGATCCGTGTGGCGTAGGCATGGGCTGACACTACGTGACGAATATCCGATTTGTCGGTAACGTCGCGCCGAACCACCCACGGTCGGCCCGGCGAAGAAGCCTTTCGCCGCCACCTGTAACGCCACCCGGGGCGCACCTGGTCATCCAGGTGTCAGGGGAGAACGAGCGAGGGGGCCGGACAGGATGCGACCGGACGGTCAGGGGAAGGCGGCCCGGGGCGGGCGGCGGGACGAGGACTTCCAGGCCTTCGCGGCCGCCCGCGCCAGACCGCTCTACCGGTCGGCCTGCCTGCTCACCGGCGGGGATACCCACCTCGCCGAGGACTTGGTGCAGGAGGCCCTCGGGCGGATCTACGCCCAGTGGCACCGCACCTCCTGGTTCGGGGCCAAGCGCCGGATCGACAACCCGGCCGGGTACGCGCACACCGTGCTGGTGCGGGCCTTCCTCTCGCACCGCGTCCGCCGCTCCAGCGGCGAGCGGCCGGTCGAGGCGGTGCCGGACGGCGCGGCCCCGCAGGGCGACCCGGAACTGCGGCTCGCCCTGGTGGACGCGCTCGGCCGGCTCGCCCCGCGCGACCGGGCGGTGCTGGTGCTCCGCTACTGGGAGGACCGCAGCGTCGAGGAGACCGCCGCGGTCCTGCACAGCACCCCGGGCGCCGTCCGGACCCAGGCCTTCCGCGCGCTCGGCCGGATCCGCACGGTGCTCGGCAGCAGCCTCGACGACCTCGCCGAGCGCTGAGCCGGCGCGTCACGTCACGTCAACCCACTTGGTAGAGAGGTTGGTTCAGCATGTCCGCAGAGCACGACGGGCCCGAGGAGCGGTTCGAGCGGGCCTTCACCGAGGCCCTCGGCCGGGCCGGCGAGGCCTACGACACCGAACCCGGCCCGCTGGTCGACACCGGCTGGTCGCACGGCCGTCGGCTGCGCCGCAGGCGGCGGATCGGCACCGCGGCGGGCGCCGCCGCGCTGGCCCTGGTCGGGGTGGGCGCGGCCGGGATCGGCGGCTTGCTGCCCGGGCTCGGCCCGACGTCCGCCAGCTCGGTCTCCTCCGGTGCGGCCGTGGGCCAGCCGGTCTCCGGCGCTGAGTTCCAGCGGATGCTCACCGAGCTACTGCCCCCGGGGACGGTGCAGGTCGGCGAGGCCCGGGGGACCGAGAGCGACATCCCGCAGCTGCGGCTGGTGCTGGACGACGGGAACGGCCCGGTCCAGTACCTGTTCTGGATCATGCGCAACGGCGTCGAGCCCGGCTGCCTGGGCCCGCTTCCGGGCGACGCCTGCAGCGAGACCGACCTCCCGGGCGGCGAGCACCTGACCCTCTATCAGGCCGGGACGCGTCCCGGCGAGCCGGCCGGCTCCAAGACCTGGTCCGCCACGTTGACCGGGACCGGCTACGAGATCCTGCTCCAGGAGTGGAACCGCAAGCCGCTGGATCAGGGCACGCCGATCACCCGGACCGACCCACCGCTGACGCCGGACCAGCTCACCGCGGTGGTGAAGGACCCGCGCTGGAAGAAGGTCGTGGCGGCGCTGCCGAAGGGCCCGGTGATGGGGGTGGTCGTCACCCCCGCCCCCGGAGCCGCCTCGACGTACGGGCCGGACTCGGTGGTCACCGGCCCGGTCACCCTGCCGGCCTTCCCGAAGCCCGGCAGCTGAGCGCCGCTCAGCTCGCGGGGCGGTTGCGCTCGTACACCAGGCGCAGGCCGATCAGGGTCAGCCAGGGCTCGTGCACGTCGATGGTGCCGGCCTCGCCGAGGACGAGCGGGGCCAGGCCGCCGGTGGCGATCACCTGGACGTCGTCCGGGTCCTTGGCGAGTTCCCGGGCCATCCGCTCCACCAGGCCGTCGACCTGGCCGGCGAAGCCGTAGAGGATGCCGGACTGCATGCCCTCGACGGTGTTCTTGCCGATCACGTTGCGCGGGCGGGCCAGTTCGATCTTGCGCAGCTGGGCGCCGCGGACGCCGAGCGCCTCGACCGAGATCTCGATGCCGGGGGCGATCGCGCCGCCGACGTAGTCGCCGCGCGCGTTGACGGCGTCGAAGGTGGTCGCGGTGCCGAAGTCGACCACGATGCACGGGCCGCCGTACAGGTGGTTGGCGGCCAGCGCGTTGACGATCCGGTCGGCGCCGACCTCCTTGGGGTTGTCCATCAGGACGTGCACCCCGGTCTTCACGCCGGGCTCCACGATCACCGCGGGGACGTCGCCGTAGTAGCGGCGGGTCACCTCGCGGAGCTCGTGGAGCACGGCGGGGACGGACGAGCAGATCGCCAGGCCCTCCACCGCGGCCTCCTTCACCGCGGTGTGGCTGCCCATCAGCCCTTGCAGCAGCACCGCCAGTTCATCGGCCGTGCGGCGCGGATCGGTGGAGATCCGCCAGTGTTCCACCACGTCCTCGCCGTCGAACAGGCCGAGCGTGGTCTGGGTGTTGCCGACGTCGATGGTGAGGAGCACGGGGACGCTTTCTGCGAGTCGGGACGGGACTGCGGCCGACCTGACGGTCAGGCGCGCAGGTCCAGGCCGATGTCCAGGATCGGCGAGGAGTGGGTGAGCGCGCCCACGGCCAGGTAGTCGACACCAGTCTGGGCGACCTCGCGCGCGCTGGCCAGGGTCAGACCGCCGGAGGCCTCCAGCTTCGCCCGGCCGGCCACCAGCGCGACGGCCTCCTTCAGCTGGCCGACGGTGAAGTTGTCCAGCAGGATCAGGTCCGCCCCGGCCTCCAGCACCGGCGTGATCTGCTCCAGGGTGTCCACCTCGACCTCGACCGGCAGCTCCGGGTACGCGGCCCGGACGGCCCGGAAGGCCTCGGCGACGCCGCCGGCCGCGACCACGTGGTTGTCCTTCACCAGCGCGGCGTCCGAGAGCGCCATCCGGTGGTTGGCGCCGCCGCCGCAGCGCACCGCGAACTTCTCCAGCGCGCGCAGGCCCGGGGTGGTCTTGCGGGTGTCCCGGACGACGGCGCCGGTGCCCTCCAGGGCGTCCGCCCAGGCGCGGGTGGCGGTGGCGATGCCGGACAGGTGGCAGAGCAGGTTGAGCGCGCTGCGCTCGGCGGTCAGCAGGTCGCGGGTGCGGGAGCGGACCGAGAGCAGCACCTGGCCGGCCTCGACCCGGTCGCCGTCCTCGACGTGCCGCTCGACCTCGAACTCCTCCTCGCAGACCAGCGAGACGACGGCCTCGGCGACCCGCAGGCCGGCCACCACGCCGGCCTGGCGGGCGGTGAAGTCGGCGGTGGCGACGGCCTCGGCGGGCACGGTCGCCACCGAGGTGACGTCCTCGCCGCCGGCCAGGTCCTCGGCGAGCGCCAGGGTGGCGATGTCCTCGACCTCGACCGGGTCCAGCCCGGCCTGCTCCAGCAGCTCGGCGAGCTGCGGGTCCAGACCGGTCTCGTAGCCCTCGCCGTCCCCGCAGGCGCAGCCGTCGCCGCAGCCGCCCTGGTCGGCCAGGGGGAGTTCCTCGTGGGAGTGGGTCATGGTTCTACTGCTCCTCAGGGGTGCTGACGGGACCGCCGGTGGCGGCGAGGGTGGTGATCAGGTGGCGCCGCCAGTGGGCGTCGTCGCGCTCGGGGAAGTCCTCGCGCCAGTGGCAGCCGCGGGTCTCCTCGCGCTGCGCGGCGGCCGCGACCAGGGCGGTCGCGACCAGCAGCAGGTTGGCGGCCTCCCAGGTCTCCACCCGGGGGTCGGCCGGCTTCTCCTCGGCCACGTGGGAGCGGGCCTGCTCGGCGAGCAGGGCCAGTCCGGCCGCGGTGTCGGCCATCGACGCGGCGGAGCGCAGGATGCCCGCGCCGCGCGACATCAGCCGCTGGATCTCGGCGCGGGCCTCCGACGGGGGCAGCGGGACGGGCTGCGCGGCGCGGGCGGCGGCGACGTCCACCGCGCGCTCGGGCAGGTCGCCGGCCGCGTCCAGCCCCGCCAGGTCGGCGGCGATCCGCTCGGCGAAGACCAGGCCCTCCAGCAGCGAGTTGGACGCCAGCCGGTTGGCGCCGTGCACCCCGGTGCAGGCGACCTCGCCGCAGGCGTACAGGCCGGGGACGCTGGTGCGGCCGTTCCGGTCGGTGCGGACGCCGCCGGAGGCGAAGTGCGCGGCCGGGGCGATCGGGATCGGCTCGGTGACCGGGTCGATGCCGTTGGCGCGGCAGAAGGCGAGGATGGTCGGGAAGCGGTGCTCCCACATCCCGGCGCCGAAGTGCCGCCCGTCCAGGAACATGTGCTCGGCGCCCTGCTCCTGCATGCGCCGGGTGATCGCCTTGGCGACGATGTCGCGCGGGGCGAGTTCGGCCAGCTCGTGCTGTCCGACCATGAAGCGGACGCCGTCCGCGTCCACCAGGTGGGCGCCCTCGCCGCGGACCGCCTCGGAGACCAGCGGCTGCTGGCCCTCGGCCTCCGGACCGAGCCAGAGCACGGTGGGGTGGAACTGGACGAACTCCAGGTCGGTGACGGCGGCGCCGGCCCGCAGGGCCAGGGCCACGCCGTCGCCGGTGGAGACCGCCGGGTTGGTGGTGGCGGAGAAGACCTGGCCCATGCCGCCGGTGGCGAGCACCACCGCGCGGGCCCGGACGGCGCCGACGCCGTCGCGCTGGCCCTCGCCCATCACGTGCAGGGTGAGCCCGGCGGCGTGGCCCGCCGCGTCGGTCAGCAGGTCGAGCACGAGCGCGTGCTCGATCAGCTCGATGCCCGGGTCGGTGCGGACGGCGGCGACCAGGGCGCGCGATATCTCGGCGCCGGTCGCGTCCCCGCCCGCGTGGACGATCCGGCGGCGGTGGTGGCCGCCCTCGCGGGTCAGCAGGACCTCGCCGTCCTCGCCCCGGTCGAACAGGGCGCCGGTGGCGATCAGCCGGCGGACGGCGTCCGGGCCCTCGGTGACCAGGGTGCGGACGGCCTCCTCGTCACAGACGCCGGCGCCGGCCACCAGGGTGTCGTCCAGGTGCTGTTCGGGGGTGTCCCCCTCGCCCAGGGCGGCGGCGACGCCGCCCTGGGCCCAGCGGGTGGAGCCTTCGTCCAGCACGGCCTTGGTGACCACCATGGCCCGCAGGCCGGCCTTGCGGACGTTGAGCGCGACGGTGAGGCCGGCGACCCCGGAGCCGACCACGACCACGTCGGTGGCGGCGGTCCAGCCGGGGGCCGGTGCGGTGAGGCGGTGCGTGGACATGGGTGGCTGGCTCCTTCAGCGCGAGACGGCGTCGGCCGCGCCGTTGCCGTCACCGTACGCCCTGTCACCCCGGAGCAGTCCGCTGCCCTCCGGGGCCTCCGCCGGGTCCCCGCCCAGGCCGGTGATCCGGTTCTGCTTGTCCACGAAGACGATCTTCGGCTCGTAGCCCTTGGCCTCGGCCGTGTCCATCTGCCCGTAGGCGATGAGTATGACGAGGTCGCCCGGGTGGACGAGGCGGGCGGCGGCGCCGTTGATGCCGATCACGCCGGAGCCGCGCGGGCCGGCGATGGTGTACGTCTCCAGCCGGGCGCCGTTGTCGATGTCGACGATGTGGACCAGCTCGCCGGGGAGCAGGTCGGCGGCGTCGAGCAGGTCCTCGTCCACCGTGACGGATCCCACGTAGTGCAGGTCGGCCTGGGTCACGGTGGCCCGGTGGATCTTGGACTTGAGCATGGTGCGGAGCATTGCGGGTCACGCCTCCTGTGAGTGCATGCCTGAAGGGGGTTCTTACTGCGGTACTACCGAACGATGATGCGGACGTTGTCGATCAGGCGGGTCGGGCCCACCTTCGCGGCGACGGCCAGCACCGCCTCGCCCTGGAAGTCGTCCGCCGCCTCGGAGAAGTCGTGCGGGTCGATCAGGGCGAGGTAGTCCAGGGTGACGCCCTCGGCGCCGTCCAGGGCGGCCGAGGCGGCCTCGCGGACGGCCTTCGGGCCCTGCGCGGCGGCGTCCCGGCCGGCGAACAGGGCCTTGGACAGGGCGAGCGCGTGCTCGCGGTCCTCCGCCGAGAGGTAGCGGTTGCGCGAGGACAGCGCCAGGCCGTCCTCCTCGCGGACGGTCGGCACGCCGACGATCTCGACGTCGAAGTCCAGGTCGGCGACCATCCGCTGGATGATCGCCAGCTGCTGGGCGTCCTTCTCGCCGAAGAAGGCGAAGTCCGGGTCGGTGATGTGCAGCAGCTTGGCGACCACGGTCAGCACGCCGTCGAAGTGGCCGGGCCGGGTGGCGCCCTCGAAGCGCTCGCCCATCGGGCCGGCCGCCATCCGCACCTGCGGCTCGCCGTTCGGGTAGACCTCCTCGGCGGACGGCGCGAAGACCACGTCGGCGCCGTGCTCCTCGGCCAGCCGCACGTCGTCGTCGAGGGTGCGCGGGTAGCGCTCCAGGTCCTCGCCCGGGCCGAACTGGAGCGGGTTGACGAAGACCGTCACCGCGACCCGGCCCTCGCGGCCGACCTGCTTGCGGGCGGCCCGGATCAGCGCGGCGTGGCCCTCGTGCAGCGCGCCCATGGTCATCACGACGGCGTTGTCGACCGGCTGCTCGTCCGGCCAGAACGCGGCCTCGAAGTCGTCCACGGTGCGGGTGACGACGGCCCGGTGGACCTTCGGCGTCCGCTGGGGCTTGTTCGGCTGCTTACCGCGTGCCATCAGTGCTCTCCTCGTTCAGTACGTCCAGCAGTGCCGCCGCCGACGTTTCGTCGATGGTTCCGTTGGCGAGCGCCCGCTGCGCGGTGGCGCGGGCCATCGCCCGGTAGGCCGCCGGGATGTCCGGGGACACCGTACTGAGCTGCGCCAGGTGGCGCCGCACGGTGCCCGCGTCGCCCCGGGCGACCGGGCCGGTGAGGGCCGCGTCACCGGAGCGCAGGCTGTTGTCCAGGGCGGCGCCCAGCAGCGGGCCGAGCAGCCGCCCGGGCTCGGCGACGCCGGCCGAGCGCAGCAGCTCCATCGCCTGCGCGACCAGGGTGACCAGGTGGTTCGAGCCGTGCGCGAGGGCGGTGTGGTAGAGCGGGCGGACCTCCTCGGGCACCCACTCCGGCTCGCCGCCCATCTCCACCACCAGCGCCTCGGCGACCGGCCGCAGCTCCTCGGGGGCGGTCACGCCGAACGGGCAGCCGGCCAGCCGGGCCAGGTCCACCGAGGTGCCGGTGAAGGTCATCGCCGGGTGCAGGGCCAGCGGCAGCGCCCCGGCCCGGGTGGCGGGCTCCAGGACGGCGACGCCGTGGGCGCCGGAGGTGTGCACGACCAGCTGGCCGGGGCGGATCGCGCCGGTGGCGGCCAGCCCGGCCACCAGGTCGGCCAGCGCGTCGTCCGGGACGGTCAGCAGCACCAGGTCGGCGGCGGCCAGCACCTGCGGCGGGGTGACGATCCGCACGCCCGGCAGCAGCGCCTCGGCGCGGCGGCGGGAGACGGCGGAGACCCCGGAGGCGGCGACCACGGTGTGCCCGGCGAGCTGGAGCGCCGCGCCCAGCGCGGGGCCGACCCGGCCGGTGCCGACCACGCCGACGGCCAGCCGGGCGGGGCGGTTGCCGGGGTCGCCTGGGTCGCCGAAAGCCTGGTCGGCGAAGTCGGACGGATTCACGTCCACCCTTGTCCTGCCTTGTCCTGAATGACCGTTCCAGTCCGCTCCACGGGTACCGGACGTACCGCCCCAGTCTACGGGGGCGCCCGGACGCCGAAGCGGCTCAGTCGCCGGCCCCGGCCCGGATCAGCCCGGCCTCGTACGCCAGCACCACGGCCTGGACCCGGTCGCGCAGCCCCAGCTTGGCCAGGATCCGGCCGACGTGGGTCTTCACGGTGGCCTCGGAGAGCACCAGCCGGGCCGCGATCTCGCCGTTCGACAGGCCCTGGGCGACCAGCAGGAACACCTCCCGCTCGCGCTCGGTCAGCGGGCCGAGGACGTCCGAGCCGGGCGCGCTCTGCGGGGTGGGCAGCACCTCGGCGAAGCGGTCGATCATCCGGCGGGTGGTGGTCGGGGCGACCACCGCGTCCCCGCCGTGCACCGCGCGGATCGCGGCCACCAGCTCGGTCGGCGGGACGTCCTTGAGCAGGAAGCCGCTGGCGCCGGCCTTGAGCGCGGCGAAGGCGTACTCGTCCAGGTCGAAGGTGGTGAGGATGAGCACGTGGGGGGCGTTCGGCAGCGGGCTGCCGTCCTCGGCGAGGCAGATCCGGCGGGTCGCCTGCACGCCGTCCAGCCGCGGCATCCGGACGTCCATCAGGATCACGTCCACCTCGGTGCGCCGCAGCTGCTCCAGGGCCTGCGCGCCGTCGCCCGCCTCGGCGGCGATCTCGATGTCGCCCTGCGACTGGAGGATCATCCGGAACCCGGTGCGCAGCAGTTCCTGGTCGTCGACGAGCATCACGCGGATGGTCAAGGTGGGACTCCTTGGAGGGGGGTGGACGGCGGACGGGGCTAGTGGGCCGCCTTGAGCGGCAGGACGGCGCGGATCCGGAAGCCGCCGCCGGGGCGGGGGCCCACGTCGAGGCTGCCGCTGACCATGCCGACCCGCTCGCGCATGCCGATCAGGCCGTGGCCGAGGCCGTCCGCGCCGCCGGCGGCCAGGTGCTCGTCGGTGCTGCCGCGCCCGTCGTCCTCCACCAGGACGGCCAGCTCGCGCTCACCGAAGTCGACCGCGACCCGGGCGTGCGCGTCGGGGCCGCCGTGCTTGCGGACGTTGGTGAGCGCCTCCTGGACGATCCGGTAGACGGTCAGCTCGACGCCGCGCGGCAGCTCGCGCGGGTGCCCGGAGGTGGCGTAGTCCACGTCGAGCCCGGCGGTGCGGACCTGCTCCAGCAGCTCCGGCAGCTCCTCGACGCCCGGCTGCGGCACGTACTCCTCGGCCTTGGTGTCGGCGGTGCGCAGCACGCCCAGCAGGCGGCGCATCTCGACCAGCGCCTGGCGGCCGGTGGAGGCGATCGTGCCGAGCGCCTCCTTGGCCTGCTGCGGGGAGTTGTCCAGCACGTACGCGGCGCCGTCGGCCTGGACGATCATCACCGAGACGTTGTGCGCGACCACGTCGTGCAGCTCGCGGGCGATCCGGGCGCGCTCGGCGGCGACCGCCACCTTGGACTGGGCGTCCCGCTCGCGCTCCAGCCGGGCGGCGCGGTCCTCCAGCTCGGTCAGGTAGGCGCGGCGCACCCTGGTCAGCCGGCCCCAGGCCCAGCAGAGGATGAACGGCGTGCTCATCAGCAGCGTGATCAGCGCCGCCTCGCCGAAGGTGTACGGGCGGGTGTGGGCGTCGCCGGCCCGGTCGAAGACCGTCTTCACCGGCATCATCTGCCAGAACACCAGCGGCCCGGAGGCCAGGCCGGCCGTCAGGGCCAGCCGGGAGATCCACTTCTGGCCGAAGGCGGCGCCGGTGTAGGCGAAGACCAGATAGGCGATCGAGGAGCCGGCCGGCGAGATGTCCACGAGTACCTGGCCGACGCCGATGGCGGCGGCGGCGGACACCGTGAGGTCCGGGTAGCGCCGCCGGACGACCATCAGCAGCGGCAGCACCACCGCGATCGCGAGCGAGAGGTCGAAGCGCCAGCCCTCGTCGATCGAGGCGTCGTTCGGCACCAGGCCGGCGAAGAGCACCATCGCCGCCCAGGCGGCGTCGACCACCATGGGGTGACGGCGGAGCCAGGCGTTGAGTCGATGCACGTGTCCAGCGTAGGCAGTCGCTCCGTGTGCCCAGGTCCGCCGGTAGGGCGATCCGCCCTACTCCGTAGGTCGGAGAAGCACCCGATCCGATGGGGAGGGTCGACCGGGCGCCGGGTAGCGTCCAGCCCCATGACTTGGATGCGGTGGGCGCCCGCCATGGAACGGGCCCTGTACGACCCCGGGCAGGGCTTCTACCGCAGGCCGGAGGGCCCCGCCGGCCACTTCCGCACCTCCGTGCACGCCTCGCCGAGGTTCGCCCGTGCGGTGGCCCGGCTGCTGCTGGAGGTTGACGAGGCCCTCGGTCGTCCGGAGGAGCTGGCCCTGGTCGACATGGGGGCCGGGCGGGGCGAACTGCTCACCGGCGTCCTGGCCGAACTGCCCGCGGAGGTGCTGGCGCGGCTGCGCCCGTACGGCGTGGAGGTCGCCGACCGCCCGGCTGGCCTGCCGTCCACAGCCCTGTGGACGGACCGGCCGCCGCGCGGGGTGACCGGGCTGCTGTTCGCCAACGAGTGGCTGGACAACGTCCCGCTGGACGCCGGCGAGGTCGACGAGGACGGGGTGCTGCGCTACGTCGAGGTGGACACCGCGACCGGCGGGACCCGCCTCGGCGAGCCGGTCTCGGCGGCCGACTCGGCCTGGGCCGGCCGCTGGTGGCCGGTCGCGGAGCCCGGCGACGCGGTGGAGTTCGGCGGCCCCCGGGACGCCGCCTGGGCGCGGGCGGTGGCCGGGCTGGAGCGCGGCCTGGCCGTCGCCGTCGACTACGGGCACACCGCCGGGCGGCGGCCGCCGTTCGGCACGTACGCCGGATTCCGGGACGGCCGGGAGGTGGCGCCGGTGCCGGACGGCTCCTGCGACGTCACCGCGCACGTCGCGCTGGACTCCGTCGCCGTGCCCGGTCTCCACAGCCTGTGGACAACGCAGCGGGAGGCGCTGCGGGCGCTCGGCGTGAGCGGCGGGCGCCCGGCGCTCGCGCTGGCCTCCAGCGACCCCGTCGGCTACCTGCGGGCGCTCAGCGGGGCGGGGGAGGGGGCCGAGCTGACCGACCCGGGTGGGCTGGGCGCCTTCGGGTGGCTGGTGCAGGCCGTCCGCATGACGGAACCAGTGAGCTTGGCGGGCCTGCCGGGATGGCAGACTCTGGGGGCATGAGGGAGACCACGGTCGGCATCGGGGCGGGAGCCGAGAACTTCACCGGCGCGGCGGGCACCACCGACATGGTGCTCAACATCGGCCCGCAGCACCCGGCCACCCACGGCGTGCTGCGCCTGAAGCTGGTGCTGGACGGCGAGCGCATCGTCAGCGCCGAGCCGGTGATCGGCTACATGCACCGGGGCGCGGAGAAGCTGTTCGAGGCCCGTGACTACCGGCAGATCATCATGCTGGCCAACCGGCACGACTGGCTCTCCGCCTTCTCCAACGAACTCGGCGTCGTCATGGCCGTCGAGCGGATGCTCGGCATGGAGGTCCCGGAGCGGGCGGTCTGGATCCGCACCCTGCTCGCCGAACTCAACCGGGTGCTCAACCACCTGATGTTCCTCGGCTCGTACCCCCTGGAGCTCGGCGGGATCACCCCGGTCTTCCACGCCTTCAACGGCCGCGAGGACCTCCAGCACGTGCTGGAGGAGGCCTCCGGCGGCCGGATGCACTACATGTTCAACCGGGTCGGCGGCCTCAAGGAGGACCTGCCGGCCGGCTGGCTCGGCCGGGTCCGCACCGCCGTCGCCACCGTGCGCGCGCAGCTGCCCGTCTTCGAGGACCTCGTCCTCGGCAACGAGATCTTCCGCGCCCGCACCGCCGGGGTCGGCGTCCTCACCCGGGCGCAGGCCGAGGCGTACGGCGTCAGCGGCCCCATCGCCCGGGCCAGCGGCCTCGACCTCGACCTGCGCCGCGACGAGCCGTACCTGGCGTACGGCTCCGAGGAACTGCGGCAGGTGCTCACCGTGGTCACCCGCGAGGAGGGCGACTGCCTGGCCCGCTTCGAGTGCCTGCTGGAACAGACCCTCAACGCGCTCGACCTCGCCGACGCCTGCCTCGACAAGCTCGCCACGCTGCCGCCCGGCCCGGTCAACCAGCGGCTGCCCAAGGTGCTCAAGGCACCCGAGGGCAGCACCTACGCGTGGACCGAGAACCCGCTCGGGATCAACGGCTACTACCTGGTCTCGCGCGGCGACAAGACGCCGTGGCGGCTCAAGCTGCGCTCGGCGTCCTTCAACAACATCCAGGCGCTCACCGAGCTGCTGCCGGGGACGCTGGTCGCGGACATGGTGGCGATCCTGGGGTCGATGTTCTTCGTGGTCGGGGACATCGACAAGTAGGCCGGTGCCGGGGGCCGGTGCCGCCGCGTAGGGCGGGCACCGGTGCGGGGGTCAGTCCTTCTTGGACTTCCTGACCGGGTCCGCCGGGTGCGGGGCCACCTTGCGGTCGCCCTTGGTGGCGATCCGCTCCTCGCACAGCCGGGCCAGCACCTCGTACCCCTTCCGGCCCATCAGCTCGGTGAGCTCCGGGCGGTAGCTGACGTACACCGCGTCCGCGCCCTGGTGGGCCGCCGGGGCGCCGGTGCACCACCAGTGCAGGTCGTGGCCGCCCGGGCCCCAGCCGCGGCGGTCGTACTCGCCGATCGTGACCTGGAGGTAGCGGGTGTCGTCGGGGCGGTCGATCCAGTCGTAGGTGCGGCGGATCGGCAGCTGCCAGCAGACGTCCGGCTTGGTCTCCAGCGGCTCGCGGCCCTCCTTGAGGGCGAGCGCGTGCAGGGCGCAGCCGGCGCCGCCCGCGAAGTCCGGGCTGTTCACGAAGATGCACGCGCCGCCGACCCGGCGGGTCTGGCGGTCGCCGTCCTCGTCCAGCATGGTGATGCCGCCGTCGGAGACGATCCGGCCCTTGGCGTCGGTGCCCTCGGCGAAGTTCTCCCACAGCTCGGGGGTCAGCCGGGTCGCGTGCCCCAGGACGCGCTTCTCGTCGTCCTCGTCCGAGTAGTGCGCGCCCAGCGTGCAGCAGCCGTCCGACTCGCCGCGGCCCTCGCGGATGCCGTGGCAGCCCTGGCCGAAGACGCAGGACCAGCGGGAGGTCAGCCAGGTGAGGTCGCAGCGGAAGACCTGCTCCTCGTCGGCGGGGTCGGCGAACTCGACCCAGGCACGGGCGAAGTCCAGCGGGACCTCGTCGCGCGGGATCTCGCGGCGCAGGCTCGGCATCGCGAGGTCGACGGGGGCGGGGGAGGCCTTGGGCTTCGCCTTGGACTTCTTCTTGGACGTTTCTGCTGGTGCCACCCGGCAAGGGTAGAGCTTTCGGGGGCGGGAGCGCGGTGGCGGGACCGGTGGCGGGGTCGGGGGTGGGGTCGGGGCGGGTTTTGCGGCGGGGCCCGGCGGAGCACGGGGCGGGGTCGGTAGTGGCGGGGTCGGCCGGGGTGAAGGCGGGGTGAAGAGGTCCGTCGGGCGCTGCGGGCGGGCCCGGGGGCGCGCCTAGGATGGCGGCCGGTCCGCGGCGGGGTCCGCGACGGGGAGGTACGGGGATGGCAGGCGGCAGCACCGGGGCGTCCGGCGGCGCGGGCGGGGAGTTCGTCCTCAAGCCGTGGGCACTGCACGGCGAGGGCCGGGAGTTCGAGAAGCTCGGTGGCGAACTGACGAAGGCCGTCGCCGCCCTGGAGCAGGGCCTCGCCGCGCTCGGCGCCCCCTGGGGCGCGGATCAGCCGGGCAGCGGGTTCGCCACCGTGTACGGGCAGGCGCGCGGTGAACTCGTCGGCGGGCTGCGGGGGTTGGCCGGGCGGGTGGCCGGGGTCGGGGCCGGGCTGCACACGATGGCCGCGCGGACGGCGGACGCGGACAGCGCGGCGGCGGGTGGGTTCGGGGCGACGGCGGTGCCGGGGATTTCGGGGGCGACGGCGGTGTCGGGCGTTTCGGGGGCGACGGCGGTGCCGGGGGTCGCGGGAGTTCCCGGGGTGCCGGGGGCAACCCCCGGGGTGGTGCCCGCCGTCCCCAAGGACATGTCGGTCTGACGGACCCGGCCCGAAGCCCGGCTCGAAGGGGGAAGCGCGTGTCCCGGAAACTGCCCGAGGAACTGGTCCCGGTGCTGGCCCGGACCGGCCGGCTGTGGCCGCAGGCCGACGAGGAGGGCCTGCGCAAGGCCGCCGGAGTCTGGCGCGAGTTCGGCAAGGAGGCCGACCGGCTCACCCGCCGCTGCGGCGAGTCCGTCCGGCGGGTCACCGCCGACAACTCCGGCCACGCGGTCGAGGCCTTCGGCGCGTACTGGCAGGCCTTCAGCGGCGGCGGCAAGGGCCACCTGGACGACGCGCACAGCGCGGTCGGGCTGGTCGCCGGGGCCTTCGACACGTCCGCGCGGGCCGTGGACACCTGCAAGGCCGAGATCATCGCGACCCTGCGGCAGCTCGCCGCCGAACTCCGGCAGGCCGAGGAGCAGGCGGCCAAGGCCAAGGAGGCGGCCGGCAAGGTCGCGGCGGCGGCGGCCGGCGGCGACCCGGCCGGGAACGGGGTGGCCGGGAGCGAGGTGGCCGGGAACGGGGTGGTCGGCGGACTGCGGAAGGCCGTCGGCGGCCTCGCGGCCACGGTGGAGAACGCCGCCACCGAGCAGGTCGCGGCGGGCGTGGCGGCCGTCGCCGTCGAGACCGCCGCGCTGAAGATCGGCGGACTGCTCGCCGAACTCGGCCGCGCCATGAAGGACGCCCTGTCCGGCGTGCTCGAGGAGCCGGCCGCGGTCGCCCTGCTGAAGCTCGGCAGCACGCCGGGGACGGAGGTCACCGCCGCCTCGTACCGCAACGGCGCGTTCGACCCGCTCGCCGCCGGGCTGCCCGCCGCCCTCGGCGAACCGGGCGTGCTCGGCGCCGACGGCTCCGGGCTGGTGCTGCTCGCGGGAAAGGACGGCAAGCCGCTGGTCGGCGTGCCCGGGCTGACGGTCAAGGTGGACGAGCAGGGCAAGCCCGTCCTCGGCCCGGACGGGCAACCGGTCATCCTCCGCGCCGACGGCACGCCGGTGGCCGACGCCACCGGGCTGCTGGTCGTCCCGGGGCCGGACGGCAAGCCGGTGGTCGGGGTGGCGGACCTGGCGGTCCGGCTGGACGAGCACGGGCAGCCCGTGCTCACCGACGAGGACGGCAAGGCGCTCCGCGGGGTGCCGCTCGCCGGGCTGACACCGGGGGCGGACGGGCCGGGTGGCGACAAGCCGCTCGCGGGTGCGGCGCCCGACGGGCCGACGGTGCCGACGGCGCCGGGCGCGGTGTCGGTGGCCTCGGTCGCGGTGGCGGACCCGGGGGCGGTCGTCGGCGGGCCGGACGTGGCGAGCGCGGCGAGTGCTCCCGTGGGCGCGTCGGCGGGTGGTTCCGTGGCGGCCGGGGGCTCGCCGGGTCAGCACCGGGCGACGGGCGGTGGGGGCGGGGGCGGCGGTGACTGGGCACCGCCGGTACCGGCCGTTGCCGCGCCGGTCCGGCAGAGCGGCGGGTCGGCGGGCTGGTCGGACGGGGACTACCCGCTCCAGGCGCCCGCGGCCGCCTCGCACAGCGGCGGGAGTACGGGCGGGCCGGTGGCCGTACGGACGGACTCGGTGAGCGCTCCGGCCGCACCTGCCACCGCGCCCGTCACCGCACCGTCAGCCGGAGGAGCCGCGTACGGCCCGGCGCCGGAGACCCCCTCGGCGGTCCGGCCGGTCGGGGTGCCCGGGCAGTTCGGGACCCCGGCGTACGGCGCGTACCAGGCGGCCGGTCCGGTCGCCACCGTCGGGCCGGGGCCGCTGGCGGGCACCGGCGGCGGACCCGCGAACGTGGCGGCCCCGTTCGGCAGCGGCGTCGGGGCGGGGGCGACCGGCAGTCCAGGCGGCCCCGGCGGCGTGGTGGGCGGTGGGCCGGCCGTCGGCGGTCCGGCCGCTGGAGGGCCGCCGACCGGCGCGCCGGTGGCCCGGACCCCGGTCGGCGTGGCGCCGCACCCGGTCGTCGGACCGCCGCCGGTCCACACCGCGCCGCCTTCCCCGGCCGTGCCCCCGGTCGTCGGGACCACCCCGGTGATCGGCCGCCCCGAGGCACACCCGGTGGAGGCCCGACGGCGGGAGAACGCGGCGGTCCCCGCCGACCCGACTCTCGCCTGGGGCGCGGTCCCGGTCGCGACCGCCCACGCGATGGCCCTCCAACTCGCCCTGCGCGCCCGGCGCGGAGCCCCGCCGGAGGATCCGGCGTTCCGGCCGCGCAGCATCGCCGACAGCCGTCCGTACGGCCTGCCGGGCGGGCTCGCACCGGTCGACCCGGAGCACCAGGCCGAACTCGAACGCCGCGCCCCCCGGGACGCGGACGGCCTGCCCGTCCGCCACCCCGACCCGGCCGCCGGCGGCTGGGCGGAGGCCGTCAACGACGGCGGCCACCGCGAACCGGGCCGGGCCAACAACAGCCTGGAGATCGCCCTCTCGGCGGTCGAGTGCTACACCGGCCGCCCCACCTGCGCGGCCCCGCGCATCCCCACCGAGGGCGACGCCGGCGAACGCGGGGGCCGCGACCGCGCCGAACGCGAACTCGGCGCCCCCTTCCGGGACCTGGGCGACGGCGCCCCGGCCTTCGACCGCCTCGCCGACGACCTCCGCCGCGCCGGCCACGGCTCCCAGGCGGTGCTCCTCACCCTCGACGCCTACGGCCGCCCGCACGCCTGGAACGCCGTCAACCACCAGGACGCCGTCACCTACCTCGACCACCAGCTCGCCCGCCAGGCCCCCACCCCCCTCCACCCCGCCACCCACGGCCTCTGGGCCATCGCCCTCACCCCCGAAGGCCGCCCCCTCCCCCTCACCCCCGCCGCCTGACCCGCCCCCCTGCCCCTCGTTTCCTGACCCGGACCCCGCACCCCGCGCAGGAAGTCGGCCCGCCCGACTTCCTGCGCAGCCGCACACGACACCCCCTCTGCGGAGAAACCTGTAGACCGGTCGCCATATTCGCCACAAGGGAACCGGGGGTAGTCCGCGCGAGAAGTCGGCCCGCCGACTCTGCTGGCGAAGTCGGTTGGGTTGGGCGTGGGACAGTAAGTGTGTGCCGGTCGGGGCGGGTTGGCTATCTGTGGGGGTGGGTCGTGTTGCG
>NZ_JBHJSJ010000067.1:0-43772 GCF_042268845.1 Kitasatospora sp. NPDC056273 | reverse complement strand
GCTCCTCGGCGAGGAGCCGCCGGGCGCCGGCGGGCCGCGGACGCTGTTCGTGAAGGACACCCCGGGGCTGAGGTCCACCATCGCTCGCGGCCCTGCCGCCCCGTCCGTCCGGTCCGTCGCAAGGTCACGGACGCTGCTCAACGTCCGGAGCAGGTGGCGTGGTTCGGCCGTCACGGTGCGACCGGACGGCTCCGGGTGACAGCTGAGATGAATGACTCGGGCATTGCCGTTCACACCACTTGACGGGCCGCCGCAAGCCGAGCAGACTCGCATCGCGGCACCAGCTGACATGAATCCTTGAAAGACAGCCATTCACACCAGCTGCCATTGCCTGCCCGTTCCCGGCAGCGTCCGCCTGCCCGCCTCCGGATCGCCCGTCCTCCGCGCCCCAGGAGTCCAGCATGCCCTCGAACACCCCGCCCGATGCCGCGGCCGCCGCCCCGCCCTGGTCGCGCGTCAACCGCTCACCCCTGACCGGGAGTTGGTGGGCCCGCGGCCTGTGGCTGGCCGAACGCCTGAGCGGCGAGGGCGACCCGCCCGCCCCGGTCGCCGACAACCCGGCGGAGGGCAGCCTCGGCTGGCGCGCCGACCGCCGACTGGCCCGCTGGCGCTCGGCGTTCACCGACCACGCGCCGGACACCGCCGAAGCCCAGGCCCGCGCGCTCGGCATCGACCCGCCCCTGCTGCGCCGACTGCTCGCCGAACACCCCGACAGCCTGGCCGCGCGCACCGTCAAACCGGCCTGGGCCCGGTTCGTCGAGGACGTCGTCGCCCGCGCACCACGGCTGCCCCCGGCGCCCGACGGGGAGGACACCACGGAACACGACGAGGGGCACGACGGAACGCACCGGCACGGCTTCGCCGACTTCGCCGCCGTCGTCGAACCCTTCCTCGCCGAGGCCCTCCACCTGCTGGAGGCACCCGCCCGCACCGCGGACGCCACCGAGCCCTCCGCCGCCGTCCTCGCGGCCGTCCGGCGCTCGCTCACCGCCGGCCTGCGGGACCAGCTGGTGTCCGTCCTCGGCCGCACCCTCGTCCTCGAACTCCATGTGGCCCGGCTGTCCGGCCAGTTGAGCGGCGACACCCCGCAGGAGCGCTTCCACGCCTTCATCGCCTGGCAGCGGGAGCCCGAGCGGCTGGCCGCGCTGCTGGACGAGTACGCCGTCCTGGCCCGGCTGCTGGCGTGCGCCACCCGGAACGCCGTCCACGCGCACCGGGAGTTCCTCGACCGCTTCACCGCCGACCGGCCCGCACTGGTCGAGCGGCTCTTCGCCGGGCGCGACCCCGGCGAGCTGACCGAGGTGCGCACGGGCCGCGGCGACGGCCACGAGGCGGGCCGCTCGGTCGCCCTGCTGACCTTCTCCTCCGGCGCCCAGCTGGTGTACAAGCCCCGGCCGCTGGCCGTCCACGAGCACTTCAACGCCCTGGTCGACTGGTACGACACCGTCCTGCCGGGCCCCGGCCCGGGCACCGTGGCGGTGTGGGACCGGGGCGGGTACGGCTGGATCGAGTACGTGGAACCGGCGCCGTGCGCCGACCACGCGGCCGCCGAGCGGTTCTACCACCGCCTCGGGGCGCTGCTGGCCCTGCTCTACGCGACCGCCGCCACCGACTTCCACTTCGAGAACGTGATCGCCGTCGGGGAGCACCCGGTCGCCGTCGACCTGGAGTCCCTGTTCCACGTCGGCGTGCCCCACCTGACCGGCAGCCCGCTGATCGACGACGACCCGGCGCAGCACCTGCTCGCCCACTCGGTGCAGCGGGTGGGCCTGCTGCCCTCGGTACTGGTCGGCGACGGCGGCGCGGTGCTGGACGTCGGCGGGATGGGCGCCGACAAGGGCGCCGTGATGCCCTTCAAGTCGCCCACCTGGGAGGGCGACGGCACCGACGAGATGCGCCTGACCCGGGTGCAGCGCGCCTTCGAGGGCAGCGCGAACCGGCCGCGACTGGACGGCCGGGACGTCGACCCGGCCGACCACCTGGCGTCCCTGCGGGCGGGGTTCGAGGCCGGCTACCGCGCCATCGCCGCCCACCGCGAGGCGCTGCTCGCACCGGACGGCCCGCTGGAGCGCTTCCGCGAGGACACCTGCCGCACCATCGTCCGCGCCACCCGGGTCTACGCCCACCTGCTGGGCGAGAGCACCCACCCGGACGTCACCCGTGACGCGCTCGACCGCGACCGGGTGCTCGGGCTGATCTTCGCCCAGTCCGCCGGGAACCCCGACCAGCGGCCGCTGCTGCGGCTCGAAGCCGAGGACCTCTGGAGCGGCGACGTCCCGCTGTTCCGCTCCGTCGTCGGCTCCCGCGACCTGCGCACCCACCGCGGCCGGTCGCTGCCGCGGGCACTGCCCGAGTCGGGGCTCGACCGGGCCCGGCGGATCGTCGCCGCCATGGACGAGCACGACCTGGCCACCCAGGACTGGATCATCCGGGCCGCCTTCGCCGCCCGCGCCACCACCGGGGGAGCCGACGGTGCCGCACCCGCGGGCACCGGCCCGCGCCCGGCCGGGCCCGCCACCGGCCCGGACCGCTCCCCCGGCGAACGCGCCCTGCGCCTCGCCCGGTCCGTCGCCGACCGGCTGCTGGCCGACGCGCGCCGCGACGGCGGGCGGGCCGGCTGGCTCGGCCTCGACCTGAGCCGGGACCAGTGGCGGGTCACCGCCCTGCGGGACGACCTGTACGGCGGCTACCCCGGGACGGCGCTGTTCTTCGCCCAGCTCGCCGCCGTCACCGGGGAGGAGCGCTACGCGCGGTGGGCGCGGCGGATCCTGGCACCGTTCCCGGAGCACCTGGCCCACGTGCTGCGCCACACGCCGAACCGCTCCTGGGGGGCGTTCGGCGGCCTCGCGGGCACCGCGTACGCGCTCGACTGCGCCGCCGTGCTGCTCGACGACCCCGCCCTGGCGGAGCCCGTACCGGGCCTGTTCATCGCGGCGGCCGGCGCCCTGGACGACGACCGGCAGCTCGACCTGATCGGCGGGGCGGCCGGCTGCCTCGCCGTGGCCGAGGCCCTGGCGCACCGGTACGGCGCCGCCGCGCACGACTGCGCCCGGCGCTGCGCGCGGCTGCTGGTGGAGAAGGCCGAGGCGCACCCCGGCGGCACCGTCGCCTGGCGCACCGCGATGCCCGCCGCACGGCCGCTGCTCGGCATGTCCCACGGCGCCGGCGGGATCGGCTGGGCGCTGCTGCGGCACGCCGCCCGCACCGGGGACGCGGCCGCGCTGCGCACCGGCCGGGCCGCGCTCGCCTACGAGGAGGCCGGCTACGACCCCGAGGTCGACAACTGGCCGGACTACCGGGAGCAGGCCCCCCGGCCCTGGCGGGCCACGCCTCCCCCGGGCACCTTCGCGGCCGTGCACGCCTGGTGCCACGGCGCCCCCGGCATCGGACTGCTCCGGGCCGACCTGCCCGCCGGGACCCGCACCCCGTCGAGCGACCGGGCGCTGCTGCGCGCCGTGCGGTCCACCGCCGACGCCGGCCCGATCGGCGACGACAGCCTCTGCCACGGCACCCTGGGCAACCTGGAGCTGTTCACCGCGGCGGCCCGCGCCGGGGTCGCCCGGGCCCGGGACGACCACTCCCGGACCCGCGACGCCCTGCTGGCCGCGATCGAGGAGCGCGGACCGGTCTGCGGCACCCCGGGCGGCATCGTCACGCCCGGCCTGATGACCGGCCTGGCCGGCATCGGCCACGGACTGCTGCGGATCGCCGCGCCCGAGCGCGTCGCCCCCGTGCTGCTGCTCGCCCCGCAGGAGGCCCCGTGAGCGCCGCGACCGACCCCGCCCGGCCAGCCGCCCCCGCCCGGGAGCGCTCCCGGCGGCGCGCCCACCGGGTGCCCCAGCGGCTGCAGTTCACCCGGACCGAGTGCGCCGCCGCCTGCCTGGCCATGGTGCTCAGCCACTACGGACGGGACTCCACGGTGGCCGACTGCCGCCCGCTGCTCGGCGCGGGACGCGACGGCGCCTCGGCGGCCGTGCTCGTCGACGCGGCGCGGCAGGCCGGGCTGACCGTCCGCGTCGACCGCGGCCCCGCCGCACTGGAGCAGCCGCTGCGCGGCCCGGTCATCGCCTACCTGCGGACCCACCACTTCGTCGTCCTGGAGCGGGTCGACCGCCGGTCGGTCCGCCTGGTCGACCCGGCCGGCGGGCGCCGCCAGATCTCCCGGCAGGACTTCGACGGCCTGTACGGCGGCGTGACCGTCGCCCTGGAGCCGGGCGAGTCCTTCGAGGAGCGGCACACCCCGCTGCGCGACCGCCCGATGGTCCGCTACCTGCGGCGCTTCCTGGCCGCCCCGGGCGGCCGCTCCCTGCTCGCCCTGACCGCCCTGGTCACCGGGCTGCTGCAACTGCTGGGCCTGGCCGTCCCGTTGCTCACCCGCACCGTGGTGGACTCGCTCCTCCCGCAGCACCGCACCGACCTGCCCGTCCTGCTGGCCCTGTCCGCCGTCGGCATCGCCCTGCTCACCGGACTGCTGACCGCCCTGCGCGCACTGGCGCTGCTCGCCCTGCGCCGGCGCGGCGACCTGGTGCTCACCCGCTCCTTCGTCGAACACCTCTTCCGGCTGCCGCTGCGGTTCTTCCTCGAACGGGGCCGCGGCGACCTGCTGATGCGCACCTCCAGCGTCTCCAGCACCCGGGAGACCCTGACCCAGCAGCTGATGACCGTGGCCCTGGACGGCGTCCTGCTGGTCGGCTACCTGGTCGCCGTCGTGCTGCTGCAGCCCCTCTACCTGCTCGCCGTCGCCCCGCTGTTCCTGCTCCAGCTGCTCCTGGTGGCCCACGCCCACCGCCGGCTGCGCAACCTCGCCCAACTGGAGCTGGTCGCCAAGGCGGAGGAGCAGAGCTACCTGGTCGAGGCGCTGGAGGCGATCCTGCCGCTCAAGGCCAACGGCGTGGAGAGCCGCGCCGTGGAGCACTGGCAGGGGCTGTTCACCCGCTACCAGGGCGCGATGCTGCGGCGCGGCCGCGCCACCGCCGGGCTCTCCGGGGCGCAGCGGGCGATGACCTCGCTCGGGCCGCTGCTCATGCTCGGCGTCGGCGCCTGGATGGTCATGACCGGCCGCTCCACCCTGGGCACCATGCTGGCCGCGAACAGCCTGGTGCTGTCCGTCCTGGCACCGCTGGAGACCCTGTCGACCACCGGCCAGCTCTACCTCACCGTCAACGCCCAGGTGGAACGCCTCTTCGACGTCCTGGACGCCCCGGCGGAGACCGGCGGCCGGCTGCGGCTCACCACCCGGAAGGCGACCTCCGTGGACGTCCGCGCGCTGACCTTCCGCTACCAGGCGTCCGGCCCGCCGGCCCTCAGCGGGATCGACCTGTCCGTCCCCGCCGGCGGCAAGCTCGGCATCGTCGGCCGCACCGGGTCCGGCAAGAGCACCCTGGCCCTGCTGCTGCTCGGACTGCTCCCGCCCGACGAGGGGACGGTGCGCCACGACGGCGTGCCGATCGACCGGCTCGACCTCGCCGACCTGCGCGCCCACTGCGGCGCCGTCCTCCAGGAGCTGAGCCTGTTCGGCGGCAGCATCCGGGACAACCTGACCCTCGGGCGGCCCGACGCCGAGGACGCCGAGGTGGTCCGGGCCGCGCGGATCGCCGGGCTGCACGAGGACGTGCTGGCCCTGCCGATGGGGTACGACACGCCCGTCGGCGAGAGCGGCTCGGCGCTCTCGGCCGGCCAGCGCCAACGGGTCGCCCTGGCCCGGGCCCTGGTGCACCGGCCGCGGCTGCTGCTGCTCGACGAGGCGACCAGCCACCTCGACCCGCAGACCGAACGCCATGTCGACGGCGCGCTCGCGGAGCTGGCCGTCACCCGGATCGTCGTCTCCCACCGGCTGAACGCCGTGCGCAACGCCGACCAGATCCTCGTCCTCGAACACGGCCGGATCGTCCAACGCGGCCGCCACGACGAGCTGATCGAGCAGGAGGGGGCGTACCGCCTGCTGTTCGGCGCGGCCGACACCGACGTGCGCCCCGCCGCGAGCCGCTGAAGCCGACGGGCCACCGTTCCGACGGGCCACCGTTCCGACGGGCCGCTCGACGCCCGTCCCCACGAACCCCGGTCGGCCGCCCGGCCGTCCGGTCGAGGAACCACCACCGAGAGGCAGGAACGCCATGAGCGACAACAGCACCGCCCGTGCCTGGAAGGACCCCGAGGACGCGGCCCGCGCCGTCGCCCCCGCCCACCCGTCCGGCGAGGTCGACCTCGGCCTGTTCGTCGGCGGCCTGTCCGACGAGGAGGGCGGCAGCGAGGCCCTCGGCACCGGCGGCTGCTGCCCCACCTGGGCCACCGGAACCCACTGCTGACGGCCCGTACCCCCCGACCCGGAGCGGAAGGAGCCGAACCATGAGCGACGAGGAGACCGTCCGGTCCTGGAAGGACCCCGAGACGGCCCGCACCACGCCCGGCCACCCGCTGGGCGAGCCCGACCTCACCGCCCTCAGCGGCGGCGAGGAGCCGGTGACCGTCTTCGAGATGTGCACCGGCCAGACCGCCTGCGGCACCTGCGGCGGCTTCACCTTCGGCTGCTGCTGAACACCCCCCTGCCGAACGACCCCGAAGGAGTCGAACCATGAGCAACGAGGACATCGTCCGGTCCTGGAAGGACCCCGAGACGGCCCGCACCGCCCCCGGCCACCCGGTCGGCGAGCCCGACCTCACCGCCCTCAGCGGCGGCGAGGAGCAGATCACCGTCTACGACATCTGCACCACCAACCAGACCGGGTGCGGCACCTGCGGCAGCTTCAGCTTCGGCTGCTGCTGAGCGGCCCGGAGGGAGTCGGACCATGAGCGACGAGGAGACCGTCCGGTCCTGGAAGGACCCCGAGACGGCCCGCACCGCCCCCGGCCACCCGCTGGGCGAGCCGGACCTGACCGCCCTCAGCGGCGGTGAGGAGCCCTTCACCAACAACGACGTCTGCAACAGCACCGACCAGAGCTGGTGCGGCACCTGCGGCAGCTTCAGCTACGGCTGCTGCTGACCCGCGAACCACCTCGCACCATTCCGCACCGGGCGTCGGGTCCGGCCCTCCCCCGAGGGCCGGACCCGCGTTCGTCCCCCGGGGACGGCACCGCCCGACGCCGGGGCGACGCCCGAAGCTACGATGGTTACCCGGTGGCCGGCCCCGCGTTCCAGTGCCGCCGGGACCGGCAGTGGCGGCGCAGGAGGCGGAGATGGCGGAACCCGGGGCGAGCACGCTCGCCGAGAAGATCGAGACACTGTTTCGCACGGTCCGGCGCCCCAACCGGGAGCAGTACAGCAACGAGGACGTGGCGCGCGCCTGTCGCGAGGCCACCGGCGAGACCTTCTCGGCCACCTACCTGTGGCAGCTGCGCACCGGCAAGCGCGACAACCCGACCAAGCGCCATCTGGAGGCGCTGGCCGGGTTCTTCCACGTCTCCCCCGCCTACTTCTTCGACGACCGCTCCGAGGAGATCGTCGCCGAACTCGCCCTGCTGGAGGCGCTGCGGGACGCCGGCGTACGGAACATGGCGCTGCGGGCGGTGGAACTCTCGCCCGAAGCCCTGGACACCGTCTCCGATGTGATCGAGACTATCGCTCGCCGGGAGGCTGCCAGGGGGAAGCCCTCCCCGTGAGCACGACGTGGTGCCGCCGAGGGGACACCCGCAACGGCTGACCGGCCACGTCGGCCCCGGCGGACTGGGGAGGCGCGCGTTGCGATGGATCCGACGCCACGGCGGACTGATGCGGCGATGTCGCGCGATCAGCGAATCACTGGACCTGCCCGACCCGTTCGACGCCGCCGAGCTCGTCGCCCGCCTCGCCCGCGCCCGCGGCCGTCCGATCGACCTGATCGCCGTGCCCGCACGGCCCGGGGCACCCTGCGGGCTGCTGGTGACGACCGGCCAGGCCGACTACATCGTGTACGCCGAGGACACCAGCGAGGTGCACCGCCAACACATCCTGGTGCACGAGTACGCCCACCTCCTGCTGGGCCACGCCGACGGCCCCTCGCCCGACCCCGGGCTCACCCGCGGCCTGCTGCCGCACCTGTCCCCGACCCTGGTCGGGAAGGTCCTGGGCCGCACCGTCTACCTCGAACCCCAGGAGCGGGAGGCCGAGTTGCTCGCCTCGCTGATCCTCAAACGCGCCCTGCTGCCCGGCGGCCGGGCGGCCAACGCCCAGTCCCGCGACGCCGAGTGGGCGCAGCGGCTCTCCCCGCTGCTGGGCCGGCGCCGCCCGACGGGCCCGCATGACTGACCCCGTCCTCGCCTGCGCCGCGGTCTTCCTGCTCGGGCTGAGCACGTACCGGTTCTTCGCCGGACGGCACCGCGGCACCACGCCGGCCCTGCGCTACACCTGCTGCTTCGCCTGGTGCTTCGGCGCCTCCCTGGCGCTGATGGCCGGCCGGACGGGGGCGGACATCGACCACGGGACCGGCCTGGCGGGCCTGTCCTGGATGCTCACCGACCACCTCAAGATGGGCTCCGCCGGGTTCCTCGCCCTGGCCGCCGTCTCGCTGCGCCGCCCCGCCGCCGACGCCCGGGCCCTGCGCCGCCGCCAGGCCGGCGTCGCCCTCGCGGTCCTCGTGGCGACGGTCCTGTTCCTGCTCGCCCGGATCACGGAGGTCGACGGCCAGTTGGTGGCCACCGGCGGCGCCGGACCGGCAGCGCTGGCCGGCTACGACCTGGTCAGCGTCGGCTACGTGGTCGGCTGCCTGGTCACGCTGCTGCGCCAGACGCTGTCCTGGACGCGCCAGGCCGACACCGCGGCCCTGCGCACGGCCCTCGTCCTGATCACGCTCACCGCCGCCGTCGGGCTGCTCTGGACGGCGTGGGGGCTGGACGACGTCCTGGGCGCCCTGCGCTCGGGCCGCCAGCAGAGCACCGAGGACCCCGTCTCGCTGGCGCTCGGGCGGCTGTGCGCGGTGCTGCTGCTGGCCGGTGCGACCACCCTGCTGTGGGCGCGCGCCGGTCGCGCCGCCCGGCGCTGGCGGGCCGCGTACCGCAGCTACCGGTCGCTCGGCCCGCTGTGGCGGGCCCTGCACGCGGTCTTCCCGCAGATCGCCCTCGCCGCCGGCCCGCTGCCCTTCGCCGACGCCGAGCTCGCGCTCTACCGCCGGGTCATCGAGATCCGGGACGGGCTGCTGATCCTCCGCCGCTACCGCACCGGCGAGACGCCCCCGGCGGGGCCGGAGCAGCCGCGGGGCGACGGTGCCCGGGCCACCGACGCCGCCGCGCGGGCCGAGGCCGCCCGGATCGCCGCCGCCCTGGTCCGCGCCCGCGCGCGGGCGGACACGCCCGCCGACCCCGCCGAGGCCGCCGACCCGCCGCAGGCCGAGCCGTCCCTGCCGCCCAGCGCCGGCATCGAGGCCGAGACCCGCTGGCTGACCCAGGTCGCCCAGGCCCTGCGGACCATGCCGCCGCTGCCCGTCGCCCGCACGGCCGGCTGACCGGAGCGGGGCCGGCCGCACTGGCCATGATCCCGTCAAGGAACCGACAGGGCCCCGTCAAGATCGCGGCGGCGGGCCCGCGGGGCTGCGCGTCGGCGTCGCGGACCCGATAGGGTGGACCGCTTCCCCGTCCGCGTCCCGTCCCGTCCCAGGAGCACAGCGCCGTGTCCGACAGCTTCGCGCACCTGCACGTCCACACCGAGTACTCGATGCTGGACGGCGCCGCCAAGAACGGCAAGCTGTTCGCCGAGGCGGAGAGACAGGGCATGCCCGCCATCGCGATGAGCGACCACGGCAACATGTTCGGCGCGTACGAGTTCTTCCACGCGGCCGCCAAGACCGGGGTGAAGCCGATCATCGGCATCGAGGCGTACGTCGCGCCGGCCTCGCGCTTCCTGAAGAAGCAGGTGTTCTGGTCCCCCGGCGGCCAGCGCCCGACCGGCTCCGACGGCGAGGGCGGCAAGGACGTCTCCGGCGGCGGCCGCTACACCCACATGACCATGTGGGCGCAGAACGCCACCGGCCTGCGGAACCTCTTCAAGCTCTCCTCGCTCGCGTCGATGGAGGGCTACTACATGAAGCCCCGCATGGACCGCGAGCTGATCGCCGCCAACGCGACCGGCATCATCGCCACCACCGGCTGCCCCTCCGGCGAGGTCCAGACCCGGCTGCGCCTCGGCCAGTACGAGGAGGCCGTCAAGGCGGCCGGCGCCTACCAGGACATCTTCGGCAAGGAGAACTACTTCCTGGAGCTGATGGACCACGGGCTCTCCATCGAGCAGGACGTCCGCGAGGACCTGCTGCGCCTGGCCAAGCAGCTGAACATCCCGCTGCTGGCCACCAACGACTCGCACTACGTCACCGCCGACCAGGCCGACGCCCACGACAGCCTGCTCTGCGTCGGCGTGGGCAAGAACAAGGACGACCCGAACCGCTTCAAGTTCAACGGCAGCGGCTACTACGTCAAGACCGCCGAGGAGATGCGCGAGCTCTTCCGCGAGCTGCCGGAGGCCTGCGACAACACCCTGGCGATCGCCGAGCGGGTGGAGTCGTACGAGGAGGTCTTCACCTACGTCGACCGGATGCCGCAGTTCGACGTCCCCGAGGGCGAGACCCAGGCCTCCTTCCTGCGCCAGAAGATCGCCGCCGGCCTCCAGCACCGCTACGGCGACAACCCCAGCCAGGAGGTGCTGGACCGGGTCGAGCTGGAGATGGGCGTGATCACCCCGATGGGGTTCGACGCCTACTTCCTCGTGGTCGCCGACATCTGCCAGTACGGCCGGGACAACGGCATCCCGGTCGGCCCGGGCCGTGGTTCGGCGGCCGGCTCGATGGTCGCCTACCTGACCGGCATCACCCAGCTGGACCCGCTGGAGCACGACCTGCTGTTCGAGCGGTTCCTCAACCCCGAGCGCATCAACCCCCCGGACGTCGACATCGACTTCGACGACCGCCAGCGCGACCAGATGGTCCGCTATGTCACCGACAAGTACGGCTCCGCCTACACCGCCCAGGTCAACACCTTCGGCACGATCAAGGCCAAGGCCGCCGTCAAGGACGCCAACCGCATCCTGGGCTACCCCTTCGCCATGGGCGACCGGATCACCAAGGCGATGCCGCCGGACGTCATGGGCAAGGGCGTGCCGCTGGCCGACCTGTTCAACGACAAGCACCCGCGGTACAACGAGGGCACCGAGATCCGGGCGCTCTACGACAACGAGCCCGACGTCAAGAAGATCATCGACACCGGGCGGGGCATCGAGGGCCTGATCCGCGGCACCGGCGTGCACGCCGCCGCCGTCATCCTCTCCTCCACCCCGCTGCTCGAACTGATCCCGCTGCACATGCGGGACAAGGACGGCGTGATCATCACCGGCTTCGACTACCCGTCGTGCGAAGCCATGGGCCTGATCAAGATGGACTTCCTGGGTCTGCGGAACCTGGGCATCATCGACCACTGCATCAAGATCGTGAAGGCCAACCGGGGCGTCGACGTCGACATCGAGAAGATCCCGATCGACGACCCCACCACCTACCAGCTGCTGGCCCGAGGCGACACCCTCGGCGTGTTCCAGCTCGACGGCGGCCCCATGCGCGCCCTGCTCAAGCTGATGAAGCCCACCGAGTTCGCCGACATCTCCGCCGTCTCCGCGCTGTACCGGCCCGGCCCGATGGGCATGAACTCGCACACCAACTACGCCCTGCGCAAGAACGCCCAGCAGGAGATCATCCCGATCCACCCCGAGCTGGAGGAACCGCTCAAGGACGTCCTCGGCCCCACCTACGGCCTGATCGTCTACCAGGAGCAGGTGCAGCGAGCCGCCCAGGTGCTGGCCGGCTACTCGCTCGGACAGGCAGACCTGCTCCGCCGCGCGATGGGCAAGAAGAAGAAGGAGGTCCTGGAGAAGGAGTTCGTCCCCTTCCACGCCGGCTGCAAGGAGCGCGGCTACTCCGACGAGGCCATCCAGGCGGTCTGGGACGTCCTGGTCCCGTTCGCCGGCTACGCGTTCAACAAATCGCACTCCGCCGCGTACGGCCTGGTCTCCTACCAGACCGCCTACCTCAAGGCCAACTACCCCGCCGAGTACATGGCCGCCCTGCTCACCTCCGTCGCCGACGACAAGGACAAGATGGCGATCTACCTGGCCGAGTGCCGGCAGATGGGCATCAAGATCCTCTCCCCCGACGTCAACGAGTCGGTGGTCGACTTCACCGCCGTCGGCAGCGACGTCCGGTTCGGCCTCAAGGCGGTGCGCAACGTCGGCGTGCCGGTCATCGAGTCCCTGGTCGGCACCCGCGAGGAGAAGGGCAAGTACACCTCCTTCGCCGACTTCCTGGACAAGGTCGAACTGGTGGTGTGCAACAAGCGCACCGTCGACTCCCTGGTCAAGGCGGGCGCCTTCGACTCGCTCGGCCACACCCGGCTCTCGCTCAGCAGCGTGCACGAGAACGCGATCGACGCCGTCACCGGGCTGAAGAAGCAGCAGGCCATCGGACAGGACGACCTGTTCGGCGCCCTCGACGCCGGCGAGGGCGGCGGGCCCGGCATCGGACTCGACTTCCAGCTCACCGAGAACGAGTGGCCCCGGCGCCAACTCCTCGCCCTGGAACGCGAGATGCTCGGCCTCTACGTCTCCAGCCACCCGCTGGACGGCGCCGAGCACATCCTCTCGCAGAACCGCGACAGCTCGATCGCCCAGCTCCTCGACTCCGGCCGCTCCGAGGGCGAGGTCCGGCTCTCCGGGCTGATCACCGGCGTCGACCGGCGGATCAACAAGGCCGGCAACGCGTGGGCGATCATCACGCTCGCCGACCGCGACGGCTCGGTCGAGGTGCTGTTCTTCCCGGCGACCTACAACCTCATGGCCGAGCAGATGATCGAGGACAACGTGATCTCGATCCGCGGCCGGCTCAACGAGCGCGACGGGTCACTGAGCGTCTTCGGCCAGGAGATCACCACCCTCGACGTCTCCTCCGCCGAACTCGGCACCAAGCCGCCCGTCCAGATCACCGTCCCGGCCGCCCGGATCAACCCCCAGGTGGTCGCCGAGCTCAAGCTCGCCCTCCAGAACCACCCCGGCGACGTCCCGGTCCGGCTGCGCACCACCAACTGGGACAAGGACACCCTCTACGAGCTCGGGTTCCGGGTGAACCCGGACAACGGGCTCGCCTCGGACGTCAAGACCCTCCTCGGCAACCGCTCCTGGGCGGGGGCGGTCGTCCGCTCCTGACCGGCGCCGGTCGGCCCGGTCCGCTCCGTTCCTCGGAGCGGGCCGGGCCGGTCGGCTGTCCGGCCCCTGCCGGGGACCGGGTTCGGTGGTGCCATGGAGGTGGGCGGACGGCC
Source organism: Kitasatospora sp. NPDC056273 (assembly GCF_042268845.1). Lineage (NCBI taxonomy): Bacteria > Bacillati > Actinomycetota > Actinomycetes > Kitasatosporales > Streptomycetaceae > Kitasatospora > Kitasatospora sp. NPDC056273. The sequence goes on along the minus strand of NZ_JBHJSJ010000067.1, from coordinate 30,515 downwards.
GGGCCGACTCGCCGGCCTCCCGCCCGCCCCGCCCCAGCCGCTCCCACCCCGCCCGCTCCACGCCCGAGGAGTACGCCGATGCCCGACCACACCCGCACCCACCTGCTCGCGGCCATCGAACTCGCGGCCTCCGCCCGCGCCCACGGCAACCACCCCTTCGGCGCACTGCTGACCGACGCGTCCGGCGGCGTCCTGCTCACGGCCGAGAACACCGTACTGACCGACCACGACGTCACCGCCCACGCGGAGACCAACCTGGTCCGGGCGGCCTGCCGCGCCCTCGCCCCGCACCAGCTCACCGAGACCGTCCTGTACACCAGCACCGAGCCGTGCGCGATGTGCGCCGGCGCGATCTACTGGAGCGGCATCCGGCGGGTGGTCTACGCGCTCGCCGCCACCGAACTGAACGCCATCGCGGGAGCGGACCCGGACGAACCGGTGCTCGACCTGCCCTGCCGCCTGGTCTTCGCGGCCGGCGGCAACACCGTCGAGGCCTCCGGCCCGCACCTGTTCGACGAGGCCTCCGCCGTCCACACGGGGTACTGGGGCTGACCGGCCACGCCGTGCGCGGCCTGGCGGGGCGGGGCATGGGACACCGTGGGTACATACGGAGCGTGACGCCGGGCGGTCCGCGTGCCCGGCGGACCGGCAGGAGGCCGCGATGACCACGAGGGAACCCCTACCGACGGAGACCGGAGCCTGGGTGGTGGACCGCCCCGGGCCGGTCGGCGGGCCGGGACCGGGCCCGCTGGTCTGGGAGCGCCGACCGCTCGACCCGCCCGGGCCGCAGGAGATCCTGGTCGAGGTGGAGGCCTGCGGGGTGTGCCGCACCGACCTCCACCTCGCGGAGGGGGACCTCTCCCCCAGGATGGCGAGGCGCACACCCGGGCACGAGGTGGTCGGGCACGTGCTGGCGGCCGGGTCCGAGGTCGGGGAGTTCACCGTCGGGGACCGAGCCGGGGTGGCCTGGCTGGCCCGCACCTGCGGCAGCTGCGGGTACTGCCGCAGCGGGCGCGAGAACCTCTGCCCCGACTCCCGGTACACCGGCTGGGACCGGCACGGCGGCTACGCCGGGCACGTCACCGCGGACGCCCGCTACGCCTACCGGCTGCCCGAGGGCCCGCCCGCCGAGGAACTCGCCCCGCTGCTGTGCGCCGGGATCATCGGCTACCGGGCCCTGGAACGGGCCGAACTGCCGACGGGCGGGCTGCTCGGCATCTACGGCTTCGGCGCGTCCGCGCACCTGACCGCCCAGATCGCCCTCGCCCGGGGTGCCCGGGTGGCCGTGTTCACCCGCTCCGAGGCGGCCCGACGGCTCGCACTGGAACTCGGCGCCGCCTTCGCCGGCGACTCCTACGATCCGCCCCCGCAACCGCTGGACGCGGCCGTCCTCTTCGCCCCGGTCGGCGGCCTCGTGCCCGCCGCCCTCACCGCGCTGGACCGCGGCGGCACGCTCGCCGTGGCCGGCATCCACCTCACCGACATCCCGTCGCTGGACTACCAGCGGCACCTCTTCCAGGAGCGCACGCTGCGCAGCGTCACCGCCAACACCCGGGCCGACGGCCTGGCCTTCCTGGCAGAGGCGGCCCGCGCCCGCCCGGTGGTCCACGTCAGCCGCTACCCCCTGCGCCGGGCGGACGCGGCGCTCGCCGACCTCGCCGCGGACCGGGTGACGGGCGTCGCGGTGCTCGTACCCGAGTAGCGCGCCACCCGGAGCGGCACGGCGGTGACCCGCCCCTTCGGAGTGACAGGAGGGGCCGTTTGACTGCGCTCGGTGGCCGACCGGTTGCATCATGTGCGCATGGTGAACTTCCCTGACGATGTCCCCGGTTACCTCTCCATCAGGATGGCCGCCCCCACCGAGCCCGTGGCGGGGATGGCGGACGTCGAGGCGTGGACGGCCCGCGACAGCTATCCGCAGATCCTGTCGGCCGGGAGCAGGGCCTTCGGCGTCGCCCGTGAACTGCCCACGGGCGGCTGGGCCCTGCGCACCTCGATGGCCGAGGTCTACCCGCAGTCGGCCCGCGACGACCTGGGCATGGTCTGCCGCGAGCAGGCCGGCCGGGCGGAGCAGGCCGGCGACACCGCGGCGCAGCAGCGGTACCTGGCCGCGGCCGGGCGGCTGGAGTGGGAGAAGCTCGACGAGGTCGAACTGGACGTCCGCTACCGCGTGGTGCGGGCCGAGCGGTACATCCGCAGCGGTCCGGACGGCCCGGAGCCGCCGCGCTCCACCGACCCCGACGACCACCGCAAGCGCCCGCTCGCCGAGGCCCTGGACCCGGCCGCCGGCTTCGTCATGGACCCCGCCCTGCCGACCGGGCTCTCCACCGGCATCCTCAAGACCGACCTCATCCAACTGGTGCCCACCGCACGCGACTTCCCGCCCGAGGTCCGCCGGGACGCACTGCGCTCCAGCACCACCCACCCGGGTGTGGTGCTGCTGCCGGCCGCCTTCGGCGTCGCGGAACGGGTCGACGGCCGGTGGCGTCCGGTCGGCGTCATGGACGCCCCCACCCCCTTCCGCGCCCGGGACATCCTGTCGATGCGGCTGCGCGTGACCGAGCCGGTCGAGCGCCGGCTGAGCGACCGGCAACGGGCCCGCTACGCCGAGGCGGCGGACCGGCTCGAAGCCGAGCAGGGCTTCGAACTCACCGTCGAGGACCGGCTCCTGCGGATCATCCGGGTGGAACGCGCCGTCCGCTTCGGCCCGGACGGCCCCGAGGGGCCCCGCCCCTCCGACCACGACCCCGAGGACCCGATCCTGGTGATGGACCAGAAGCTGCGAGCGCAGGGCATCGTCCCCGACGAGGACGATGACGAGCCGATCGTCCTCGACGAGTCCGCGCGGGAGTTCCAGCGCCTCTTCGAGGCCGAGATGGCCCGGCGCGGCACCCCGCTCCCGCGCTTCGAGGACGACGGGGCGTAGGGCGGCCCACCCCCGTCGAACACCCCTCCACCACCCTGGTCCGTGACGGGTGACCGGCACCCGTCCCGCTCGTTGCACACCGGGGGGTCATCCCAACCGCTCGGGGTGACCAAGGAGCCGGAGGTGCGCGCAGCATGGGGTTGGCCGAGGGTTCACAGGACGGTTCGCACGAGGATGCGGTGAGCGGGCGGACCCGACGCCAGTTCCTCACCCGCGCCGCCGCGCTGGGCGGGGCGCTGGCCGTCGGTCCCACCGCGGGCGCCGCCGCGCTCCCGCGTGGCGCGGGCGCCGGTGCCCGCGGCGGCTCCGGCTCCGGGCGGACCGTGGCGGTCCTCGGCGGCGGGGTGTCCGGGCTGAGCGCGGCGCACGAACTGGCCGAGCGCGGCTACCGGGTGACGGTGTACGAGTACTACGCCGCGCTCGGCGGCAAGGCCCGGAGCATGGACGTGCCGGGCGGCGCGCGCGGTGGACGCCGAGCGCTGCCGGGCGAGCACGGCTTCCGGTTCTTCCCCGGCTTCTACCGCAACCTGCCGGACACCCTGCGCCGCATCCCCTACCCGGGCAACCCCGGCGGCGTCCACGACAACCTGCGCGACGCCACCCAGGCGCTGCTGGCCTTCGACGCCCCGCGCCCGGGCCTGCTGCTCCCGTTCCGGACCCTCACCCGCCGCCCGCTCGACCTGGGCGACCTCGCCCCGGACGCCCTGCGGCGGACCCTGACCGGCGCGCTGGACGAGGTGCTGCACCTGCCCGCCGACGAGCTGGCCTACTTCGTGGACCGGGTCCTGGTCCATCTGACCAGCTGCGACCTGCGCCGCGAGCAGCAGTGGGAACGGGTGCCGTGGTGGGACTTCATCAGGGCCGGGCGGATGTCCCACGACTACCAGCGCCTCCTCGGGGTCGGCGTGTCCCGGGACCTGGTGGCGACCCGGGCCGAGCAGGCCAGCACCCGTACGGTGGCCCGCACCATCATCGAGGCCTTCCTGCTGAACGGCCTGCTCGGGCGCGGCGTCGACGGACAGCTCGACCGGGTGCTCAACGGCCCCACCAGTGAGGCCTGGATCGACCCGTGGGCGGCCCACCTCTCCGCACTGGGCGTCGAGTTCCGGACCGGCACCGAGGTCCGGGAGGTCCTGTACGACGAGGGCCGGATCACCGGGGTCCTGGTGGCACCGGCCGGCGGCGGCGCCCCGGAGACGGTGCGGGCCGACTACTACCTCAGCGCGCTGCCGGTCGAGCATGCCCGCACCACCTGGGGTCCGCGCCTGCGCGCCGCCGATCCCCAACTGGCGCGCTGCGACGCGATCGGCACCGACTGGATGACGGGCATCCAGTTCTACCTGCGCCGCCCGCTGCGGCTGGTGCACGGCCACGCCATCTGCCTGGACTCCCCGTGGTCGCTCACCACGGTCAACCAGGCGCAGTTCTGGGACCGCGACTTCGCGGCCGCCTACGGCGACGGCACGGTGCGCGACTGCCTCTCGGTCTGCGTCTCGGAGTGGGACCGTCCCGGCATCCTCTACGGCAGGACGGCCAAGGAGTGCACCCGCGAGGAGGTGGCCCGCGAGGTCTGGGCGCAGTGCCGGCGGGCCCTCGACCGGCCGGGCGCCGGTTGGCCGGCGGACGCGGACGTGCACTCGTGGTTCCTCGACCCGGCCGTCACCGGCCTGGGCGGACCGGCCCCGGCCAACCGCGAGCAACTCCTGGTCCACCCCGCCGGCACGCTCTACCACCGGCCCTCCGCCGCCACCGCCGTCGGCAACTTCTTCCTGGCCGGCGACTACGTCCGCACCGACGTCGACCTGGCCACCATGGAGGGCGCCAACGAGTCCGCGCGCCGCGCCGTCAACGCCCTCCTGGACGCCGACGGTTCGCCCGCCGAACGCTGCCGGATCCAGCTGCTCTTCCGTCCCCCGGAGCTGGAGCCCCTCAAGCTGGTCGACGAGGCCCGCTACCGCCTCGGCCTGCCGAACACCTTCGACCTCGGCTGACCCGGCCCGCCCGGACACAAGGGTATGGAGCGGCGGCGATCCAACAGGTCCCGCGCGGGCGTTCCCTACCCAGCGGTGGCCGGCGCCTCCAACTCTTTCCGGCGCTGCTCGTACCGCGAGGGCGCGCCGAGTATCCAGGACCAGGCCTCGTACTCGTCGACGGTCCCGACCCGGGCGGCGCCGTCGACGCAGCGCGGATCGTCCCGTTCGGCGAGTCCGAAGACGGCCCAGATGCGGGTCACCTGGTCCTCGTCGTCGAGCAGTTCGGCGAGGACCTCGCCGACCGCGCTCGCCGGTTCCCCGCTCTCCGCGAGCTGATGGGCGACAAGTCGGCGAACAGCGGCGTCGTTGTCCCGAGCCAGTACTCGCATGGCATCCAGCCCCTCGGACGCGTAGGTCCACCGCCCCGAACGGTCCGGGACCGTGTGCTCCAGGGTCGCGGGCACTCGGGCGCGCACCTTCGAGGCGGGGTGCGCGAGAAAGGACAGGCCGAGGGGCTCGATCCTCGGGTCCTCGTGGTGGCTCAGGCCGACCAAGACCTCGGCCAGGACGTCCGCGTGGTCCCCCTCCGCCGCCCAGTCGAGGAGGAACTCCAGCGTGCGCTGCTCGAACGGGCTCGGGTCGGCGGACATGGGGTCACCGAGGAAGAGGGATGTCAGGAGCTCCGCACCGAAGCGGCGACGCAGGGGATCGGGGTGGGACCGCAGTGCCACCGCGGCCTCCCACGTCTCGTCGTCCTGCCTCTCGGCAAGCGTGCTGATGATCTCCCCCCAGACGGCGTGCTCCCGGTCGGGGTACGCGAGGGCGCACGCGCGGCCGGCCAACTCGTCGACTCCCAAGCGGAGTCCGAGATGCTTCTCGAGGAGAGTGAGGATTCCTGTGTGGCCGTCGCGGACGGTCGTTTCGCCGAGTCGGATCTCGTGGTAGTCGGTGGACCATTCCCTGTCCCGGACCCGGACCCACTCGACCGGACCCGAGGAGCCGGTCCGTTCCCGCAGCATGCCGACCGCGCCCGTCTCGTGCCACTGCCGGGCACGTGCCAGCAGTTCCGCGCGAGTGTCCTCACCGAGCAGCGCCGCCTCGCCGAGCAGGCCGTGGGCAAGACCGACGGAGCCGCTGTCGACGGCCCGCAGCCGCGGGGTGGTCCCGTCGGGCAACCGACGGTCCACATCCGCGCCGCCCTCCACCAGACAGTCGGCTGCCAACGAGTCGAACGCGGCGATGGCCAGGCAGAGTGCAGGGGTTCCCTGCTCGTCGACGGCATTGGGATCCGCCCCGTCCTCCAGGAGCATCCTGACCGCGTTCTCGTCCCCTCTCCGCACCGCCGCGATGAGTGGATCCTCGCCCATACCCCTAAGCCCCCGTTACTCTCGATCGCCGGCCGTCAGAACAGCAGCAGGCCCGCAGGGGCGTGGTCGGCCAAGAGCTTCCACACGCCCCGGGCCGGAGCCAGGGTGACGGACAGGCCGACGATGTCGCCGCCCCTGGCGGGACAGTCTGTCACGGCCGGTCCTTCACCGGTCCGCCGTGATCGCCGCTCGGGCCTGGTCGGCGCCGATCACTTCGCCGTCGAGGCCGGACTGGTGCAGGTCCCCGCCGGGGGCTTCGATGCGTCCGGCGTCGGCCAGGCCGCCGGCCTTCACCGGGTCGAATCCGGCCGTGCGGATCAGCCGCTCGGCGGCCGCCGCGGCGTGCTCGTCGTCGGTGGCGTAGAGCAGCGCGGCCCGCTGCGGGATGCGGTTCGCGCTCGCGGCGAGCGCCTCGGCGGCGAGGGTGCCGAACGCCTTGACGTAGTGGGCGCCCCCGGGCAGGAGCGCGGCGACGACGGATCCGGCCGACTGCCCGTCGGGCAGGGACCGCACCATCCGGCCCTGGTCGTCGAAGGCGATCGGGTTCGACGGGTCGACCACGACCTTGCCCACGAGCTGCGGCGAAACCTGCGGGATCAGCTCCTTGATGGTGTCGAGCCAGACGGCGAACACGACGGTGTCGGCCTCGGCGACGGCGTCCCGGACGGTGGCGGTGTGCGCGAGCGGTCCGAGCTCGTCCGCCAGCTCCTGGGCCCGCGACGCGCTCTTCCCCGTCAGGACGATGTGCTCTCCTCCGGCGACCAGGTGCCGGGCGACCGCGCCGCCGATGTTGCCCACGCCCACGATTGCGGTGGTCATGTTCCTCAGCCTTCCTCTCCGCGAATGTAGGGGTCAGGTGTTCCTCGGATGCCCCGGAGGTTGTCGGGCAGTAGCCCGAATGCCTGAGACGCCACCCGGTCGAGGGTGGTGGGGTTCCCGGCGAGGAGGCGGGTCCGATGGCTCCTACGCGCGGCCGCCCTGCGGCCAGCCCTGGGCGTCGAACACGGCGGTGGGGTCGAGGTAGTCGCGCCAGTGCGCCACCTTGCGGTCCCTGACGGTCACGACGGAGACGAAGCGGTTGTCGTAGGGCCGCCCGGTGTGGACCGAGGTGCCGTGGACCTCGTACTCCAGGACGACCACCGAGGTCTCGGGGTCGCGGTGGACGCGGAGGTTGTCCGCGCCGTGCAGCGTCACGTAGTCGCCGTAGTCGCTGTACAGGTCGACGATCGCCTGGCGTCCCTCGACGCGCCTGGGGTATCCCGGCACGGTGATCACGAACTCGAAGACCACGTCCTCGGCCAGCAGGTCGTAGTAGTCCTCCCCGTCGACCAGGCCGTCCAGCCCCTCCTTGACGATGCGGAAGAACGGGCTGTTCGCCCCGACCAGGGGGGTGTCGTCGTCGACGGTCCTGCTCACTTCTCCTCCAGGGTCCACGTACCGGGCGTGGCGCTCGGCGAACTCGCGGACGGTCGTGGCCAGCTGGCCGGTGACCTTCTCGGTGTCGCCGGTGGGCGTGGCGCCGTTGCCGGCGATGACGGCGATGGCGGCGATGCCGACGCCGGTGAGCCGGCGCAGCACCAGAGCGTAGTCGGCGGAGATACCGGCGGCGACCGCGCCGTCGACCACGCCTCCTGGTCGGTGTCCTCGTGGCGGACGGGGCGCGGTTGAGGAGCCCGGCCTCCGGTGCTCTGATTCAGGTGTCGCACCCGTCCGGAGAGAGTCACCGTGTCGCCCCACGATCCGATCCCGCCCCAGGAGGCCGCGGACCGGCTGGCCATCCGGGAGCTCGTCGACGCCTACGCGCACTGCGCCGACCGCCGTGACGCCGAGGGGCAGATGGCCCTGTTCACCGAGGACACCCGCTTCCTGGTCTTCATGGACGCCACTGCGGCCGAGCCGACCCAGGAACTGCGCGGCCGCGACGCCCTGGCCCCGGTCTTCGACAACCTGAACACCTACCGGGCCACCACCCACTTCAACGGGCAGAGCACCGTGGTCCTGGACGGCGACCGGGCGAGCGGCGAGAGCTACTGCCTGGCCCACCACGTCTCCTACGGCACGGACGCCGAGCGGTCGATCATGATCGCCTCGATCCGCTACCTGGACCGGTTCGTCAAGCGCGACGGGGAGTGGTTCTTCGCCGAACGACGGCTGATGGTCGACTGGACCGAGACCCGCCCCAGCACCCCCTGAAGCAGGCAGGCCGGGGCGCGGCGGGCCTCGTCCCGTCAGGCGAGGAATCCGCCATCGACGGCGAGGTGGCTGCCGTTGACGTAGGCGGCGTCGTCCGACAGCAGGAACGCGATGGCGGTGGCGATCTCGCGCCCGGTACCGACCCGGCCCATGGGGATGCCGGTCCCGGCGACCCGCCTGGTGTCCTCGGGGTTGGCCCGGGTCATCTCGGTGTCGATGACGCCGGGTTGGAGTTCGTTGACGCGCACTCCCTGGCCGCCGAACTGGATCGCGGCGGTGCGGGTCAGGCCGCGGATGCCGTGCTTGGCGCTGGAGTACTCGGCGGTGGGGCCGCCGCGGTCGGCGAACACGCTGGAGACGTTGACGATCGCGCCGCCGCCCGAGGCGAGGATCGCCGGGATCTCGTACTTGATGCCGTAGAAGAGGCTGTTGAGGTCGATGTCGACGGTGCGCCGCCACTGCTCGGGGGTCATGTCGGGCAGCGGGGTGAAGTCGCCGGAGACCCCGGCGTTGTTGACGGCGTAGTGCAGCGCGCCGAACGCCTCGACCGTACGGGCGACCGCCCGCTCGTTGTCCTCGGGGCGGCTGACGTCGCCGGGGACGGCGAGGGCCCGCCCGCCCGCGGCGGTGATCTCGGCGACCACCTCGGCGAGCCGGTGCTCGCGGCGGCCGACGACGGTGACGGCGGCGCCGCGCCGCGCCAGCAGGATCGCGGTGGCGCGGCCCATGCCCGAGCCGGCGCCGGTGACCAGTGCGGCCTTGCCGTGGAACGGTCGCATGTCCGGGTTCTCCCTTCGGGACCTTGGGACTTCGGGACTTCGCGGCGGGCGTCTCAGCCGTTGGCCGGCAGGTCGACGGGGTAGGCGGCGCCGGTGTCGGCGGACGCGGAGACGGCCTGCCAGGCGGTGGCCTCGGCGAGCTGGCCGCGGGAGTAGTCCAGCGCCATGTCCGCGGCGCCGGCGCCCAGGAGCAGGTGGGTGGGCAGCCGGTCGGCGTGGACGATCCGGACGAGGATCTGCGCCGCGCGGTCGGGGTCGCCCACGGCCGCCCCGCCGCCGCGCAGGAGGTCGGCGAGGGCGCCGACGGTGGCGCGGTAGTCGGCGGGTACGTCGTCGACCTCCATCGAGGCCCCGGCCCAGTCGGTGGCGAACCCGCCGGGCTCGACGACGAGGTAGCGGATGCCCAGCGGCGCGGTCTCGGCCGCCAGGACGCGGGTGAAGCCGTCCACGGCGAACTTCGCCGCCTGGTAGGAGCCGAGCCCCGGGGTGGCGCCGACGCGCCCGCCGACGGAGGAGAACTGGATCACGATGCCGCCGCCCTGTTCCTTCAGCAGCGGGATCGCGGCCTTGGAGACGTGGTAGACGCCCCAGAAGTTGGTGTCGAACTGGCGGCGGAAGTCCTCCTCGTCGGCGGTCTCGACCGGGGCGAGGTTGGCGTACCCGGCGTTGTTGACCACGACGTCGACGGAGCCGAAGGCCGTACGGGCGGCGGCGAAGGCGGCCTGGACCGCGGCCGGGTCGGTGACGTCCAGGGCGACGGGCAGGACGCGGTCGCCGTGGCGGGCGACCAGGTCGTCGAGCTGCTCGGGCTTGCGGGCGGTGGCGACGACCCGGTCACCGGCCGCCAGGGCGGCCGAGGCCAGGGAGCGGCCGAAGCCGCGCGAGGAGCCGGTGATGAACCAGGTGCGGGTGTCGGTGTGGGTGCTCATGGATTTAGTGAAACACCGTTGCGCTAATAACGCAACGCTGGATCGTTATTACCGCAACCACGTTTCGCTAGACTCGACGGCGTGACCGACTCCGACTTCCAGCGCGCCCGCACCCCCGAGGCCAAGCGCGCCCGCGAGGACGCGATCCTCGCCGCCGCCGCCCGCCTGGCCACCGCCAACGGCGTCCGCGAGGTGACCGTGACCGCCATCGCCGACGAGGTCGGCATGCACAAGTCCGCGATGCTGCGCTACTTCGAGACGCGGGAGGACATCTTCCTGCGGCTCGCCGCCGAGGCCTGGCAGGACTGGTCGGCCGAGGTCCGCGACCGCCTCGCCGCCCTCACCCCGTGCGAGACCGCCGCGGGCCCCGAATGGGCCCACGGAGCCCTCGCGATCGCGGGCGTCCTGGCGCAGTCGCTGGTGGCCCGCCCGCTCTTCTGCGACCTGCTCGCGCACACCCCGTTGAACCTGGAGCGCAACGTCTCCCTCGACACGGTCCGCGCGTTCAAGGTCCGCGCCATCGCCGAGGTGGACGCGGTCGGCGCGGCCCTCGGCCCCGTCGCCCCGCTCGGCGCCGACCAGGCCCGCAGCGTCGTCACCACCGCCACCTCGATGGCCGGCGCCCTGTGGCAGATGGCCGCCCCCGGCACCCGCCTGCGCGCCTTCTACGAGACCGACCCCGAGCTCTCCCACTCCGTCGTCGACGTCGAGCCCCGCCTCACCGACATCCTGGCCGCCCTGCTCACCGGCTACGCCGTCGCCGCCACCCGGCACGCGGACGACGGATGGCCCCACGACACGCCCTGACCGCCGCGCCGCTCCACCCCGGCCTCCACCGCGGCCCGGCCTCGCACCGGTGCACGGAGTGACCGGGAAGCAGGTGCCTGTCCGTAATGAACGATTGTGTTCCCTATGCCCCGGGGATACCGTCGGTAGTGGTGAACGAATCCGTCCCCTTCCCGTCGTTCACCCCCGAACCCTTTGGGGGACCGCCATGGCCACCTCGCGCGCCCTGGCCGAGGCTTCGCCCGCGACCGCACGTCGGGGCCAGCACCCGGGGATTGCACTCACCGTCATCGCGGCGACACAGCTGATGGTCGTCCTGGACATCACGATCGTGAACATCGCGCTGCCGCACATCCAGCAGGCGCTGAAGTTCAGCACCACCGACCTGTCCTGGGTCATCAACGCCTACACCCTGACCTTCGGCGGGCTGCTGCTGCTCGGCGGGCGGGCGGGCGACATCCTCGGGCGGCGGCGGGTGTTCGTCGTCGGCGTGCTGGTGTTCAGCCTGGCCTCGCTGCTCGGCGGCGTCGCGCAGTCCTCCGCCTGGCTGCTGGCGGCGCGGGCCCTGCAGGGCGTGGGCGGGGCCATCGCCTCGCCCACGGCGCTGGCGCTGATCGCCACCAACTTCAAGGAGGGCCAGGAACGCAACCGGGCCTTCGGGGTCTACTCCGCCGTCGCCGGGGCCGGTGGCGCGATCGGCCTGCTGCTCGGCGGCATGCTCACCTCCTGGCTGTCCTGGCGCTGGGTGCTCTTCGTCAATGTGCCGATCGGCATCGCGATCGCGCTACTGGCGCCGCTCTACATCAACGAGTCCGAACGCCACCCCGGCCGCTTCGACCTGCCCGGCGCCCTCACCGCCACCGCGGGCATGGTCTCCCTGGTCTACGGCTTCATCCGCGCCTCCGACCACGGCTGGACGGACCCGGTGACGCTCACCGCCTTCGGCCTCGCCGTGGTCCTGGTCGCGGCGTTCGTGGCGAACGAGCGGCGCGCACGCCAGCCGATCATGCCCCTGCGCCTCCTACGGGACCGCAACCGCTCGGGCGCGTACGGACTGCTGCTCTGCGTGGCCGCGACGATGTTCAGCATCTTCTTCTTCATCACCCTGTTCGTCCAGGAGATCCTCGGCTTCAGCCCGCTGCGGGCCGGCTTCGCGTTCCTGCCGATCAGCGTGGCCATCGTCGGCGCCGCCCAGTTCGCCGCCCGCAACCAGCTGCGCTTCGGCCCCAAGCCCTTCCTCGTCGCCGGCTCGCTCCTGGTGCTGGGCGGGGTCGCCTGGGCGACGCAGATCGACATCGACAGCAGCTACGTCGGCGGCATCCTCGGACCGACCATGATGTTCGGCTTCGGCATGGGCTCGATCTTCGTCCCCGCCACCCTCACCGTCGTCTCCCACGTCGCCCCGCACGAGACCGGCGCCGCCACCGGCATGCTCAACACCACCCAGCAGGTCGGCGGCTCGCTCGGCCTGTCGATCCTGGTCACGGTGTACGGCACGGCCAGCCGCGCCGAGGCCCGGCAGCAGGCCGGGGCCTTCCTCCGGCAGGCCACCCCGCAGCAGGCCGCCCAGTTCCGGGCCACCGGCCGGCTCCCGGAGCCCTACTCCTCGCAGGTTCTGGTGCACGGCATCGCCACCGCCTTCCAGCTGGGCCTGGTGTTCGCCGCGCTGGCGGTGGCGATCGCGGTGTTCGTCATCAAGGTCAGCCGGGTGCCGGTGCCGCCGGCCGTCAGCCCTTCGGGGGGAGGTGCTTGACAGGGCGTCAGGGTGACCGGGAGAGTCTTCCCCGTAATGGTTTTCATCTTCGATAACCGTTGCGGGTGACCCCTGCCCGCCACGGGTCGAAGCCCGACCCGTTCCCGAAACCCCGACGCCCCCCCCGAAAGAGGACACCCATGTCGCTCGACGTCTCCCCCGCCCTCCTCGCCCAGGCCCAGCAGGGCCGCGTCGACGAGGCCGAGTTCCTCGACACCGTGCGCGCCTCGCTCCCGTACGCCTACCAGGTCGTCGCCGGACTCAGTACCGAACTCGCGGCCGGCGACGCGGAGTTCACCACCGACAACACCACGCCCAGCGACGAGCAGCGCGCCCAGCTGCTGCGCGCCCTCGCCAGCAACGCGATCCGCGGCAGCCTGGAGAACCACTTCGGGGTGAAGCTCGCCTTCGTCAACTGCCACCGGGTCGGCGCCTTCCGCCTCGGCACCGAGGACGGCGCGGCGTACCGCGAGTTCACCTCGCTGCACAACCAGATCCGCAACCAGAGCCCGGAGCTGCGCAGCTGCTGACGGCGACCCGGTGCGGCGGCTCCCACCCGGCCCGACGGGGTGGGAGCCGCCGCCGTACGTGTCGCCGTGTTGCGCACCGTTGCGGGCCGTTGCGGGCCGGTGTCCGGATCGCGCGTCGATCTTGTCGGGCGGCGCGGCGGCTGCGTACGTTCGAAACGCACCACCCGACCGGCCCGCCCCCGGGCCGCCCCTCACCCCGCGGAGCCCACCATGTCGCCGAACCCCCGACCGCTGCGGAAACTCGGCTTCCTGACCATCGGGCTCTTCGACGAGACGGACCCGCGCCGCGGCCACGAGTCCACCCTCGACCTCATCACCCTCGGCGAGCGGCTCGGCTTCGACAGCGCCTGGCTGCGCCACCGCCACCTCCAGTACGGCATCTCCTCCCCGGTCGCCGTGCTCGCCGCCGCCACCCAGCGCACCAGCCGCATCCAGCTCGGCACCGCCGTCACCCCGCTCGGCTGGGAGAACCCGCTGCGGCTCGCCGAGGACCTGGCCACCGTGGACGTGCTCTCCGGCGGGCGGCTCAACCCCGGCTTCAGCGTCGGCCCGCCCACCCACTACGCGCACCTGCGCGACGCGCTCTACCCCGACACCGGCGACCAGGAGGACTTCAGCCCCCGGCGCGCCGAGCGGCTGCTCGCCCTGGTCCGCGGCGAGGACGCCTCCGACTTCGCCGGCACCGAGGGCATCGAGGTGTACTCCCGCCGTGTCCAGCCGCACTCCCCCGGGCTGGCCTCCCGGCTCTGGTACGGCGCCGGCAGCCTGCGCTCGGCCCGCTGGGCCGGCGAGCAGGGGCTCAACCTGCTCACCAGCAGCGTCGTGAAGGCGGAGGGCGACGACGCGGAGCCGCTCGACTTCGCCGCCATCCAGGCCGCCCAGATCCGCGCCTTCCGCGAGCGCCACCCCGACGGCGACCGTGCCAGGGTCTCCCAGGGCCTGGTGGTCATCCCCACCGACAGCGCCACCCCCGAGCAGCGCGCCAAGTACCAGGCCTACGCCCTCGCCCGCGCCCCGCGCACCCTCGCCCCGCAGGGCCCGGCCCGGCTGCTGTTCGCCCCCGACCTGGTCGGGACGACCGAGGAACTCGTCGAGCGGCTGCACGCCCACGCCGGCTACCGCGAGGTCGACGAGGTCGCCTTCGCGCTGCCGTTCACCTTCGAGCACGAGGACTACACGCAGATCCTCACCGACCTGGCCACCCGCCTCGGCCCCGCCCTCGGCTGGACCCCCGGCCAGGACTGACCGACCGCACGACTCCCGGGGGAGCACCATGGACGTCGACACCCTCGACACGACCGGCGGCTACGGCCACCTCGTGAACCGCCGACGGCTCAGAACTCGCTGGTGTCCACGTCCAGTTCGAACGGCTCGGGCAGCCGCACCGGCACCCCGAACGGGTGCGGCCCCTCCACCCTGGTGTAACCGAGCGCACCCGGCTGGGAGAACAGCGTGCACGCCCGCTCCTGCCGGTCCACCAGGAGGTAGAGCGGCGCACCGAACTGGGCGTAGCGGCGGCGCTTCACCGTCCGGTCGGTGTCGGCGTTCGACGGGGACGTGACCTCGACCACGAGGACGGTCTGATCGGGAAGCAACGCACCGGGGTTGTTCACCGCCAGTTTCACCGGCACAAGGGCCAGGTCCGGGATGTAGTAGTTCTCGGTACCGGGCAGGTCGAGGTTGCCCGAGCCTGAACGCAATCCGAGTTCGCGCTGGCGGGGTCCGATCTGCAAGCGGATCAGATCGACGGTGTTCTCATGCTCCCAGGACAGCGACACGGGAGTGATGACTCCCTCAACGATCTCAACGCGTTCACCCGCGATGTACTGAATCGCATACTTGAGGGCTTGCTCCGGGTTCGGCACGTGGCTGTAGTCGCCCGGGCCGATGTGCGCTGTGCTCACGTAGTGCTCTCCTGTCCGGCGCTGGTCTCAACGCTCAGGGGCTGCCCGGCGGAAAGACTACCGGGGTAACACCGCCGCATATGCACGCGCCACCAGACCTACCCGCCAGAACCGGACAACCTCGGGAAGCCGCCGCCCCGAGCCGGATCACCGTCACCAGGCATCAAGTCACCGGTCAGAGCAGGCGCTTGATCTCGCCGCGTGCCCGGTAGAAGCCGCCCGAGGCGGACTCCCGGACCTCGGCGACCAGGTAGCGGGCGCCGGGGATGCGGATGTCCTTGGGGAACTGCACGCGCCAGGACGGGTCGTAGCCCTGCGAGAGCACCCGCACGCGCAGCCGGGTGCCGTCCTGGACGCACTCGACCTCGACCTCGCCGCCGGTCCGGGCGGTGGCCACCGCGACCGTCTCCAGCCCGGCGCCGGCCCGCACCGGCTCCCAGCCCGCGCCCTTGACCTCGGCGGTCTTCGGCAGCGTGCCGTCCTCGGCCGCCCGCACCGCCTGCTCGCCGGCGTCCAGGCAGGCCAGCGAGCCGTCCGTCGTCACCAGGTAGAGCCGCCCCTCCCGGTACTGCATGCTGTACGCCGAGCCGCAGCCGGTGGCGAGCTTCCACAGCCGCGTCCCGTCGGCGGCGAAGCAGTACACCGAGGAGTGGTTGTCCCCCGCGAAGACGTACTCGCCGTCCGGGGAGGCCGCGCAGGAGAACACGCCGGCGTCGCAGCGGTAGGCGGCCACCTCGGCGCCGTCCGACTTGCGCAGCCGGTGCACCCAGCCCTGCCCGGTGCCGGCGAACACCTCGTCGGCCTCCTGCCAGCCGAACAGCACCCCGCCCCGGGTGGGGGTGTACCAGCGCTGGTCGCCGCTGCGGTTGTCGTAGCGGGCGACCCCGCGCGAGTGGCCGTGGTAGACGCCGTCGGCGTCGCAGCGCACCATCCAGCCGGACCGGCCGTCGGCCTGGCGGCGCCACTGGAACTCGTCCTCGTGGTCCACCGTGGTCAGCCCGCCCCGCTCGTCGGCGACGCCGAGCACGCCGTCGTGGATGTCGAGCCAGAAGATGTCCACGTCCTGGGCTATCTCGTACGCCACCCGCGGGATCTTGCCGCCCAGGTCGTACACCTTGCCGTCGTCGCAGCCGGCGTAGATCCACCAGTCGTCCGCGACGATGCACTTCACGCCGTCCGGCAGGCCGTAGCGGGCCGTCACCTCGCCGTCGTGGGTGAGGGTGTAGACGTCGCCGCGCTCGTTGCCGACCCAGGCGTGCTCCTCGCCGACGAAGATCCCGAAGGCGGGCGAGCCGGAGCGGAAGCGCCACAGCAACGGCGCCTGGCGGGCGGTCGAGCGGCTGCTGACGATCTGCCGCCTCGTCACCTCCCGGCGCTGGCGCACGCCCCGGACGGCCGGGGCGTAGCCCTTGCGGACCTTCTCGCCGATCTTCTTCGCCGCCGCCGAGGCCGCCTTCTCCGGGCTCGGGTACGTCGTCGCCTTGCTCTGCCCGGGCTCGCCGATCCGCCCGTACCGTACCGTCACCACCTGGCCGGCGAGCCGCACCTCGTAGAACTTGTGCGCACTCCCCTCGTCCTCGGACAGTTCGAGGTACGTGACCTGCTCTTCCACGGCGACGGACACGGCGCGGTCCCCTTTCGGGCGACGGAGATTTCGGGCAAGGGAAACGGGGGCCGGCGGGACCCGCCCGCCGACACCCCACAAGCTACGACCGGGCACTGACAGTCGGCTCCGGTCACGGGCGGGACCCGTGAGATCAGCCCGGGTCGGCCCGGAGGGCGCAGCCTCCAAGATCCCCGACCTCGTCACCCGCGATCAGCTCTGCGTCTCCTCGCGGCGTCCGACAGCGGCCGCATCGGGCACGACGAGCAGCTTGCCAGTGGTACGCCGAGCCTCCAGATCGCTGTGGGCCTGGGCGGCCTCGGACAGTGCGTAGCGGCCCGTCACGGTGACCTCAAGCGCCTTGGAGCGCACCCACTCGAACACATCGGCGGCCCGTCGGAGCAGTTCGGACCGATCGGCGATGTAGTGCCCGAGGCTGGGCCGGATCAGGGTCAGCGAACCGCCGTGGGCGAGCCGAATCGGATCGAACGGCGGCACGGCACCACTTGCCGCGCCGAAGAGCACGAGATGGCCGCGGGTCCGCAGGCTGGCGAGGCTCGCATCGAAGGTGTGCGCGCCGACGCCGTCGAAGACGACCGGCAGTCCCTGACCGCCGTTGAGCCGCCTCACCTCGGCTGCGAGATCGTCGACCGCGGAGGAGAGGATCACCTCGGCGGCCCCGGCACGCTTCGCCAGCTCGGCCTTCGCCGTGGTCGACGTCGTGCCGATCACCCTGCCGCCGAGATGGGTGATGAGCTGGGTCAGAAGCAGCCCCATGCCACCGGCAGCCGCATGCACGAGAACCGTGTCGCCCCCCTGAACCGGGTAGGCGTCCTTGACGAGATAGTGCGCGGTCATGCCTTGGAGGAGCACGGCGGCGGCTGTCTCGAAGCCGATGTCGTCGGGCAGCGGCACCAGCCGGGAGGAGTCCACGACGGCCCGCTCGGCGTACGCGCCGGGAATCTCCACCCAACCGACCCGGTCCCCGACTGCGACGTCAGCGACGCCGGGTCCGACTTCGACGACCGTTCCGGCGCCCTCGGCGCCCGGGGTGAAGGGCAGCGGGACGCTGTACCGGCCTTCGCGGTGGTAGACGTCGAGGAAGTTGACCCCGGATGCGGCGACCTCCACGACCGCTTGGCCCGGGCCCGGCGTCGGTTGATCGATATCGACCAGTCGCAGCACCTCGGGACCGCCCACTTCGGACATCTGAATCGCTCGCATGACCCCTCCTGAAACGGCAGACTTCCCTCACCGAACTCCACTCGTGGCGATCTTATTTCCGCTCGCGGTGAGGTGCCGTAGCCGTCACGTCCAGGTCAGCGACATGAAGCCGACCGTGCCGCGGCAACTGCCCTGGAGCCCGCGGCTGCGGCCGAGCATCGTTCAGCGTGCCCGCTCAGGAGGTTCGGTGGGCCTGTCGAAGGAGGTGTTCCCGCTCGGAGCGGCTGGTGGTCTGCTCCGCGGCCGCGCGACAGTGCGTGACTGCGGCCTCGTGGTCACCGGCCAGGTCGAGCAGTTGGGCCCGCACCGCCCCGCCCTCCCGCGTCCGGCCGACCGCCCAGGCGGCGGCGTCGCGGGCCACCGCCATGCCGTAGAGGGTGGCCTTGTGCCGTTCCTGACTGCGGCTGGGCACCTTCAGGCCGGCGGTGCCGACCAACGCGCCTCTGCCGCGTGCGGCAGCGGTGTTGTCGAAGGCGCCGATCAGGGTGCCCGGCCCGTCCTGGGCCTCGGCGAGGCGGCGCAGCGTCGCGGCCAGGGGTTTGCCGGCCTCCTCGGTGTGGCTGGAGGTGAAGGCGCTCGGTGTCTCGCGCAGCGCGGCCAGTCGGAAGCGCCGGTACGGTTCGGCGTCGGCGACGCCCAGCGGGCGGAGGGTGATCAGGTCAGCCGAGGCGGACACGGGTGCACCTCGTCACGTACGGGAGGGCGATCTCCTCGCGGTCGGCCAGGTCCGGGTGGGTGGCGAGCAGCTGTTCGACGTCGGCCAGCAGGCGGACCCGCTCGTCCTCGGGCAGCGCGATCACATAGCTGCGCGAGGCGACCATGTCGACGATCCCGGCCCGGGTGGTGACGTGCTCCCAGCGGATCTCCAGCCGCTCGGGCGCTCCGAACGGCGCCGGGAGGGCCGGCCGGGTGTCGATCCGCTGCGGCGTCGAACGGTGCATCAGCACGCCCAGGGCTGCCGCCCACGGCTCGGACTCGTCCCGGACGTTCCACACCAGCGCGAGCGTCCCGCCGGGGGCGAGCACCCGGGCGATCTCCGGCACGGCGGCCGCCTGGTCGAACCAGTGCCAGGCCTGGGCCACCACCACGGCGTCCACGCTGCCGTCCGGCAGCGGGATGCGCTCGGCCGAGCCCGCCCGGACGGCCGCCTTCGGCACGGCCGCGGCCAGCCGGGCCCGCATCCCCTCGTCGGGCTCGACCGCCACCACGTCCAGGCCCGCCTCGACCAGCAGTCCGGTCAACTTGCCCGTCCCGGCGCCCAGGTCGAGCACCCGACGGGCCTCCCGGGGCACCGCCGAGCCGACCAGCGCCCGGGGGTAGCCCGGCCGACCGTGCTGGTACGCGTCCGCCGCCACGCCGAACGACCGCGCCCGCAGCCTGCCGGCCCACCGCCTGGTCGCCCCCTGCCGCGTCATCCCGCAGGCCCGCCCGATCTCCTCCCAGGTCGCCTCCCGCCCGCGCCGCAGTTCCTCCACCAGCTCCGTCCGCCGCTCCTCCAGCGCCTCGATCACCCCCGACAGCCGCCGCAGCCCCTCCACGCCGCCGCCACCGGCCACGTCCTCCGCCACCCGCCGACCAAGATCACCTGTCTCCATGGCCCGGCACTGTACGGAGCTTCGGCGGAGGTCGTCAACAGCTATTGCCTGATGGCGCAACACCTGTTGCCTCCGGCCGCGTCACCGGCCCCGGCCGTGGTGCGGCCGGGGCCCGTCAGCCGCCCGCTGTCACAGCGGCCGGAGGGTGAGCGCGAACTGCGGAAGCGTCAGCAGGAGCAGGGCGGTGCCGGCCTCGATCCAGCGGTACTTCGCGCGGATGATCGCACTGGTACCGGCCAGCGCCGATAACAGCGGACCCGCCGGGTCGTGCCCGGCCCGTTCGAAGGCACGGCGCAGCCGCTCGGAGCCCGCCCCCGGCGCGATGTGCTCGAAGTACCCCGGACCGTCCGCACCACCCCGCCGCCCCTTGCGGTGGCGCGGCACCAGCGCGGAGGCGAAGCAGCCGACGGCCAGCAGGGCGCTGGCCGTGGCGCTCCACCGCAGGAGCGGGACCAGCCAGGCCAGGGAACCGGCGCCGGCACCACCGTCCAAGGGGATGAAGGTGGCGAGCACCGCACCGGTGAACGCCAGGAACACGGCGGCCTTGGTGTCGGCCCGGACGAGTTCCGCGCTGTTGGCCGCCATCAGGCGCTCCATCGCCGACACCGAGGGCGGGCTGGACGCCGCCGTCGGCGCGGTCGGCCGGCGGCTCCTGCCCCTGGGGCGCCCGCGCGGCCCGGCGACCGTGCGCCGCCGCGACGGCTGCCGACGCACACGTATCCGCACACGCGCCGCCCCGGTCACCGCGGGCTCCCGTTCGGCACACCGCCGGACCAGCCGTTGACGTTCGAGTGGAGCTTGACGAAGTCCGGCCCCGGCCCCGGGGGCTGCGGGGGTTGCGAGGGGTACGAGGCGGGCCCGGGGACCTGCCGTCCGAGGGCGACCAAGCGGTCGCGCAGCATCTTGGACAGCTCCTGCTGCTCCTGCCCCGTCAACTTGCCCAGCATGAGCGCCATCTGGTCCTCCCAGGTGGTCTCGCCCCGGAGCAGGTCGCCGTTCTTGACCACCCAGTCCAGGACGTCGCGCACCTCGTCGGGCTTCCTGGCCAGCCAGAGGGCCGCGAGGGCGACCGGTCCCTCCTGCACCTGGCGCCGGCAGAACGCGTACTCCTCCTCGCTCTTGACCGTCCAGTCGAAGGGCACGTCCGTCACGTCCGGTTCCCCGAGGCGCAGTTCATTGCCATGCTCGGAGGCGGAGACGTCCGTGACGCGGTAGCCGAGGCCGTAGTGGGGCAGCACGTACGGAGCCGCGAGGTACTGCACCAACTCGTCGGGGCCCAACCTGGTGCCCGAGGCGGCGAACTGCTCTCTGAGCTGGCGCAATCGGACGTCGAGGTCCTTGCGGACCGGCAGCCCGCCCCGGTTGGTCCGGGTCTGCACGACCCGCGCGGCATCGTGGACCCACCACAGGAAGTGGACCTCCAGCGGTTCCGTGCCGTACGAGGTGCGGAGACGGACCGTTCGCACGCCCGGCCGCTCGTTGAGGTCCACCAGGTACGCCTGGTCGAAACCGCGCAACCCCAGCCGCGCGGCGACCCCGTCCTCCGCCCCCATGCCCGACGGTCGCGGGCGGCCCTTCCCCAGCTGCTGGTAGAGCCCGTGGCGGTCCCCCAGCACCAGGGCGCAGTCGCGCCGACCGGACCAGCGGTGCCGGAGGATCTCCCGCCAGGGGGCACGGGTGGCCTGGGTGTAGACGGGCGGGTCGGTGTCGACGGTCATCGGGGGCCTCCGAAGGCAGGGGCGGAGCGGAACGGCTGCGGCTCGCCACGCCGCCAGGCCTCCAGGGCACGGTGGGCGATGTCGCGGCCGACGAGGTCGGGGTTGTCACTGCTGTCGATCTCGACCAAGAGGCCCAGTTCGCCGGGACGCACGTCTTGTACGAGAGCGATGAGCAACGTCTCCACAGCGGCTCGGCCAGGTTCGTCCCAGACCCCTTGACGGCACCAGCCGAGCAACATAGTGGTCATGGCCTCGCGCATGTTGCTGTTAAGGCATCGCCGCACGAAGGTGATCACGTGCCCCGCGAACTCACCCTCAGTGATGAGCTGTTGATGGAACCAGGACGGGACACGCATCAACTCGAGGAAGACCCTGAAAGCGAGCTGGGCGTCCTGCCCCGGCCGGTTGGTCCACTCCACGAGTTGCCGGAATACGACCTGCTGGTGTCCGACTACGAACAGCTGCCGCAGCGCCCTCCGAACGGCCACGGTGACCGTTCTCTCCTCTCCCTCGCCTCCTCTGAAGCACCGTCGCAGCAAGGTGATCGCGCGTTCTGGTCGAGCCGCCCCGAAGTCCCCGCCACAGGCCTCCGCCACGGTGGATCGGAGCCACGCACTGTTGCGCAGGCTCCATTGGCCCAGCCGGTACTTCACCTGGCTGGCCAGCACCGGATCCTGTGCCGCGATGCCCAGCGCACGGGCGGCCGCACTACGGCTCTGGGCACGGTCCGACTCGGCCAAACCCTCGATGTGCGCCAGCGCATGACGGCCCCCGCTCCAGCCGGCAGCCAATCCCATCACGCGGCCCACGGGGCCGGCCAGTTCGGGCTCTTTGCTGGGCGCCTTGTCCATCCACTCGGTCAACATTTCCGACACGTCGCCGTACTGCCGCCACACATGTCGCAGCACCATCTCCGCCTGCCGATGCCGTTTGAAGCGGACCGGTTCCACCATGTAGGAGAAGGTCGGGGATTCCCTCAGCTCACTGGGCAGGCACTCGGCACGGATGGTCACCAGCAGTTCATCCAACGAGCGTCGGAAAACGAACCGAGGGTTCGACCGAGAAGCCTCGCCTCGTTCGTACCGCCCCTGCTCACCGTCCGCGTCCATGCCGTGCCTCAGCACCGCGTCGAGGCGGCCGTCGGCAAGTCCCAGCAATCGGTCGGTCTCCTGCCGGACGATACGGCGGTCGAGGCCCTCCAGGACACTCGTCACCAGCAGCAACGCCAGCGCGTCCGGGTCCTCGCGGATCTCCTTCAGGAGGTCGGGGACCTCCGTCTCCGCGAGGAAGCTGAGCCGCTGGCCGAGGTCGGCCGGGTCGGGGCCGTCGTCTCCGGACCGGCTCACCTCATCGACGAGTTCGGCGACCTGGGCCGGCATCAGCTCGGGCGCCAGCAGTTCGTCCAGGTCCGCTTCCAGCCGATGGAGCAGCGCCCGGCGTCGTCCCTCGTGGGGCACCACGGCCTCCAGGCGCGCGTCGAAGACCGCACGCGGCGACGGAGGCTTGTAGCGCACCGGGCTCAGGTCCAGATCGCGGGCCACGCCGCGCAGCCGGTCGGCGTCGTCCGGCAGCATGACCACCATGAAGGCGTCGGCGTCCTCCAGCCTCTGGCGCAGCTTGGCGATCGAGGCCGGTCCGAGCCGGACCGTGGGCGAGAGGCCGTGTACCAGGTAGCCGCGTGCCTCGGCGTGCGTCGGCCGCCAGGACGACAGGTCCGAGTCGCTGTCGAGCGCGCGCAGGGCCAGGCTGTTCCCGCTGCTCTCGACCAGCAGGTTGAGGGCGGTGGTCCGGCGCCCGGTGCCGGGTTCACCGGCAAGGAAGAGCAGGCGGGTGCCGAGCGTGCGCAGCGCCTCGGGGAAGCAGTCCGGCCTCGCGAATCCCGCCCGGGCGGCGAGGACCTCCATCCCGGAGATGGGGCCGTCCTGCGCCTCCACCCGATCGCCGCCACCGGGGGCGGCCCCGGCGGCGCCGTTCTCGACGCGCTGGTCCCCGTGCACGGAGCCGGTGTTGATGTTGCCACCCGGCGCGTAGATGAACGGGCGGTCCGATCCCCACGCGGCGAACCGGTCCGTGAAATCGCCTTCGAGGTCGTCGGGGTCGAGGTCGGGGTCGAGGCCTCGGTCGTAGTCCCGGTCACGGTCGCCCGGTGCGCCGGACGGCCCCTCGATGGCCGGGCGCTCGTCGGGGTTCACCGGCGGTGCTCGTTCTTGTCGCCGTGGACGATGTCGCCCAGGTTGCCGTTGACCGTCCCCACCTTGTGCCCCTCCACGCGGTCGCCGCCGTAGGAGTCACCGCGCACGTTGGTGACGGTCTGACTGCCGTGCACCGTGCCGGCGTTCAGGTTGCTGCCGTTGCCCCGCTGGTTCACCGCCGTGCGCGGCGCGCGGCGCTGCTCCGTGCTCCCGTCCGCTGTCCGCTTCGCCCGTCCTTCCTGCTCCTCCACCACCGCGTCGCCGAGGATCCTGCGGTCGTACAGGTTCCCGGACGGCGTGGGCACGTACAGCCATGCCCGCTGGTCGAAGCGCTTGCCCTCGACGGTGGCCGGCACCTCGATGAAGTGGTCGGGGTGGCGCCCGGTGAAGCCGCCGGCCACCGCGTCCTGGTAGCAGCGGTCGGACAGGATGGCGGCGACCTGGGTGATGCTCTCGTTGGAGGCGGCCAGCATGGCCTTCACCGGACGGGAGTCGAGCAGCCGGTGGGTGTCGTTGCGCGGGGTGCCGTTACCGTCGAACTCGCCGCCGTCGTCCGGGAGCGGGCCGATGTTGAGGCTGACCCGCAGCCGGATGCGCACCGTCCCGACCGAGTGCACGTTGAACTCGGTGAGCACCTCCTGGAGGGTGTTCAGCCAGGGGTGGATCAGGAAGGGCATCCAGGCCGGGTCGAAGCCGAACACGTACCCGTCGCCGGTCGAGTTGGGGAAGCGCCGGTCCTTCCAGACCTCGCCCAGTCCGGCCCGCTCGAAGGACAGTCGGAGCAACTGCGGCACGTTCGCGCTGATGGTGCCGTGCTCGATCGCCGGGTACCCGGTGAAGTCCTTGGCGTCGACGGCGACGATGCCCCGGTACGGAGGGAGGTGCCGGCTGCGGCTGTACGGCAGGGCGCTGGCCTCGGGCATCGGCTGGTCGAACTCCGTCATTCTCTGCTCCTTGTCGTTCCCGTGCTGACCTTGCGCCACCAAGCTTCGCGATCCGGCGTCGCACGGTGTGCTCGCTCGGTGCGGTACGCGAGTGACGGATGTCACATCCGAGGCCGCGCGGGTCAAAGGAGTGCTGGGACGGAGCGTCAGTCGCGTGGAACGTCAGCCGCGCGGCGGAGTGCGGGGAGGTCGTCGAGGGCGATGGACTTGCGGCCGGCTTCGACGCGGTGGGCGGCCAGGGCGGTGAGGCCCGCGGTGACGGTGTTCCGGGAGACGCCGAGGTGCTGGGCCAGTTCGTCTCGGGTCAGGGCGAGTTCGATCCGGCGGCCGGCCGTCGGCGCGGGGCCCGTGGAGAGGTCGGCCAGGGCGACCAGGGCGGCCGCCAGCCGGGGGACGACGTCGCCGCCGATCCGGGCCAGGTCGGATTCCCGCAGCCGGCCCATCGCGTAGCGGACCATCACGGGGAACAGCCCCCGCTCGGCGACGAAGCGCAGGAAGGCCTCCTTGGTGAGGACCGCGACCGTGCAGTCCGAGATCGCCTGGACGCTCGCGGAGCGGACGCCGTCGTCCAGGACGGCCACCTCGCCGAGGAGTTCGCCCGGGCCGCGGAAGGCCAGCAGCCGGACGTCCCCGTTGCGTTCCCGTCGGCTGACCTTGGCCACGCCGGTCCGCAGGGCGAGGACGTGGGTGCCCGGTTCGCCCTGGCGCAGCAGGGTGGCGCCGATCGGGTGCCGGCGCTCGAAGGCCTCCTCCAGCATGCCCGCCCACACCGCGTCGCCCATGAGGTGGCGCAGGGTCCGGCCCAGCGCGGCCGGTGTGCGGCTGTCGTGATCGTTCATGCGACGACCCTAGGAGGGGCGGCGCACCGCACGCAGCGGAATCGGGCTCGCGCGGTGCGGCTCGCCGGGCCCGGCTGCGGTTCCCCTTCCGGGTGATTGCCGCGCCTCCGGTTGACCGGAGTCACCGCGCTTAGCACGAACTCGGCGCGATACGCGGGGACTTGGCGCGGAAACCCTTCGCATGAGCGAATCCGGCGCGGGTCGGCGGCGCGCGGGCGGCGCGACGAGAAGCCTGGTGGGTGGGCGGTGGCCGCTCCGGTTGCGACTGGCGTGCGAAATGTCGGGACTGTCCGGCAGATTGCCACAAGTCGGTTGCGGGACGGTATTTTTGACTTTCGGTCAGGATGTCCTGAACTTGGCTATGCTGCACCACCACGCCTCCGGAGCCGCTCCCCCCGCTTTTGTCCGTACTGTTCCGATCGTTTGAGGATGCTGAATGCTTCGAGCTGGATCGTCACCCGCCAGACGGCGCCGAGCGCCCCTGCTCGGCTGGTTGTTGCCGACGGCCGTGATGGCGGCGGCCGTGGCGGTCGCCGCGGTGGCGGTGTCCGCCGGGGCCCGGGCCGGGGTGCTGTGGTGCGGGGCGACGGGCACCGTGCTGGTGGCCGTGGTGGCCGCCGAGTCGGCCCGCCGGGGGCGGGCCCTGAGCGAGTCCCGTGACCTGCACGCCCGGCAGGTGGAGGAGTGGCAACGCAGGTTGGCCGGGCAGGAGGACGAGCTGGACCGGCTCGCCCGGGTGGAGATGCGCAGGGTGGTCGCCGGGGCCCGGTACGGGTACTCCTTCGACGTCCTGACCCGCCCGTTCGAGGAGAGCGAGGCTCCCGTCTCGCCACGGTTCCGCCGCTCCCTGGTGGCCGTCACCGAGGCCGTCGCCAAGGCCGTCGACGACGAGGTCAGCCGGCGCGACTCGGCCGAGCGGGCCTTCGTCAACATCGCCCGCCGGGTCCAGGCCATCATCCACCGGCAGGCCAAGGACCTGCGGGAGATGGAGGACCGGCACGGCAACGACCCGGCGGTCTTCGACGACCTGCTGCGCCTGGACCACGGCAACGCGCTGAGCGGCCGCCTGGCCGACAGCATCGCCGTCCTGTCCGGCGCCCGCCCCGGCCGCCAGTGGACCCGTCCGATCGCGCTCTACAGCGTGCTGCGCGGCGGCATGTCCCGGATCCTGGAGTACCAGCGGGTGGACCTGCACCCGGTGGCCCAGATCTCCGTCACCGGGCCGGCCGTCGAGCCGCTGATCCACGCCGTCGCCGAGCTGCTCGACAACGCCACCCGCTACTCCCCGCCGCACACCCACGTGCACCTGAGCGCCTCCGAGGTGCAGAGCGGGATGGCGATCGAGATCGAGGACGGCGGCCTCGGCCTCACCGACGAGGCCCGGTTCCGCGCCGAGCGCTCGATCCGCGAGGCGATGGTCTCCAAGGACTTCGACGACCTCACCGAGTCCCCCCGGCTGGGCTTCGCCATCGTCGGCCGGCTGTGCCAGGCGTACGGCTTCCAGATCTCGCTGCGCCGCTCCGCGTACGGCGGCGTGCGGGCGGTGCTGGTCGTGCCGCAGGAGCTGCTCACCACCGCGCCGCCGACCGGGCGGGCACACGGCATCGGCGCCTTCTCCGGCCCCCGCCCGCTGCCCGCGAACCCGCCCCGGCACGCGGCCGCGGGCCGCCCCTGGGGCACCCGGACGACCTCGGCCGGCGTCGGGCCGTCCTACGGCTCGACCAACCCGTGGGGGCCCTCCGGCCCGGGCGCCGGGGACGACGAGGTGATCGTGACCGAGTGGACGCCCAACGGCCTGCCGCAGCGCCGGCGGAGCCGTCCGATGATGCCCCGGGGCAGCTTCGGCGCTGCCGCGCGCCCCGCCCAGCGCGGCACCGCGCAGCCCGGCGGGCCGACGGCGCAGCCGCCCGGTCCGCTGGCCGGCCCGCCGGCCCAGGCGTCGCGCCCCGCCAAGGAGCCGAAGCAGCCGGGCCTGTGGCTGGAGGCGTTCATGGACGGCATCAAGGGGACCGGGCCGAGCCCGTCCGGACCTGCGGGCGCCGGGCGCGCCACGGACGCCGAACAGACCGGTGCCGGACGAACGGACGCCGGGCAGACGGACGCCGGGCAGTCGGGTGCCGGACGCACCAGCGCCGCACACACCAGTGAAGAGACGGCAGGGAAAGGCGAGCAGTGATTCCGCACCGCAGCAACATGGACTGGATCCTCAACGACCTCGCGCACAGCGTCCCGTGCGTGCGCCACGTCATCGTGCTGTCCGCCGACGGCCTGCGGATCGCCCAGTACGGCACCGACCCGGACACCGCCGACCGCCTCGCCGCCGCCTGTGCCGGGCTGCAGAGCCTGGCCGGCGCGATCGGCCACGAGTTCCCGCACGGCGACGGCTCGATGCGGCTGGTGGTGATCGAGGTGGACGGCGGCTACTTCTACCTGATGGCCGCCGGTGACCGCGCCTACCTCGCGGTGCTCGCCGACGAGGGCGTGGACGCCGGGCTGGTGAGCCACCAGATGCGCGACCTGGTCGCCCGGATCGGCGAGCACCTGTCCACGCCGCCGCGCAACCCCGAGGCGGTCGCGTGAACCGCCACCCGTCCCGCCCTGCCGCGCCGAGCTCCGGCGGCGGGACGGGCACATGAACGAGCACAGTGAGGCGGTGGCATGACGGCCGCGCAGGGCGGCTGGGACGGCCCCGAGCCCGACCGGCTGTACGTCATCACCCGGGGCCGCAGCGGCCCGTCGGGGCCGGGGGTCTTCGACCTGGTCACCCTGATCGTCTCCCGCGCGGAGCCGACCCCCGCCCACCAGCCGGAGCACGCCGCGATCCTGCGGCTGTGCCGCTCCCCGCTCTCGGTCGCGGAGGTCTCCGCCTACCTGGAGCTCCCCGTCAGCGTGGTCACCGTGCTGCTGGCGGACCTGCTCGACGACGGGCTGATCGAGGCCCGCAGCGCCGCCGTGCCCGCGGCGGAACTCCCCGACCGTGCCCTGTTGGAGGCGGTGATCCATGGACTTCAGCGGCTCTGACACGGTGGTCGGGCCGGCCGGGGCGGACCTGCTGCCGGACTCCGTCACCACGGCGGTCAAGGTGGTGGTGGTCGGCGGCTTCGGCGTCGGCAAGACGACGCTGGTCAGCGCGGTCAGCGAGATCCGCCCGCTGACCACCGAGGAGACCATGACCCAGGCCGGGGTCGGGGTGGACGACCCGACCGGCGTCGAGCAGAAGACCTCCACCACCGTGGCCATGGACTTCGGCCGGATCAGCATCAGCGACCGGCTCGTGCTGTACGTCTTCGGCACCCCCGGGCAGGAGCGGTTCTGGTTCCTCTGGAACGGCCTGTTCGAGGGCGCCCTGGGCGCGGTGGTCCTGGTGGACACCCGGCGGCTGGAGGTCAGCTTCGAGGTGATCGGGCGGCTGGAGGAGCGCGGTGTGCCCTTCGTGGTGGCCGTCAACAGCTTCCCGGAGGCCCCGGCCGTTCCGCTCGACGAGCTGCGGAGCGCGCTGGACCTGCCGTCCGAGGTGCCGATCGTCAGCTGCGACGCGCGCAGCCGGGAGTCCAGCCGGGACACCCTGATGACCCTGATGCACTACCTGTACGAGCTGGCCGTCCCGGCCACCGGCTGAGCCGACACCCGCGCCGGCTCAGCCGGCCACCCACCGTCCGCCCGAGCCCGTCCGCTCGTCACCGAACCCCACCCGCGACCGGAGACCCCGTGACCACCCCGATCCCCGAACCCGCCGGCCCCGAACCCGTCGGCTCCGCGCCGGCCACCGCCCCGCCGCCCGGCTGCCCGGCCCACGCGGGCGGCGGCATCGCCCCGACCGGCCCCGGCGGCCTGCGCCGCCTGTACGGCCCGGAGGCCGAGGCCGACCCGACGGTCCTGTACGACAAGCTGCGCGCCGAGCACGGCGAGGTCGCCCCGGTGCTGCTGCACGGCGACCACCCGGCCTGGCTGGTACTCGGACACGGCACCAACATCACCGTGATGCGCACCCCCACGCTGTTCTCCCGGGACTCGCGCCTGTGGAACGCCTTCCGCAACAACGAGGTCCCGCCCGACTCCCCGCTGCTGCCGGTGGTCGCCTGGCAGCCGATCTGCGTGTTCGCCGACGGCGACGAGCACCGCCGGCTGCGCGGGGCCCTGCTGGACGGCCTGAACGGCTTCGACCGGCGCGGCATCCGCCGCCACGTCCGCCGCTTCACCACCGACCTGGTCCAGGTGGTCGGGCCGACCGGCCAGGCCGAGCTGATCTCCCAGTTCGCCGAGCACCTGCCCATGCTGGTGATGACCAAGCTGCTCGGCATGCCGGACGAGTACGGGCCGCAGCTGGTGACCGCCGCCCGGGACCTGATGAAGGGCACCGAGACGGCGATCGCCAGCAACGAGTACGTGGTCGCCGGTCTGCGCCGGACCATCGCCCTCAAGCGCGAGCACCCCGGCGACGACCTGACCAGCCGTCTGCTGGCGCACCCGGCCGGGCTGACCGAGGACGAGGTGATGGAGCACCTGCGGGTGGTGCTGCTCGCCGCGAACGAGACGACCGTCAACCTGATCGCCGACTCGCTGAAGATGGTGCTCACCGACCCGCGCTTCCGGGCCCACCTCTCCGGCGGCCAGATGACCCTGGGCGAGGCGCTGGACCAGGTGCTCTGGGACTCCCCGCCGATGTCCCTGGTGGCCGGCCGCTGGGCGACCGCCGACACCGAGCTGGGCGGCCAGCAGATCCGGGCCGGGGACCTGCTGCTGCTCGGGCTCGCGGCGGCCAACGTCGACCCGGTGGTCCGCCCCGACCTGGCGGCCCCGCTGTACGGCAACCGCTCCCACCTGTCCTTCGGCGCCGGGCCGCACGAGTGCCCCGGCCAGGACATCGGGCGGCACGTCGCCGAGGCCGGGATCGACATCCTGCTCACCCTGCTGCCGGACGTCCGGCTCGCGGTGCCCGAGGAGGAGCTGGTCTGGAGCTCGGCCTGGATCTCCCGGCACCTGACGGCGCTGCCGGTGGAGTTCACCGCCCGCGACATCGAGCCGGACCCGCTCTCGGTGGCGGAGGCGGAGCTGGCGGAGGCCGACGCGAAGGCGGAGGCGGAGACAGGGGTGGAGACAGGGGCAGGGGCGGAACAGGCGAAGGCGGCGCCGGAGCGGGGCGTCCCGGCGGCCCCGACGATCCCGGCGCAGCGCCGCGGCTGGTGGGACGTGCTCACCGGCCTGTTCCGGCGCTGACCGGCACCGCCACTGACCGACACCGGCGCCGGTGTCGGTCAGT